>JAGPEQ010000009.1:10487-14749 GCA_018056955.1 Bacteroidales bacterium | reverse complement strand
TAGTTCAGGGCTAGGGTGTTTTGATATTTTGCTAATATGTATTTTTCCTCGTTATGTGCGGCAATAACGATGGTCACTTCCGGAAGTTGACTAATATTGTTTTCAGGTGAATTGTTTTTTTCCCGTTTTACACATAATATCCAAAGTACCAGTAAGTATATGCAGTATGTGTAAAGAACTATACCAATTGTTAGCCAGAAAAGAAAATGGAGCATCATCCCTCAAGTTGTTTGTAAAACTGGGTAAGTTTTTCGGCTAGCACAATAGCATCGAGGTTGTTTTGAGCAAATTCCATGGCGTTATGCGCAATTTTCTTTCCTAGGTCGGGGTTGTAGATTAGCGAGCATACCGCTTTGGCAAATTCATCGGGCGAATCGGCTATGAGAATGTGCTCGTTGTGCTTGATATCAATACCCTTAACAGCCATACTTGTGGCAACAATGGCTCTTTGCAGGTACATGCCCTCAATAATTTTAATCCGAATTCCACTACCTGAGAGTAGAGGTACGACCATTATTGGGCATCTACTCAGAAAAGTAGATGAATTGGCTACCTGGCCATGAAAAATGATGTTGCGCTCGGTAATAAGTCTTTCTGCCAGTTCCTCTGAGGCGTTTCGTCCGGCAATATGAAACTCTATCTCAGGAATTTCCGATTGAATACGTGGCCAAACCCAGTTGATAAACCAATTTAAACCTTCTGTATTTGGCAACCAATCCAATGCGCCTATGTAACATATTGATGGGAAGTCAACAGGCTCAATATCTTCTGCAACCTCCTCCTTTAAGTACCCAGCGGGGATAGTAATTGTTGGTTTGTTAAAATTATTTTCCACAAACCATTGCCTGTCGGGCTCAGCTATAGCTACAAGGGCATCAACCTTACTTGAAATGTTCGATTCAACCCTGGCCAAACGTTTGGCAAGAATCCTAAAATAGAACCTTTTGAGCTTATTGGTCTCGTTTTCGGCAAGTTTTAGCCAAATATGATGCTCCACATTATGGCTCCTAAGCGAAAGGGTTCCCCTAAAATGACTGCGAATGGTACTAATGTATGGGTAAAGGTATAAACCCTCAAGCTGAACAACATCAAAATACTCGTTCAGAAGAATTTTTCTTATTAACCTTTTAAAGGGGGTACTTATGAATCGCTCAATGTTATAGGGGCGAAGCGAAAAAATGAAGTTGAGGATGTATCCTAAAAGGGTTGTTTTAATATTAACGTGAAGTATTTCAAAGTTAATAAGAGCTTTAATCTCATTTGGAATTATTTCCAGTGAGCTTGGGTGCTTTTGGGTACTTAAGGTTAGTACGGTTACATTATTGCCTGCTTTGGCTAGCCCTAGGCACATATTAAGGGTTGCCAGTGTTCCTCCGTCAACACTGGGGTAGGGTGGTTTGTGTGAAATTATAAGGATTCGCATTTAAAATTTATTCGGTTTTAGGCGATAATTCGGTATGCTTCTTTCTTGTCGTGCTAAAGCTAAACAGCTTTTTAACCTTTTCAATGTAGAAATCTGCATTCATGATCACTGAATCGGTTGTTGCCTTGTAAGAGAGGAATATCCCTAGGGGAAGAAGAATAAACGATGAAATCCACATGCCCATAAAGGGGTTCCAGTAAAGCTCGCGAGCAAACTTTTCGCCGGTAATGTTTATGATGTAGTAGATAATGAAGAAAAGAACCGAAATCACAACAGGTGTACCCAATCCGCCTTTCCTGATTATGGCCCCAAGTGGTGCGCCTATGAAAAAGAATACAAAGCATGCAAATGCAAGGGTGAATTTTCGGTGCCATTCAATCATATGCCTGGCAATATACTTTTGTTTATAGAAAAATTCATCCTTTGACGATGAGACATAGCTCTTGGTTGAGCGGGCAAATTCCATGGCACGCTCCAGTGCCGAAATTTTTTCTACGGGAGGTAGTGTATTGTAAAGGGAATCAACATTCAAACTACGTGTGACTTTAGCATCGTTTTGGCGACGGCCCCAGTATGGATTTCGGAAGATACTACTCCTGATTACATGTTGCGAGAATGATTCTATTTGAGTGTTAAATGCTTTGGAAAGTGAATCCTCCGTTTTTTCTAGCTGGGCAATATTTTGGGTTTGGTAGCTGTCCTTGAAAAAACTCTCATCGGCACGCTGAAGTTCAAAACCTTTTAGTTCAAATATGATTACTTCCTTTTCAAAGGTTTGCTTCTGGGCTGGGAGTTTTTCCTTATAGCTGTAACGGGGCTTACGATTATCCCTAACCTCCTTGTAGCTATTACCGCTATAGAGTGTGGCTACCAAAAACTTTTGATCGGCAGTGGGTTTCATGTAACCGGAATCGGCGTAGGTAACGGTAGTGTTTTCTTCGTCCTTGCTGTGATCGTAAATAAGGATTCGGCGCATTAATCCGGTATTTGGGTCTTTGTCGCCTACTTTTATACTGTATCCTTCAATCAGGTTGGTAAAAACCCCTTCCTTTATTATAAGTTCTGGTTTTTGTTGCTTAACCGAGTAGAGCAGTGTCGATATTTTAAGGTTTGTGTAGGGCAGAACATTGTTTGAGAAAAAGAATGCGCCAACGCTAATAAAAATGGTAAGTACTATAAGTGGAGTAAGTATCCGGGGTAGTGAGATTCCTGCCGATTTCATGGCAAGCAGCTCATTATTCTCCCCTAGGTTGCCCATGGTCATAAGCGAGGCGAGTAGGGTTGCAAGTGGCAATGCCATGGGCAAAAGTCCTGCCGATGCGTATAAAAGAAGTTCTGCAATAACATTCCAGCTCAGCCCTTTCCCAACCAAATCGTCGATATACTTCCAGAGAAACTGCATGAGCAGTACGAACATAGTAATGAAAAATGTCATTACTAGCGGGCCAATATACGATTTCAGGATAAAACGATGAAGTGTTTTCACGGATTAAAAATTAAGGAAAAACATCACAAATGTAATGTTTTTCCTTGAAAGTGATAGATGTTATATTTAGCTTATGCCCCAATCAGCCGTTTGAGTTCACCAATTTGGTAGTTCCAGAGTGAAACAACCTCATCGATATCCTCCTCCTCATTAACCTCTTCAATTACGGTAAGCGATACCTCGCCGGTGAGTTCATCTTTTGTAAGTTTAAAAGCAAAATGGTGGCCAGCCTCATTCTGCTCAGTAATCCATCGAAACTTAACAAACTTATTTTCCTTTTTATCAACCAATTCAGCTTTTTTGGTATCTCCGTCCCAGATGAAAGTGAACACATTCCCTGAAAGGTTTACATCGTTAGCAAACCATTCCGATAAACCATGGGGGGTGCTTAACCTTTTAAAAAGCACACCAGGAGAGGTGTTAACCTGATACTCAAGTTCAACCTTTTGATTAGTACTTACTGTCCCTTTCATACTTGAATGTTTTAAATTTACGCTCTGCTCATACCAATTCTTGAACTTAGCATAAGCAATTTAAAAATAAAATGCAATACTTATGCCAATGTTTTGAAGGTATTTATTAACAATAGGTTGTTAATAAACAAAGAAATTGTTAGCCTATTTAAGAGGGCGCAATCCGTTGTGGCCAAGTACCTTGATGTTAAAGTAAGTGATATTATAACCTCTATGACTCCTATTGAACCGGCGACCTTCCCGATGAAATCGGGACGCTCTGACTGGCTGAGCTACCTCGTCAACTAACTAATATCTCAAATAAGAACGTTTACATTCCTAACCAGCGACTTTCCTATGAGTCTGGGATGCTCTAACCAACTGAGCTACCCACAGGGGGGAACTAGGTTACTATTGGTAAAGGTTAAAAACAAAAAAGCCCGCAAACTCACTGTTTACGGGCTTTTCGGCTTTGTAGAGAGAGCCGGGATTGAACCGGCGACCTTCCCGATGAAATCGGGACGCTCTAACCAACTGAGCTACCCAGAGGGGGAACTGGGTTATTATTGGTAAAGGTTGAAAATAAAAAAGCCCGCAAACTCACTGTTTACGGGCTTTTCGACTTTGTAGCGAGAGCCGGGATTGAACCGGCGACCTTCCCGATGAAATCGGGACGCTCTGACCAACTGAGCTACCCACAGGGGGAACTAGGTTACTATTGGTAAAGGTTAAAAATAAAAAAGCCCGCAAACTCACTGTTTACAGGCTTTTCGGCTTTGTAGCGAGAGCCGGGATTGAACCGGCGACCTTCCCGATGAAATCGGGACGCTCTGACCAACTGAGCTACCCACAGGGGGAACTAGGTTACTATTGGTAAAGGTTAAAAATAAAAAAGCCCGCA
>JAGPEQ010000009.1:0-10387 GCA_018056955.1 Bacteroidales bacterium | reverse complement strand
CTTTGTAGCGAGAGCCGGGATTGAACCGGCGACCTTCCCGATGAAATCGGGACGCTCTGACCAACTGAGCTACCCACAGGGGGAACTAGGTTACTATTGGTAAAGGTTAAAAATAAAAAAGCCCGCAAACTCACTGTTTACGGGCTTTTCGACTTTGTAGCGAGAGCCGGGATTGAACCGGCGACCTCATGATTATGAATCATGCGCTCTAACCAACTGAGCTACCTCGCCAACTAACTTATATTTCAAAAAAGAACGTTTACATTTCGAACCGGCGACCTTCCCCATAAAATCGGGACGCTCTAACCAACTGAGCTACCTCGCCATCACTATTTTAAATTGCCACTTGCTTCAATATGCAGCATTCTAGCATGTTTCAGCAGGTAATGCAATTTTTTTTAGCACTGCAAAAATAAGTAAATTTTTTATTCGCAAAATAGTTTTAAGGTTATTTGCAATTTTTTCTGCAGGGCAGTCTAATTCAACGCTGTATTTCAAGCCAAAAGGGTTACCCGTTACATGACGGTTTCATCGGTTTGCTTGGCCTTTTTTTGCAGTTTCTTAGCCTTCTTTTCCTTCTTTTTGCGACTTTTTATCTGCTTTTCAATTAGAATAACTGTAAAATATGCAATAGCACCAACTAGCCAGAGTGGCCAAAGCTTAACCAGAAGGATTAGGAACCAAAGAAAACCTTTCCATCCCCAATGGAATCCTTCTTTTACCCTTTGCCAGAACCCAGGCAATTGCTCAGGGATATATTTGTATTCCAATTTCTGGTACAGATATAACGACACGGTGCTTAGGTTAACCTGATTGTCGATATACTTTAACCTTCCCTGAGCCGATTCAATTTCGGAACGGATTTCGGCCAACTTGTTCTCAATCTTCAGAATATCCTCAATGTTCTTTGCCTCGCGCAGATGTTTCCTGTAGGTTCTTTCAACTTCCTGCTTGTTCTCCAAGCGTGTTTTAACATCGAAATACTCTTCGGTTACATCCTGGGTATATATATTCTGGTAATCGACTCTTTTGGCAATAGTAGCAATATCGCTAAGTAGATGGTCAAAGTTTTGAGCCGGTACCCTAATGGTTATGCTGTTACTTTTTTGGGTATCGGTTTCTTGGAATGCTTCGTTAGTTACAAAGCCTTTATGCTTGGCCACAATTGAATCTACTTTTTGGCGCGATTTTAGGTAATCGGCTACCTCAATGCTAACATTGGCTGTTTTAATTACTTTTGGCTCAATATCAACCGCAGCAACACTTTTTGCTACAGGAGCTGCAATATCATCAACAACCGTTTCGGTAAAGGCTTCACTCCGATTTGAACTAATCGATTCGAGATTTGCGTACTCATTTGACTTTTTTGTGCCACAGCCAATAACTGATATTGCCAGCATTACCAGCAAAAGAAAAGATACTCTTTTTTCCATAACATCTATTTTTTTGTTTTTACCACTATTGTTTCAGAACCAACCTGAACCTTGTCGCCAGGTCTTATTTTTGCTCTCCGCCGGGTTTCAACTGTACCGTTCAGTTTAACAAGACCTTCGTCAACAAGCTGGTGGGCTTCGCCACCGCTATAAACAAGGCGGCACGCCTTGAGTAGCTTATCCAGCTGAATATATTCCGTTTCAATATCAAACTCAATCATACTAATATGTCAAATTTTTACCAAGTTAAGTAAAAAAGCTAAATTTCGATTCTATTTAACAATCTTTGTATTTGCAAATACTTACCGATGGTAAAGGCTGAAGATATTATCAGTATTGCGCTAGGTGTTGGTTTTCATGCTTGTGGGGTGAGTCGGGCCGAAAACTTGGATAATCTTGAAGGGGTATACTTCAAGTGGTTGCATAATCAGTACCATGCAACCATGGCCTACATGGAGCGGAATATTGACCTTAGGCTTGATCCTACCATGTTGGTTCCAGGGGCGAAATCGGTGATAAGTGTTTTACTTTCGTACAATACAGGCGATGTGCCTGTTAACATACAATCCCCCCGAATTGCTCGTTATGCCTGCAGGGTTGATTACCATTTTCTGATGAAAAAAATGCTCTGGGAGTTGTTGAACAGAATGCGGAAAAGCTATGGTGAAATAAATGGACGAGCATTTGTTGATTCTGCGCCGGTAATGGAGCGTGAGTGGGCAGTTCGTGCTGGGTTGGGATGGATTGGGAAGAACTCGAACCTTATTAACAGGAACTTAGGTTCCTACGTTTTTATTGGGGAACTTATTGTTGATATTGAAATTGAGCCAACCATTCACCTGGAGCGAGATGGGTGTGGCTCTTGTACCCGATGCATGGACGCCTGCCCCAATAGTGCTATAGTTGCCCCGGGTACTGTAGATGCGCGGAAGTGCATATCGTACTTAACTATTGAGCGTAAACAGTTGATTGCCGATGATGAGGTGAGCAACCTAAAAGGATGGTGTTTTGGCTGCGACATCTGTCAGGAGGTTTGCCCATGGAACAGCAAGGCTGTGCGGGTTAATGGAGTTGATCAGGAAACCCATATTTTTAGTGGGATTAAAGTTGCCGAACTTTCAAGTCTTAGCGAGAGTGAATTTACTTATAAATTTGGCAATACTCCGCTTGAACGCGCAGGATATGAAAAGATTATGGGAGCAATAAAGTTAATTACTAGAGCAAAAGGATAGAAAAACTGCCGGAGGTTCCCGGCAGTTCTAATTGTTTAGTATCGGTAATGTTCGGGTTTGTATGGTCCTTCGGGTTTAACACCAATATATTCCGCTTGTTTTGGGCTCAACTGGGTTAGTTTAACACCAATTTGCTCAAGGTGCAAGCGAGCAACTTCCTCGTCGAGGTGTTTGGGAAGTCGGTACACATCAACAGGTAGGTTTTTAGTCCAGAGCTCAATTTGTGCAAGGGTTTGGTTGGAGAAACTGTTGCTCATCACAAAGCTGGGATGGCCTGTGGCGCAGCCAAGGTTAACCAGTCGGCCTTCGGCCAGGATAAAAATGGAGTGGCCATCGGGGAATGTGTACTGATCCACCTGTGGCTTAATATTGATGCGCTTAACATCCTTTTGGGAGTTGAGCCTATCCATTTGAATCTCGTTGTCAAAATGGCCGATATTGCAAACAATGGCTTGATCCTTCATGCGTTGCATATGCTCAAGAGTAATAACATCGCAGTTGCCTGTAGCGGTAACGTAGATATTACCCTCATCGAGAGTGTCCTCAACTGTTTTCACCTCAAAACCTTCCATGGCAGCCTGAAGGGCGCATATGGGATCAATTTCAGTTACAATCACACGGGCGCCGTAGGAGCGCATGCTGTGAGCACAACCCTTTCCTACATCGCCGTAACCGCATACCACAACAACCTTACCGGCAATCATAACATCGGTTGCCCGCTTAATGCCATCGGCAAGCGATTCGCGGCACCCATAGAGGTTGTCGAACTTACTCTTGGTAACCGAGTCGTTAACATTTATGGCGGGTATAAGTAGTTCTTTACGCTCAAGCATTTGGTAAAGGCGATGAACCCCGGTAGTAGTTTCTTCCGAAACACCTTTAAGTTCCTTCACCAGGTTATGCCACTTGTTAGGCTCTTTAGCCAAAATATCTTTGAGTAGTGAGAGTATAACCTTTTCTTCGTGCGACGATGGCACCCTATCGAGGAACGACTTGTCGTTCTCGGCTTTGTAACCCCAATGTACAAGGAGTGTAGCATCGCCACCATCGTCAACAATGAGGTTTGGGCCTTTACCTTCGGGGAACGAAAGAGCCTGCGCGGTACACCACCAGTACTCTTCAAGTGTTTCTCCTTTCCATGCAAATACAGGTATGCCTGCAGCTGCTATGGCTGCTGCAGCATGATCCTGAGTTGAGAAAATGTTGCAACTTGCCCAACGAACCTGTGCTCCCAGTTCTACAAGGGTTTCAATAAGTACAGCGGTTTGTATGGTCATGTGGAGCGAACCGGTAATGCGTGCCCCTTTAAGGGGCTTGTGAGGACCGTACTTCTTACGAAGCGACATTAGTCCCGGCATTTCCTTTTCGGCAATAGTGATTTCTTTCCTTCCCCATTCTGCCAATGCGATATCCTTAACCTTGTAGGGTAAGGTAGCCTGAATTACTTGTTCCATTAATATTGATTTTATTGGTTATTATTCCTTTCGGGCCGTAAAGTTAGGAATAAGTTTTGATAACGTTCAACTTTTTCGTTCTTTAAGGCTTCCAGGGCATTCTGTTTATCAATAACAAGTTGCTCTTTCAAGAGTTCAACGGAGGCAAAACGTTTTTCGTCCCTTAACCGGGCGACAAGGGCAACCTCAATGCCTGAATTGTAAAGGTCTTCCTCAAAATCGAAAATGTTTACTTCAATAGTTTGCTTGTTGTCAGTACCAACTGTTGGTCTAAAACCAATGTTAAGCATTCCCTTGTAAATGGTGTCGTTGGCGTTAACAACCACTGCATATACCCCTTCCTTGGGAATAAGCTTAAGAGGGTCGTTTGGACGAATGTTGGCAGTGGGGAAACCGATTCTTCGTCCAAGCTGATTACCGGATTGAACAGCACCGGTTATAAGGTATGGGTAACCCAGCATCTGGTTTGCCAGTTCAAGGTTTCCAGTTAGGAGCGCTTCGCGTATCTTTGTGGAGCTAACATCAATTCCTTCAATTCTTTGCGATGGGATCACTTTCACGGTGAAACCCATTTCGCCAGAAAGTTTATTCAAAAGGTCTGAATCGCCTGATCCACCTTTTCCAAAGCGATGATCGGCACCAATTACAAAATGCTTAACCTTATATTCGTAAACCAGCAATTTGATGAAATCGGTGGCATCCAAATTGAAAAAATCCCGGGAAAATTCCTGAACAATAAAATAGTCTATTCCAAACTTGGCAATTATTTTAGCTTTCTCGTTAAGCGTGTTAAGGAAACGAAGTTTCTCAGGATCTTTATGGAGGACAAGTCTGGGGTGTGGCCAGAAAGTTAGCACAGCCGATTCCAAACCCATGATTTCGGCATCGTGAACTACTGTTTGGATTAGCTCGCGGTGTCCAAGGTGAACGCCATCAAAAAAGCCTAAGGTAAGTGCTAATTCCTTACGGCGCGTTTGATTTGGACGTTGAATAATAATCATGTTAGGCTTGTGCTTACTCACATGCTAATTTGCAAAAATTTATTGTTTCAAAGTAATATTATTGTTCATGATATTTTTCTTGTTGACCAAAGCATAAAAAGCATTGACGAACCGACGTAAACTTTTGGTAAGGGGAAAAGGCTTGCATTAACCTTTTCCCCAATGCGGTTTTTCCATTATATCCATCGAACCAAGCAAAAATCCATGCGGTGGGGCAGTAGTGGGTTTTTTGGGAAAATTCTAATACCACACTCAAACGCACCGGGTTCAACGGGGATCAGTTTTAACCTGTAAGTAGCTCTTGAGCCTTCAATTCCAGCAAGTTCAAATTCATGAACACGCTTAACGGTTACTTGTTGGTTCTCAATAAGGTCGGCAACCACAAGCTCTACCCCTATTTCATCGGGGGCAAGTGAACCCAAATCGAGAACAACTTCAGCCTCATACTCATTACCCAGCAATATGGGTTCACGGTTCATGTCAAACTGTTTAACCCGTATCACTTCAATCTCGTCCCAGCTACGAGTAATGCGGCGTTTCCATGCGGAAATCTGTTTGGCTTCCTCAAAATCGTTTTCGGATAGCTCATTAAACCTATAGTATAGCTTGTTGTAAAACCGGTTTTGGTAGTCGTTTATCATTCTAAGCGTTGTAAAGTTCGATGCCACTTGGGTCATGGACTTTTTGATAAACGAAATCCACTTTTGAGGGACATCGTCGGCGGTGCGCTCATAGAATGCGGGTACAACCTCATTCTCAAGTATGGTATAGATGAGTTCAGCATCGAGTTCGTCCTGGAACTCCTCTTGGGGGTATGTGGGTTCCATTGGTAGTGCCCAACCGGCATTCTCGCGGTAGCCTTCAACCCACCATCCATCCAGAACGCTAAAGTGAAGCACTCCATTCATTACGGCTTTTTGACCGCTGGTTCCTGAAGCTTCCATGGGACGGGTGGGGGTGTTGAGCCAAACATCAACACCTTGTACCATTCGTCGGGCCAGTTCCATATCGTAGTTTTGCAGGAAGATTATTCTGCCAAGGAAACGTGGTTGCTTGGATATTTCAATAATCTTCTTGATTAAATCCTGGCCGGCTTTATCGTGTGGGTGGGCTTTGCCAGCAAAAAAGATTTGAACAGGTCGTTGGGGGTTGTTGACTAGTTCCGCTAACCTATCCTGATCCTTAAATAGCAACCATGCCCTTTTGTAGGTGGCAAATCGGCGGGCAAAACCTAGGGTAAGTATCTTGTCGTTCAGCTTTTCTTGTATCTCAATAACCTGACGTGGGCTTTCAAACCTAACCAGGTTCGGATTATTTAACCGCTTGTTAATTAGTTTGATAAGGCGTTTCCTTAGCTTGTTTCGAATATCCCATATCTTATTATCGGGCAAGTTCTCAATTGCGTTCCAGTTAGGAAGTGTGTAGCCCAATTCAGAACTGTCAGAACTATCTTCCAGTATTGCTTTCCATTCACGGGCAGTCCATGTAGGAAAGTGAACCCCGTTAGTTACATAGCTTATATGAAGTTCATTGGGGAAGTAGCAGGGCCACATGCCGGCAAACATTTTACGGCTAACCTCGCCATGGAGCCAGCTAACCCCGTTAACCTCTTGCGAGAGCCTTATGGCTAGATGGCTCGTTGAAAAACGCTCGGTTGTGTCGCCAGGGGTCATTCGGCCTAAATCCATGAATTGATCCCAGGTTATTTTTAACCTTTCTGGGTAATGAGCCATGTAGGTTCGTACTAACTCTTCAGGGAAGGCATCGTGGCCGGCAGGAACAGGTGTATGGGTAGTGAAAAGGCTCGAGGCCCTAACAAGTTCCAAAGCTTCAGGGAATGATAGTTTTTCTTCTACAATGTAACGGCGTAAACGTTCTAGCCCAATAAATGCGGCATGACCCTCGTTGATGTGGTAGATATCGGGGGTAATTCCTAATTCGTTTAAGGTTCTAATGCCCGCTATACCAAGAATCATTTCCTGCTTAAACCGGTTTTCCAAGTCGCCACCGTAAAGGTGGTGAGTGATGGTACGGTCAAGGGGCTGGTTATCCTCAAAGTCGGTGTCCAGGAGGTAAAGGTCGGTTCTCCCCACTTCAACTTTCCAAACCCGGACGAATACATCGCGTCCAGGGAATGCCACCTTAACGGTGATCCACTTGCCGTTTTCGTTACGCACAGGGGTGGCAACGCTCTGGGTAAAGTTTTGCTGGTCGTAAACAGCAACCTGTTGGCCGGAAGCGGAAAGGTTTTGTGTGAAATATCCATACCGGTATAAAAGGCCTATACCAACCATATCGATATTGCGGTCCGAAGCCTCTTTCAGGTAGTCGCCTGCTAGTACACCAAGACCTCCTGAGTAAAGTTTAAGTGAGCTGTGCAGGCCAAACTCCATGCTGAAGTATGCAATTCGGGGGCCTTTTCGCTCGTAGCGTTTCATCATGTATGAGGTAAACTTCAGGTAAACCGATTGAAGTTTATCGACAAACGCAGTATCGTTTTCTAATTCCTGGAAGCGGGGTAAACTTATTCTTTCCAGGAACTGAATGGGGTTGTGCTCGCATTCGTTCCACAAGTCCTTATCAATTGTTTCAAATATTTCTTTGGCATCGGTATTCCAGGACCACCATAGGTTACGTGAAATTTCATCGAGGGGTTTTAGTTTTTCCGGTAAGCGTTTTTGGATTATCAACCTAACCCAGTTGGGTTGATACTGTTTGAATTTCCGCTCAACTGTAGGCAAAACCTCTTGCCGTTCAAACTCCATGTACATTTGTGTGCGATCGCCTACAACCTTAAGGGCTTTGTCGTATGCTTGAAAGTAGTAGTCAATAAAGTTTTCCCAAAGGGCAACGCGCGATATCTCGTCGGCATTATGGGCTAGATTCAACTTCTTGTTGTTGTCGAGTTTCATGATGTAGTCGATGGTTAAAGCAATTTGCTCAACCACTTCGGGGTCATTATCGTCGGTACGGTGAATTATTCTAATGGCATCCTTGGGGTTATTGTAATGCTTATTGATCCAATCGCCAAAACCCGCAAGGGTTGTGGTAATTGTAGGAACTCTAAAGGCTAAACTTTCAAGCGGTGTATAACCCCAGGGTTCATAGTACGATGGGAAAACAGTGATATCCATCCCTATGAGCAAATCGTAGTATGGCTTATTAAAAATACCATCGTTTCCGTTGAGGTAACAGGGGACCCAGAATACTTTAACCTTATCGGTGGAAGCATTGTTTAGTCCCAGTGCACGAATCCGTTTTAGTATTATCTCGGATTCGGGATCGTTGAGGTAGTGTGTAACGTGCGTATCATCAAGTTTGATGTAGTTATCGCTTTCCTTCCCATCGCGTAGATTATGGAATACATCTTTCCTGGGTCCGTGATGACCTGCAGGAATCAACAGGAATGCAAGTACCTCCTTTTCAAGGTTATTTTCGCGGTTTAGCTTTGCAAGCGCATCCAGGAAAACATCAATTCCTTTATTCTTGAACTCGTAACGCCCGCTGATGCCAATCACTAAGCTATCCTTTGCCACATCGTGCGAGAGCATAGCTTCGGCAACTTCGTAAAACTTTATTTTGCCTTCAAGTTTCCTTAGCTTAAACTCCTCTTCGGGTTTAGGGATAAAGGAGCCATCGAAACCGTTAGGAGTAATAAGATCAACCTCATTGCCAAGAAAATACTTGCATTCCTGAGCTGTAATTTCGCTTACAGTGGTAAAACAATCGGCTTCCTTGGCAGCAATCGATTCAAGGGAGTGCTTGGCTACAACGTTAAATTCCTTGGCTTTATGATCGGGATTATACTTATCGATATTGCTGTATAGTGGGATGCCATTACCGGCAATACTACGTCCTAAAACAGTGGCATGGGTGGTGAATACTGTTCCTATTTGAGGTGAATTTTGCTTTAGGTAAAGGAGTCCAGCGCCTGTCATCCATTCATGGAATTGGGCAACCACCCTGTGGCGTAGGCTCAGGTTGAAGTTTGTGAAACTCTCAATTACTTTTCCGGCAGCATAACCAAAAAGGGCTGGCTCAATGTAGTCCCATTGTCCGGTAATGGAATCGAGTTTAAAACGTTCCCAAAGCAGCTTGAATATCGTATCTTTTTGTGATATTAAGCCTGAAAAGTTTACCAGTATAGCAATCGGCTTGCAGGGTATATTCCATCGCCCGACTCTCACTGAGATACCTTCCGATAAAGCTTGACTTTTCCATGCTTTAAAAAGGTTGGGATCTTCAGTAAACTCAAAGTTGCGTTCTGTATCTTTGATGATATCGGGGCCAATGGTGATGTAGTTGTTTTTAAGTTCATCCTCCAGCAACGAAGCCTTAGTGGAAACAACGGTATGTATTCCACCTACCTTGTTACAAACTTCCCAGCTTACCTCGAATAGGTAGTCGGGCTTCAGTAATTTATCCTTCATACTTTGAACCTTTATTTAGTTTTGTTTTTCCCGGTAGATTTTCGGGGTGTAGTGCTTTCCTTTTTCTCCTTAACGGCTTTGCTCTTAGTTGCTGATGTTTTAGCTTTAGCAGTTGTTGTTTTAGCTTTGGCAGTTGCTGCTTTAGCTTTGGATGCCGATGCTTCAGTTTTCTTGACCGTAGTCTTCGGAACTTCAGTTTTACCTACCGGCTTGGCTTTCATGGATTTTGGGGTTTCTGTTTTGACAGTCTTTGAGGTAGCTTTTTTTACCGATTCCTGGGTGGTTGAAGTTTTGGTAGGCTTAGGCTTTGCTGATTTTGTTGTTTTTGGCTTAACTTCTTTAGCTTTCAGCACGGCCTGAAGTTCATTAATTTTTCCCTGATATAATTCAATGAGTTTGATAGCCTCTTCGGGATTGTCAATCTTTTCGGTTTCAGCTGGTTCTTCAATCAGCTTGCTTTTAAGCCTTATGATGAAATCGCTAAGAACATTCATAAAGTTTATGAATGCCTCGTATGGAGTGTCGTATGGGTTAAAGTATTTATGTACGTCGCCATCGCTGAACCATTTGGTGCACATGTAGTAGAAATGGTCGCTGGTTTGCAGGTAAAGCCAGTCGCGTTTGATGTTGGGGTCGTCAATTTTTTCAACCATATCGGCTAGGTTGTAAAGCTCATTGAAAGCGCTATCCTGCAGTTCATTACCAAGCCATGCCGTAAGGTCACGTTCCTCATCGGCCCAGGAGATGGGGTGTGGAACGTGAAGCAGAGCCACGGGTTGATGCTTCTGTGAAGCCTCCGAGGGGGTTAGAAATTCAAAGTTGGTATTGGCAAAAACC
>JAGPEQ010000053.1 GCA_018056955.1 Bacteroidales bacterium | reverse complement strand
GCTCAGCATGACAAATACCAAAAAACTTTAGCAGAACAGTAGTGATTCATAAAAATTTTATGCTATACAGTTTATTCCCAAAATTCCTGCTCCCTAAAACTCAACTAAACAAAGTTTTACCTAAATTGCACACTTCAAACCAATTATTTTACACATATGAAAGCACAGGGTATAGCAAGAGTAGCTATTGTAATTACGTTTGCCTATTTGCTGGTATCGTGCGATGGTTCAAGCAAAAAAAAGATTGAACTACTAACCAAGGAAAACGAAGCCTTACGCAACGAGGCAAGAATTAAAGATTCTACCATTAATCAGTTTTTCGCCTTTATGGGTGAGATTGAGCAAAACCTGAGCGTTATTAAGCAGAAGGAGCAAACCATTAGCAAGAATGCTATTGCTGGTAGTGAGCTAAAGCCCGATGTGCGCCAACAAATTGATGAGGATATCCAAACCATCAACATGCTGATGGATAAGAACCGCCAAACCATTGCGGCACTACGAAAAAAGCTGAAAGAAGCTAACCTTAAGGTGGCTGAGTTTGAGCGAATGATTGCCAATGTTACCCAACAGCTTGAGGAAAAGGAACATGAAATTGAACAGCTTAAGGAAAATCTTACCCAACTTAACTTTACGGTAACCCAGCTAAATGCGCGCATCGATACGCTAATGGAGGAAAAGGTTGAGATGAGTGTAAAAATTCAAAGCCAAACCGAACAGCTCAACACAGCCTGGTACGCCATTGGAACAAGGCGGGAACTGATTGATAATAAAGTTATCGACAAAACCGGAGGTTTCCTAGGGATCGGTAAATCGAGCAAAATGAAAGCTGAATTTAACCAGAACTATTTTGTACGTATCGATATTACTAAAACCGTGAGCATCCCCCTCTCGGCTAAAAAAGCGATTGTTGTTACAACCCATCCCAAGGAGTCGTATACCCTTACAACCAACGAGAAGGGAATAATTGAAGAGCTTAAAATTACCGATACCCAAAAATTCTGGTCTGTTTCAAAGTATTTGGTAATTGAGGTAGAGTAGCGTTTTTCCGTTGAAGAAGGTAAAGGAATTAAACCCAAAGTCCACAATTATTTGTAATATTGTGCCCCTGTATACTTTTTGGGGCTATTATCCGTTTTTGTAATGCAAAATTGTTTTGAGTTGATAAAATCTAGTTACACCCGATTGCTGCTACTTCTGGGTATTGTTTTACTATTAGGGGTATGGTCGTGCTCAACACAAAAAAATACGTTTGTGAGCCGAAACTACCATAATCTAACCTCATTTTACAATTACTACTACAACGCCTACGATAGCTACAAAAGCGGTACCTATAAAGCCGAAAAAGGGATAAACTACAATTACACCCTGCCATTACCTGTTTTGCTGATAGGCGAAAGCCAAGTGCCCGGAATTGTATCAAGCGATATGGAGCGCACTCTCAACAAGTGTACCATGCTACTGGCGCGGCACTCAATAACCGTAAAACCGGCACGAACCAAGAACACCCTAAGCCCTAAAGAAAAGGAATTCATGAGCCTTAACGAGTATGTTAAATGGGCAAGGGAATCGTGGCTGCTGGTTGGTAAAGCTCATATATGGAAACAGGACTTGACTAAAGCCCGCTCAACATTTGAGTTTGTAATCAGGCAGTTTCCGGGATTACCCATATGGTTTGAGGCACAGGTTTTGTTGGCACGAGTTGCAATTCTGGAGGGCGATTTTGTTGATGCGCAGGATAGGCTAAAATCGGTTGAAAGCAACCGTAAGCGCCCTCGTAACAAGGAGTTTAACCATCTTCTTTCATCAACATGGGCTTACTACTACCAAAAGCAGCAGCAACCCGATGCAATGCTCCCACACCTTAGGAAAGCTATTGAGCTCGCCCCCAAAAGGAACGATAAAATTAGGTACACCTACATTCTTGCCCAAACCCTACAGCAGGTTGGGAAAAACGGCGAAGCCCTGGTTGCATACCAAAAAGTTCTGAGGTTGAACCCCGCCTACGATATGGCCTTTAGCGCACGCATCCAAATGATTGCACTTAGCCAAAAACAGGGCGACGAGCTCAAGCGTGAGCTTATCAAGCTTTCCAAGGACGCTAAAAACGCCGATTACCTTGACCAGCTCTATTTCACTCTTGGGAATCTGGAGAAAAAAGATGGCAATATCGATAAAGCAATTGAGTACTATACCCTATCAGCAAAGTATAGCAAAAGCAATAGCAACCAAAAGGGGATGTCGTACCTGGTGCTGGCCGACTACTACTTTTCAAAGAACGATTACACCCGCGCCCAGGCCTACTACGATAGCTCATACAACTCGTTGGATAATACCTACCCCGAGTTTGAACGAATTGAGCAGAAAGCAAAATACCTCAACTCACTAGTTGAAAACATTACCACCATTAAAACCGAGGATAGCCTATTAAGGGTTGCAGCTATGCCCAAGGAGGAGCGCGATGCCCTTATCAAAGCCATTATAGCCAACATTGAAGTTGAGGAACAGCGAGCTCGCGCAATGGAGCAGGAAGAAAGGAACCAATCCCTGCTTTACCAGCAAACCCAGCGATACCGAACCGAGAACACCCAGGAGGGTGGCAAATGGTATTTCTACAACCAGGCATCGCTAAGCTATGGACAATCGGAGTTTCAGATGAAGTGGGGCAAGCGTAAGCTTGAGGACAACTGGCGCCGAAAAAACAAACGGGTGCTCAGCAGCGACGAGGTTACAGTGGCTGGAACCGGCAACGCCTCAGGACAAGAGCCCCAAAAGCAGCTATCGCCTAAAACACCCGAGTACTACCTGGTTAACCTACCTTTCAGCGACTCGCTGAAACAGCTCTCCGTTGAGAAAATTAAAAACGCCATGCTCAGGGTTGCTGAAATTTACGAGGTTAACCTTTCCGATTACAACGAGGCTAAAGCAGCATACCTAAAACTTGCGCAACGATTTGCTGAACAGGATATTGCTGCAAATGCATACTACAGGCTATACCGTATGGCATCGCAGTATAACCGGCAGGACGATGCAGCCCTTTTCCGGAGTACGCTTATTACAAATTACCCCAAAAGCCCTTATGCAATACTCCTCTCAAACCCGGCCTATTTTGAGCAGCTGAGCAAGCAGCAGAATGAGGGCGAAGCCCTTTACCAAAAAGCGTATGAGTTTTACACCAAGGGCCAACTCTCCGAGGCCCTAAGCATCGTACAAGGGGGCTTAGCAAAAACTAAGAACACTCCCCTTGAGCCAAAGTTTATGCTGCTTGAAGCTCTTTGCCAGGCAAAAACTGCGGAACTTAAGGTGTTCAAAACCTCTCTTTCCAATCTGGCTGCAAACTTCCCCAAAACAGAGGAGGGTCAGTTAGCTGAAGTGATGCTGAAACAGGTTGAGCAGCGCGAGCTGCAGCTCATTTCCGGGCAAACCGATTTGGATATTGCTCCGGTAACCCCGCAAACCGAAATACAAGCATCAATTTATTCAGCTACCGATGGCGAGCACATGTTTGTGATGCTGGTTCCCAAACGCTCCAACATCAACCAAACCAAGTTCAACATCATCTCATTCAATGTTGATGAATTCCTTGATGCCGACCTCAATGTAGCCAATCAACCCTTTACCGATTACATTGAGATGATTACGTGTACGGGTCTGAAGGATAAACAAACGGCCATAAAGTACTTTAAGATGATAAGCAAGGAGCCAAAAGTGTTTGCAGGCCTTAAACCCACCGATTACCAAATGTTTGTGATAAGTATCGATAATTTTGCACGCTTTTTGAGCGATAAATCGATACCCGACTACCTGAACTTCTTTAAGGCTAACTATAAAACAGAGTAGAACAATGCAGCCCACCATTCTATGGGTAGATGATGAGATTGATTTGCTCCGTCCGCATATCATTTTTCTGGAGCAAAAGGGCTACCATGTTCTTACCGCCAGCAACGGACACGATGCACTTGAACTGGTAAGCCAGAACCCTATCGATTTGGTGTTCCTGGACGAGAATATGCCCGGTATTGGAGGGCTTGAAACCATCCCAAAAATTAAGGCGATAAAATCGGCGCTGCCTGTGGTTATGGTTACCAAAAGCGAGGAGGAGAATATCATGGACATGGCGGTGGGTGCTCAAATATCCGACTACCTTATTAAACCCGTTAACCCCAAGCAGGTACTGCTGGTTGTAAAAAAGTTTATTCATGGCAAGGAGCTGGTAACCGAAAAGCAGCTTGCCGACTACCGAAATGAGTTTAGGTTGATATCGGACTTAATTTCGGCCGCTAAAACCCACCTGGACTGGACAGAGATATACCGAAAGCTTGCCATGTGGCAGGTAAAGCTATCGGGTAATCCGGACTCAAACCTCAAGCAAATGCTCGAGATGCAGTTCGAGGAAGCCAATCAGGTTTTTGGTAAATTTGTTAAGGCAAACTACTTGCAATGGTTCCAAACTCAAGGAGACAAACCCTTGCTCTCGCCATCGGTTCTGAAAAGCAAAGTTTTCCCCATTATCAGTTCCGGTAGCAAGGTTTTACTACTGGTAATTGATAACCTCCGCTACGACCAATGGAAAACCATTGAACCCATAATTGCCGAAAGCTGGCAGGTTAGCAGTGAGGATACCTATTTCAGCATACTCCCTACTGCCACGCAGTACGCCCGCAATGCGCTTTTTTCAGGTTTGATGCCACTCGAAATCCATAAAACCTACCCCGATTTATGGGTTTTCGACGAGGAGGATGAAGGTAAAAACCTTTTTGAGAAACAGCTACTAATAGCACAGCTTCAGCGGCTTGGACTAAACACAAACTTCACGTACATTAAAACCGATACCCTGAAAGGTATTGCCGGAGGCCTAAACATCAAGGAGTTTTTAGGAAGCAACCTTGCGGTGCTGGTTTACAACTTTGTTGACGTAATGTCGCACTCCCGAACCGATTCCGAGATGATGCGCGGGCTGGCCGCCGACGAATCGGCTTACCTATCGCTAACCCGCTCGTGGTTCCTGCACTCCGACCTAAAGGAGTTTTTGGACCAGGCCGCAAGCCAGGGAGTACAGGTGGTGCTCACAACTGACCATGGAGCAATTCGCGTAAAAAATCCGGTGAAGGTAGTTGGCGATAGAGCCACATCAACCAACCTCCGCTATAAGCTGGGACGAAGCTTAAACTACAACCCCAAAGAAGTTTTTGAGATTCGCAAGCCCGAGGAGGCGCATCTGCCCAAACCCAACATTAGCTCCTCGTTTATCTTTGCTCTGGGAAACGATTTTTTGGCCTACCCCAATAACTTTAACTACTACGCATCGTACTACCGCGACACATTCCAGCATGGAGGCATATCGCTTGAGGAGATGATAGTTCCGCTTGTAACCCTTAATCCCATAAAGAGGTAACATGACCACCATTGAAATTAAAAGCATACAGCAGATTGACGAGGCAGCCCAAAGGGTATTAAACGCTATTCATGGTAAAAACATAGTTTGCTTTTACGGCACAATGGGAGCCGGCAAAACTACCCTTATAAGGGCAATCTGTAAGGCGCTTGGCGTTGCCGATGTGGTTACAAGCCCATCGTTTGCGCTGGTCAATGAGTACACCGACCGAAACGGCAAGCCCGTTTACCATTTCGACTTTTACCGCATTAAACGTATTGATGAGGTTTACGATTTTGGTTACGAGGAGTACTTCTACAACCCCGAAGCCCTATGTCTGATTGAATGGCCGGAACTCATTGAGCAGATTCTCCCAACCCAAGGGGTTATAAACATCCAAATCGCTGTGAATGCCGACGGAAGCCGCACTTTACAAATATCAGCTTAGCTATAACCTTAAACATTTGTAAATCGTAAAAATCTTACATATTGCTTTTATACCCTAACAGGTTTGTGCATAAGCTAATATGTGCTAACTTGCATTTTTAAAAACTAACGGGCATGAACAGTCCTAAATTTTCCGAGTTTCCTCATGCAAAGGGATTGCTAGTTCAGGAGGAACGCATTGAATATAAGAAGAAGTACAAACAACTTATCATTGGAATACCCAAAGAGGTTGACCCCACCGAGAGTCGAATTCCGTTAACGCCCGAAGCCGTTGAGATACTTGTACAGAACGGGCATCAAATCATCATTGAAAAGGATGCGGGTAGGCAGGCTAACTACTCCGACATGGAGTACAGCGAGAAAGGTGCACGCATAGTAGCCACGGCATCGGAGGTTTACCAAAGCGATATTGTACTCAAGGTTGCACCCCTTACCCCTAAGGAGTATGAATACCTGCGCGAAAACCAATCGGTACTCTCATCGCTGCACCTGAACAACCACACCGGCGACTACCTCAAAAGCCTTATCCAGAAGCGTGTTACGGCCATTGCCTTTGAGAGCATATCCGATGCTGACGGCGAATTCCCCTTTGTTCGGGCCATGAGCTCCATTGCCGGGAGTACATCGGTGCTGGTTGCTGCCGAGTACCTTAGCAACGTGAATAAAGGGAAAGGTGTTATGCTAGGTGGGCTAACCGGAATATCGCCCACTGAGGTGGTTATTCTGGGAGCAGGCACTGCCGGGGAGTATGCTGCACGTGCAGCGCTTGGACTAGGAGCCACTGTAAAAATATTCGACAACTCCATCAAAAAACTGATGGATATTCAAAATATACTAGGACAACGCCTTTTCACCTCAATATATCACAAGCAGGTGCTTGACAAGGTTCTGAAAACCGCCGATGTTGTAATTGGAACCTTAGCCCCCGATGAAACCAACCTAAGCTACCTGGTATCGGAGGACCAGGTTAGGTTAATGAAACGTGGTGCTGTAATTATTGACCTGGGAATTGACCGTGGGGGATGCTTTGAAACCTCGGAGATACGCGACCATAGCAACCCCTCGTATGTTAAGCATGGCGTAATCCACTACTGTGTGCCAAACATCACTGCCCGTGTGGCCCGAACCGCCTCAATTGCCATGAGTAACGTTTTTGTTCCCCTAATGCTTCAAATTGCACAGAGTGGCGGTTTGCTTTCGCAGCTCAAGGAGGATAGCGGCCTACGCCATGGAGTTTACCTGTTTAACGGTATTCTTACAAACGAGTATCTGGGCAAGCTTTACGATATCCCCTCGCGCGATATCAACCTGCTTATGGCTGCCTTTTAGGAACATTACTGGGGAACAAAAAGGTAGGTAATACTACCCCGCTGGCGCGCAGTTCCCGAAACGGAAGTAAAAATACTTGCCATGGCTGCCTGAATAGCCGCCTGGTTAATGCAGTCGTCGTTTACCGAGTTGGCCCTGTCGATAACCGCATCGGCTACCCGTCCGTCGGGCTTTACCTCAATGTTAACCACAACCTGCCCGCCAAGCTCGCATTTATACGAAGGGACAGGCAGGTGCAAGGCCTTACGGCCTAAGAGGTAGTACGAAACCACGGTTGGCCCCTTATACTGGCCCTCCTTCGATTTTGGGACTGTCTTTTCGGGTGTATTGGGTATGTTTGCCTCAATATCCTTTTGCGACTGCTCGTAAAGCTCACGGTTCTGCTGCATGCGCTCGTACACCTGATTGGCCTCGCGGTAAAGCTCATCGGCATCGGTATTCTTTTCGTCGCTCAGGCCAGCGTTCAAATCGGTTTTTGAGGCATCAACAGCAAAGTTTCGTATAGCCTCAGTCTCATACTCCGGTTTTAGCACATCGGGCGGAAGCGTAGGCTCAAGCTTTTGCTGAACAATAGCCTCCTCCTTAGGCTCCTCAAACTCCATCTCGATGGTTGAGCCGTAGTACTCCTTGCGGGTTTCAATTTTTAGAAACAAAAAAACAACAATCAAAAGCAGGTGCACAACAATAGTGCTCAGTATCCCAACCTTATGGTGGTTAACCCCCACCGTTATGGCCGAGTAGAACCGTTCAATGGCATCCTCTATTTTCTGGGCAAAGGGCATTATGGAGGCAGCTATACTATTTACCTCACAAATATAGTGTCTTAGCGGGAAAATTGGTTAGCGATAATGAAATTTAGATAGTATGTTTGCGTTTAGCGATAGTTTAAGGTTCTAGTAAGGGAATATGCTATTTATTAAATTGTTTGTGATTTGCCATGTTGAGCAGCCTAACCCGATAAAGTTTCACTGAATGCACAGTATGGCAAACCACTATTGCTTGAGCAATGGTAGTAAATCAACTGAAATACATACATATACCTGGTAATAGTATGGGATAATTAATGTCCTTTTGATAATTTGAAATGATTCTTTAATTTAGCAATTAGTATGATTCTTATCATACATATAAACGAGTTAGCAACAAGCCGAAAAAAAACGACACAGCAGTAATTTTGCTGCAAAAAGACAAGACAATGGAAACAGCCGACGCACAAAACAGCACATTTGCAAATCGCACAAGCAGACTCACGACCAAAATTTGCAAAAGAGTTGTTTTTTCCACCGCACGAAGAAAATTGCAACAGTACGACATGGATTGGCTGACTTGAAATTTAATTTTGACCCTAAATAAGGAATGCCGAAAACTTTTAGAGTAGGCGTAAATTAAAACTAAAAAACTTATGGCTAATTTTTATTGCGAGTATTGCGTAACTAAATCATCAAGCGTTTCAAGCTTAACAGCAAGTTCATGTCCACGACACCCATGGACCAGGTAAAGGAAAACACAAACTTTATGAAGGTGGAGAAAAATCACAATATGTTTGTAAGTATTGTGGCACAAAATCATCAAGTATTTCCAGCTTAACAGCTAGTAGTTGTTCTCGTCATCCAAATGGAGCAGGAAAAGGAAAACATGCACCAGCATTATAAATAATATGGATTGTTTTACTGCTATTGATTTTGAAACTGCACAAGGTTACCGTTGGAGTATTTGTCAAGTTGGACTTGTTAGAGTTGAGCATGGGAAAATAACAAATGAAGTAAACATATTGGTACAACCACCCAACAATTACTATTGGGATAGGTTTATTGATATTCATGGAATTACACCTGATGATACCGCCAAAGCACCGACTTTTGATAAAGTTTGGCATAAAATAGAACCATTTATTAAAGAGCAAACCGTTGTTGCCCATAACGGTTTGTCTTTTGATTTTCCAGTATTAAATAAAACTCTTGAATATTACGGAATGCAAGCGCCTGATTATGAAATATATTGCACATACCGTATTTTTAAAGATAATCTTGCATCTTTATGCAATTTTTATAAATTTCATTTAGACCATCATGATGCTTTGAGTGATGCAAGAGCTTGTGCGGAATTGTTTTTAATCCATTTACAAAATAAATAGATATATGAGTTGTTTAACAGAAAAGACAATCGGAGAAATTTTAGAAAATAAATTCTTTATTCCTTCATATCAAAGAGGTTATCGATGGACTGAAAGACAGGTTGAAGATTTATTAAATGATGTATGGGATTTTATTACAAAAACAGGAAAAAAGGATAACGAATGGTATTGCTTGCAACCTGTGGTTGTGAAAAAAACAAATAATCATTACGAAGTTTTAGACGGTCAACAAAGATTGACAACAATATTTTTGATTTTAAAGCACTTGGAACGTTTCATAGAAAGTGAAAAGAAAAGTTTTGAAATAGAATATGAAACAAGGAATACAGAAAGCTCTAACAGCAAACTATTTCTACAAAGCATTGATTTAAAGAGCGAAAAGGAATCTAAAGAAAATATTGATTACTTTCATATCTTTCAAGCATATCAAAAAATTAAAGAATGGTTTCAAACAAAGGCAAATCAAGGTTATAATTCAATAAGTTCTAAGTTTGTTACTCCATTTCTAGAAAGCACGAAAGTTATTTGGTATGAAGTTTCGTCCGAAAAAGATGCAATTGAAATCTTTACCCGTATTAATATGGGGAAAATCCCATTAACAAACGCAGAATTAATAAAAGCCCTTTTTCTTAATAGTTCAAACTTTCCCGATTCCGATACTGAAGAAATAAGATTAAGACAATTAGAAATTGCATCTGAGTGGGACAGAATGGAATACTCATTGCAAAATGATGAGTTTTGGTATTTTATAAATAATTCAGATAATGAGCTACCAACTCGTATTGAGTTCCTTTTCAACATTATGAAAAATATTGATGGTGTAAAAAACGGCAACGACCAATATTCAACATTTCGTTTCTTTTCAGAAAAATTCAAATCAAAAAGCAAAGATGAGATTGATGCAAACTGGAAAGAAATTAAAAGGATATTTCAAACTATTGAAGAATGGTTTACAGACCGAGAACTATATCATAAAATAGGGTTTTTAATTTCAGCAAATTCAGATATAACAGAATTGCTAAAAGAGGTGAAAAACAAACAAAAACAAGAATTTAGAAAACTGCTTGATATCAAAATTGCAGAAAAAGTTAAATGTGAGAATTTGGAAGAACTGGAATATGGAAAGCATTCGGATTTGATTCGAAAAATTTTATTACTGCATAATATACAAACAATGTTGAATAATAAAAATGAAACTATTCGGTTTCCTTTTGAACGATATAAAAAAGAAAAATGGGATATTGAACATATCCATGCAATTGCAACTAAGGTTAAAGTAAAATTTGAAGACCAAAATACGTGGTTATTTTACAACTTTGTTAAAACAGAACAACATACTAATTTAGAGCTTAATTCACAGATAGAGAACGCAATTAAAGGAAATCAAATTGCAGAAGATGATTTTCAGTCAATTGTCGAATATGTTTTAGGTGATGATGATAATACCATTCGCAACCTATGTTTGCTTGATAGAGGTACAAACCGTTCTTATAAAAATGATTCTTTCAAAAATAAAAGGAATAAAATAATTGAGAATGAAAAAAACGGAACGTTTATTCCTGTTTGTACAAGAAATGTGTTTATGAAATATTATTCAAAAGAACTGAAGGATTTGGAAATATGGAATGAAAACGACCGAGCTGATTATCTTGATGATTTAAAAAGAGTTGTTTACAATTTTAAAAGCCAAGTTCTATGAAAATTGAAAGAATCGAAAAAATTGCAAATAATATGAAAGATATTGACGGTAAGGTTTTAGCCAATGAATTGGTAGAACGTTTAAATTCCTCATCGTTTTGGGAATTACTTACCGAAATGACCAAGATTCAGATTCCGATAATTCAACGTGATTTTGCACAAGGTAGGGAAAATGAGAAAACCAATAAAATAAGGTCTTTATTCTTAGAAAGCATAATTGAAGCAGTTGAATCTGAAAAAGGTTCGCTTGAATTGGATTTTGTTTATGGGAATGTTGAAAAAGATGTTTTTCAGCCATTAGACGGGCAACAACGTTTAACAACTTTATTCCTGCTTCACTGGTATATTGCTCTAAAAACTGGTGAATTGCCGAACACGAAAAAGCATTTTATAAAGTTTACTTACGAGACAAGAATATCATCTAGAGAGTTTTGTAATGAGCTTGTTGATAATGGAGAGTTTTTGGGCATCGGGGAAAAAATAAGTGAAAAAATTTACGATTCAAAATGGTTCTTTTTGTCGTGGAAAAAAGACCCTACAATAAAGGCAATGTTAGTAATGCTTGATGCAATTGAAGAACGATTACTAAGCAAAAATGATGAGGAGTTAAAGATTTTTTGGCAAAAACTGACATCAGAAAACCCACCAATTTTATTTCATTTCAAGCAACTTAATGATATAGGCTTAACTGATGACCTTTATATAAAAATGAATGCGAGAGGCAAAGGATTAACTGATTTTGAGAACTTTAAAGCCAAATTTGAAAAACATATAAAGAAGAATGTCTTTGAAAAGGAGCTTGAATTAAGTGAGAATAATAAAGAAAAATGGAAGGAACTTACAGAAAAAACCTTTTCACATAGAATTGATACAGTTTGGACAGACTTATTTTGGAAGCATAGAGGTGAAGATAATATTATTGATAACGAGATGATAAAATTTATTGCTGGTATAGCAATAAATAACTATGCTCAAAATCTTGAAATCTTGGAAAATTCAGAAGATGAATTAAGGACAAGAAAAATTCTCGAAGAAAAGAAAGAAAAAAATATTACTGACGAAGCTGTTAAAAGAGAAAGAATAGAACGCAGAATTACAGCCCTTTTTAATAATCCTGCCGATGTTAGTCCTTATGATTTTCCTACGAAAGAATCTTTTGAATATTTAAAAAAATGCTTTGATGTTTACTCAAAAAATCAGAATGATGAATTACTTCCAGCCAATGTAACTTTATGGGATTTTTGTAAAACCAAAAAAGTAAAAATCAACAGTGATACAGAAATTGATAATAACTTGTTCATTGAATTTATTAAAAAAAATGAAACTACTTATTCCCAAAGAGTATTGTTCTATGCACAAACACAATACTTGGTAAATTTAGAAAACTTTGATTCCGAATCATTTTCAAATTGGCTAAGAGTAGTGAGGAACATCGTCCAAAATGCTACAATTGATAGTGCCTATGCTTTTATTGGTGCAATTGGTTTAATCAATGAACTTTCAAGTGGATGCGAAAATATTTATGAATTTCTTTCCAGTACAACGCTTAAATCCGGATTTGCGACAAAACAAATCGAGGAGGAAAAATTAAAAGCGGCATTGATAAAATCTGATAATAATTGGAAATCACAAATATTCAAAGCAGAAGACGACATTTTCCTTAAAGGTGAAATTAAATTTCTATTAGATTTTTCTAAAGTTGGCGAGGAATATAAGATTCAAGAATTTACCAGTATTTCTGACAAATTTTTATTGTTATTTGAAAGTAAGGATGATTTATTACGAAAAGCCTTACTAACACAAGACGACTATCCAGTTTGGGACGGTAGGACATCTTCTCTTGGTTGGGCTCATAGATACTCATTATTGAATACTGAAAATGAATGGAAAGATGCTTTCAGAAAAAAATCGGATAAGTTTATAAATGCAGTTTATAAGTTAATTTCCAATTCGTTTAATTTGAGTGATGACAGAATCACAATTTTAAAAAATGTGATTCAGAACGCTACACCTTTAAATGATTATCGAAGCCATTTAATTAAAAATGACTCTCTTTTGAGAGACTGCTATCATAAAAGAATATGTTTAAACGAAAAAAAAACCATACTATATGTACTTGAGAAAACGAGGGTTGTAGGTGAAAATTACAAAGAAATTAAAGTATAAAACAACTGCGACATATATTGTCACACTCTGCCTGTATCTTTGTTCAAAATATTACAGATATGGAGCAGAATATAAAATTTAGATTATTGGAAAGTATAGGCAAAGTATATGAGCAATCAAAAGATTGCAAGCTTGATTCAGCATTTTTTGAGAAAGTTGATGTTGAATTAAAACATCTTTCCGATTATTTTAAGGTTTCTAGAAATCAGTCATTAATTGTCGCAATGGTTTTCGCCCTCAATTACAAAGGTGATACTGTTGATTTGAAAGACCTGATTGAGTATTTTGACTGTAATCCAATGAAATTATTGGAATTCAGTGATGATTTCGATGTGTTATATTCAAAGGGTATTTTTAAAAAGCAAAAATCTTCACACAGAGTTAGATTAGCTCTTTCAAACGACCAGTTTACAATAAATGAGAAAATTACAGAAGCAATCTTGAACAATAAACCGATGCCTGTAATTGAGCGTGAAGGATTTAAAGATGTGATAGAACTTCTTGAAAAATTTCATAAGTTAGGCGAACAACGAGATAGCGAAGAACTATCTACTTTTGAGCTATTCGCCCAAGCTAAAGAGCTTATTTCTTCAAATTTACATTTCCCTCTTATCAAGAAAATAAATGATTACCAGTTTAGTATCGAAGATACATATCTATTACTTTACTTGATTTGGGAAACGATAACAGGGAATGAAACTACTGATATTGGACGTGCGACAGAGAGTATATTTGATAATCCTTCAGAAAGAGTTAAATATGTTCAAAAGATTATGTCGAATGAAAATAAGTTAATCAGTCAAAATCATTTAGAAATAGTCGAAGCTAATTTCTTTAGTTATACCGAAATGAAGCTATCTGAATCTTCGGTTAAGATGCTACAAGAATTAGGGTTAAAACTTTTCGCTAATATAAAGAAACGTGATAATATTATTGAACCAGCAAAAATAAACTCTAAAACTCTTTATTTTAATGAATTTGAGCGTAAACAGCTCGATTTATTAAAGACATTGTTACAGGAAGATAATTTCAAGAAAACGCAAAATAGATTACAAAGTAAAGGTTTGCCGAAAGGTATTACTGCTTTATTGCATGGTTCGCCTGGCACAGGAAAAACAGAAACTGTTTTTCAAGTTGCTAAGGACACTAATAGGGAAATTGTGAAAGTTGATATTAGTCAATCAAAATCAATGTGGTTTGGTGAAAGTGAGAAAATTATAAAACGTATTTTCACTGATTACAAGGCTTATGCAAAAGACTGTGAGCGAATGCCCATTTTATTGTTCAACGAAGCCGATGCAATTATTACGAAACGGAAAGAGAATAGCACCTCGAATGTTTCACAAACCGAAAATGCAATTCAAAACATTATACTTGAAGAACTTGAAAATTTTGAAGGTATATTTTTTGCCACAACCAACCTTGCAAAAAATCTTGATTCGGCATTTGAAAGGCGTTTTTTATTCAAAATTGAATTTCAAAAACCTGATATTTCGGTAAAAGCCAAAATATGGAATTCAAAATTACCAAGTCTTTCTGAATCAGAATGTGAAATACTTGCAAACCGCTTTGATTTCTCTGGAGGCCAAATTGATAATATTGTTAGAAAGGTTGAGATACATGAAATAATTCACGGTATTACAGTAGATTTTAATAGTATTCTTGATTTCTGCAAAACGGAATTATTATCAAAAAACAGAGGAGTTCGAATAGGTTTCACAAAAGCATAAAAATCATGTCGAAGAGAGAATCAATTGCACGATATAACCTGATAATTAAAAAGCTCAGAAAACAGCCGTCTTCATTTTCGGAAATTTCTGACTACCTCGCTTTTGAATCAGATTTGCAGGAATACAATTTCAATGTATCAAAACGCACATTTCAAAGGGATATCGAAGATATTCGTTCGATTTATAATATTGATATTCAATATGATTTTTCGAAAAAGGTTTATTATATTGACTTTGACGAGCAACCAGAAGTAAACGAGAGAATTTTAGAGGCTTTTGATACTTTTAACGCTTTAAATATTAGCGACAGGCTTTCAAATTATATTCACTTTGAAAAACGGCGGCCTCAAGGCACCGGAAATCTATATAGTTTGCTACATGCTATAAAAAATAAGGTTCAAATATCATTTTCTTATCAAAAATTCTGGGAGAATACGTCAACCCAACGAGTTGTAGAACCCTATGCTCTTAAGGAATTTAAAAGTCGATGGTATTTACTTGCTAGGGATTTAAAGGATAAAAAAGTTAAAAGCTTTGCTCTAGACCGTTTAACACAATTAGTAATCACAAAAAAACAATTCGTATATCCTATTGATTTTGATGTGAATGAATATTATAGGCATTGCTTTGGAATAATTGGGCCGAATGCGAAAGAGCCTCAAGAAGTTATTTTGACCTTTAGTCGCTTTCAGGGGAATTATATTAAATCTTTACCACTTCATGAAACTCAACAAATAGAGTTTGAAAATGAAAATGAACTGAGAATAAAGTTAAAAATATTCATCACCCATGATTTTATTATGGAATTACTGTCATTTGGGGAGAATGTTAAGGTTATCAAACCAGAAAGTTTAGTTAATAGCATTAAAGAAGTGTATAATAAAGCGTTAAACTTGTATAAATCAAATCAAAATGAAAAAGGGAAGAGTGATTAATGTTACTTCAACATTGGAAGCAGCAGATTTCCATCTGCTTTCTGTTGATTTCCAACAAGAACCAAATCAATCACATTTCTGTAAGGAAGGAATACATTAGATCTTGCATTTAGTGGGACTTGGAGGAGGAGGTTCCCTGACATTAGAGCATTACTACAATCAGGGGTTGCAAGCTAAATTGACATGTATAGCATCAAAAGAACTTCCAAAGTTTCCTTCAAAAATAAAGTCTATTCACTGCAACGTTCCCAAAAAATATGACAGCATAGATGATTGGTCGAATTACTACATAGCTTTGCCCGATGAAGTGAAATCTGTGTTTGACTCAAATGAGCATTTTATAATTTTAGTCGGGCTTGGAGGTTTAACAGGAACACTTCTAGGAAAATCTATTTTCAAACTTCTTAATAACAGAAATGCAAATTCAATGTCGTTTAGTTAAGCAAAAGGACAGGAATAGCTCATACAGAATAGGATATAGGGGAAAATAGTTCTTTGAAAAGTTTGTAATTTAGGATGAGTACGCTTACTTTGTAGGGGTATAAAGGGGG
>JAGPEQ010000120.1 GCA_018056955.1 Bacteroidales bacterium | reverse complement strand
GGTTTAACATTTTTGTGTTATGACTATTTGGGATGAGATTAAGAGTTCGTTTCGGCTGGGTAGCAACCTTACCCGGCTTATCTATATCAACCTTGGTGTATTTTTACTTTTTGGTTTGCTAAGGGTTTTCCTTTTCCTGTCTGCAAGTTCTTCGGGCTGGATAACAGGTTTTATGGCAGTGCCGGCCAACCTTCAATCGCTCATGGTTCGCCCATGGACTATTGTTACCTACATGTTTTACCATGAGGATTTTTTGCATATTCTCTTTAACCTGCTATGGCTTTACTGGTTTGGCCAGCTGTTTCTGCAATTCTTTGCCCAGAGGCAGCTCACATGGGTTTACCTGCTTGGCGGTATCAGTGGGGCTTTACTATACATTTTAGCGTTCAACCTGTTACCTCCATTTAAAGGCTATGCTGAGGTATCGTTAGCCTTAGGCGCATCGGCTTCAGTGCTGGCCGTGGTTATTGCAGTGGCCACACTTCAGCCCAACTTTACTGTTTACCTGCTTTTTCTTGGTGCAGTAAGGCTAAAGTACCTTGCCCTTGCCACCGTTGTCATCGATATCATTAGCATCCCTGTTTCCAACGCTGGAGGACATATTGCGCACCTTGGGGGAGCCCTGTTTGGCTTTCTCTACGTTGCTGCTCTGCGTAGCGGAACCGATTTGGCTAAGCCATTTTACAGCATTAGCAGCATTAGGTTTCCAAAACGGAACCGAATGAAGGTAACTTACCGCAGCCATAATGCCGATTACGACTACAACTACCGTAAAGCACAAAAGCAAAAGCAGATAGATGATATCCTCGATAAGATTGCCCGCTCCGGCTACGATAGCTTAACCAAGGAGGAAAAGGACATTCTGTTTAAGGCCAATAACAGGAACATTAATTGATGCTCATTGTAAGGCTAATCCATCGGATTTTGGTGGGGGTAAATGTACTTTTTGCCCTCTTGCTGGTGCTTACCTATGTGAGCGTTTACATAAACCCTGAAGATTTTTGGTTTGTTGCGCTATACGGATTGCTTTACCCTTTCTTTCTGATAGTAAACCTACTTTTTCTTTTTTACTGGATTTTTCGTTGGCAAAAGTTAGTTTTCATTTCACTTGCAGCCATTCTGCTTGGCGTTAGCCATTTCAATGGCTTTATTCGCTTTCCGTATGGGAGTGCTGCAAAGGGTTCCAATCCTGATTTAAGGGTGATGACTTACAATGTAAACCTTTTTAGGCTTTACTCGTGGTCAAAGTTGAAACCCTCATATTCCGATATCCTAACTCATATTAAGGACAACGACTTTGATGTGGTTTGCCTGCAGGAGTTTTATCTTAGGGAGGGCAAGCTGAGCCATCTTGATGTTGAGCAGCAGTCAGGGATGAAGGTTTACTCCTCGTTCATACTTAGGCGGCCATCGTCGGCTTACGGCTTGGCCATTTTAACCAATCAACCTGTTGTGAGTGTGGGCGAAATATCGTTTCCCAATTCGTTTAACGCATGTATGTATGCCGATATAGTTAAGGGAACCGATACCATTAGGGTTTACAACCTTCATCTGCAATCAACCCGGTTAAAGGAGCGTAACTTTAACTTTTTGCTTCGCAACGAGTTTAAGCTCGATAGCAAGAACTACGATGAGCTAAAGGATTTACTCAGCCGATTAGGCGTTGCCTTTACAAAGCGGGCCCGCCAGGTGAATATGGTGGTTGAACACATGCGTACTTGCCGTTACCCCATTATTATTTGCGGCGATTTTAACGATTCGCCCGTATCGTACACCTACCATACCCTAACGGCTTCCCTACACGATACATTTAAAGATGCAGGTAGCGGGGTTGTAGTCACCTTCAGCGGCCTGTGGCCCTCGTATCGAATCGATTATGTCTTACGGAGTAGACAGTTCCGAACCGTAACCTACCAAAGCCCACGGCTGAGGTACTCTGACCATTTCCCGGTTGTTGTTGAACTGCAACTACAGTGAAGCCGTTAGCCCTGCCAGGGCAGATGGCTTAAATCCACATTACCCCCTGAAATTATTACGCCAACACGTTTGTAGCGGAAAAGTTGAGCATTCTCCATGATGGCCGCCACCGGCACAGCCGACGATGGCTCAATAATAATCTTCATGCGCTCCCACACCATGCGCATGGCCTCAATAATTGATTGTTCTGATACAGTGAGTATACCGTCGCAGTGCTGGCTAAGAATGGTGTAGGTTAGGGGCGAAAGCGATGTGAGTAACCCATCGGCTATGGTTTGGGGTTTTACCGAGGGGTAAATGGTATGGTCTCGGAGCGAGCGGTAGGCATCGTCGGCATTCTTTGGCTCAGCACCATAAACCTTAACATGCGGGAACCGCCCTTTGATAAATGTGGCAGTTCCGCTAAGTAATCCTCCACCCCCAACAGGCGCAATAACAATATCGAGCTCAGGCTCCTGCTGCATAAGTTCCAGTGCTGCTGTTCCTTGTCCGCACACCACGTTAAAGTTATCGTAGGGGTGAATGAATGTGGCTTCGGTTTGGGACTTTATGCGGAGCATGGTTTGCTCCCTATCGGCTTGCGTCGGGGGGCAAAAGGTGATTATCCCTCCATACCCTGCAACAGCTTTCTTTTTGATTTCGGGAGCATTTTCAGGCATAACAATGTATGCCGGTATTCCCCTTTGCCGTGCTGCCAATGCCAACGCTGCAGCATGGTTGCCTGAACTGTGGGTGATAACACCGTTGTGAGCCTCATCGCTACCTAAACGCAGAATGGCATGGGTGGCCCCACGGAACTTAAAGGCTCCTACCCGCTGAAAGTTCTCGCATTTAAGGTAAGCGTTACACCCTAATATGGTGTTTACACTCCTGGATGTTAGAACCGGCGTGCTATTTATGTGTTTCGCAATAAGATTAAAAGCATTCTCAATGTCTAAATGGCTTGGAGTGGTTACATCCTGCATTGCCATAATGTTTACTTTTTGGTGTTATTTTTTCCTTTTTTAATTGTTTCAAATTCCTTGAACCTATCAAGTATCCGTTCACGTATTTCGTAATCGGTTGAGGTTATTATAAAGTTCTCGTCGAACTTTAGGTATTCCATAAATTCCTGCAGTTCATTTCCGGTTAAACCGGTTAGGCTGCTAACTATACCCGCATTAAATTTTCGGTCGGCTATTCGCTTTTTTCTATCCTTTTCAATGGCCTCGGCAACCTTTTCGTTTTGCTTCTGGTACCAGTCCTTGCCAAAGCTTAACCCCATGGTTGGCTGTGGTAGGTTACGCAGGTTTAAGCCCTTGGTGATCTTAAGGAAGTATAGCTGTATTACCTCCTGCTGCTCCGTTACCCTTGTTTTTGTCAGCTTTAGGTTGGCAAACTCGCGTAGAAATCGGTCGTAGGTGCTGAAACGCGATATTTTAACCTCTTCAATCTGGTAAACCTTTGGGGTAAGGGTTAGCTCGTAAAAAAGGGTATCCTTGTTAAACTGTCCCCAGTTCAGCACATGCTTGGTGTGGTAGCCTATAGCAGTAATGCTAAGGCTATCGCCCAGCTTAAATGGAATGCTAAAGTAACCCAGCAGGTCGGAGATACAACCCTTTTTCTGGGTGATATTCATAACATGGGCAAGCCCAATTGGCTCATGGGAGTAGTAATCCGTAACCCTGAAATTGATAACGCGCAACGAGTCGGGCACCGG
>JAGPEQ010000052.1 GCA_018056955.1 Bacteroidales bacterium | reverse complement strand
AGGGTCGATTTGCTAAAGGAAAAGGTTTACGAAGCCTTAAACGACGACCTCAACAGCCCAGTTGCCATTGCGGTTCTTTTCGATTGGGTTAGGCAAATTAACCTGCTTGCCGAGGGCAAGGAAACCATTAGCGAATCCGATTTACATGAGCTAAAATCGTTCTTTAGAACAGTTATCTTTGATATCCTTGGACTTGTTGATGAGCATACGTCGGGCTCAAAGCATGCTGAGCTAACAGCAAAGCTGGTTGAGATGCTGCTGAGTATGCGCATGGAGGCAAAACAGCGAAAGGACTTTGCCACATCCGACCGGATTCGCGATGAACTTGCAAAGCTAGGGGTAATTGTTCGTGACCGTAAGGATGGGTTCGATTGGGAACTGGAGTAGAGTATTGAAAAAGAATCTGTAAAGAGTTTAAAAATAAATTACTTAAAATGGATATTAGGTGGAAGCAACGATTCGACAATTTTGAAAAAGCGTTTTTACGTTTAAAGGACGCTTTAAGAAATGACTCTCCATCCGAACTGGAGAAAGCCGGAGTGATACAATACTTTGAGTTTACTTTTGAACTTGGATGGAAGACACTGAAGGATTACCTTCAGGAGATGGGTGTTGAAGCAAGATTTCCACGCGATACCATAAAGGAAGCATTCACTAACGGACTTATTCAAGATGGAGACCTATGGCTCGACATGCTTGAAAAACGGAACCAAATGTCGCATACCTACGATGAATTTACTGCAAATCAATCGTTCCAAATGGTGCGCGATGAATTTATTCATGGTATTGAGCAGCTCTACACTAAATTAAAGGATCTTAGGTAATGGAAACATTTGGTATATCCGAGAAGAGTTATTTACTGATCATTGATGTTTTAAAAAGTTATCCTGAGGTAGAAACTGCAATTATTTTTGGGAGTAGAGCAAAAGGAAATTATAAAAACGGGAGCGATATTGACCTTGCCTTGATTGGTGAGAGTTTAAACAGCAAAATAATTTTAGACATTGCTGGTATTCTGAATGAGGGAATTCCTATTCCCTACCATGTTGATGTGGTTAACTACCATTCAATCTCTACTCCTGAACTTAAGGAGCATATCGATAGGGTAGGCAAGGAATTTTACAAAAAGGGGTGTTGACCAAGCAACACCCTTTTTTATTAAAACTCTCGGAAACCAATAATGTGCCTTACATCGCGTATGGTTTTCGATGCGCTTTCGCGAGCTTTTTCAGCCCCCATTAGGGCTACTTTTCTTAGGTAATCGTTATCGGCAAGTATAGCCTCAATCCGCTCGCGGATTGGTGTTGTAAAAGTAATTATATCCTCGGCCAGCTGCTTTTTCATATCGCCGTAGCGAATCTCACAGGCATTATACTTATCCTCAAAGTACTGGAGCGTATCGGGCGATGAAACAGCTTTCATGATAGTGAAAAGGTTCTGGATGGCCTCCGGTTTAGGTTGATTTGGTTGGGTTGGGCCTGCATCGGTAACCGCTTTCATCACTTTCTTTCGGATTGTCTCGGGATCATCGGAAAGGTAAATGGCATTCCCTTCGGACTTACCCATTTTACCTGAGCCATCGAGGCCGGGAATTTTAACTAAATCCTCACCAAAGTTAAAGGCAACCGGTTCAGGGAAGTAATCTACCTTATACATTCTATTGAATCGGTTGGCAAAGGTGCGAGTCATTTCCAGATGCTGTTCTTGGTCCTTGCCCACAGGCACCTTGGTTGCCTTGTGAATAAGAATATCGGCAGCCATTAGGGTGGGATAGGTGAGTAGTCCTGCATTAATGTTGTCGGGTTGCTTGCGAACCTTTTCCTTAAACGATGTGCATCGCTCAAGCTCGCCCTTGTATGCGTTCATGTTAAGCAAGAGGTAAAGCTCAGGAATCTGGGGTACATCGCTTTGTATGTAAAGTGTAGCCACTTCAGGGTCAAGGCCGCAGGCTAAGTATTCGGCAAGCACCTGTTTTACAGAACCATGTAAATCCTCGGGGGTAGGATGTGTGGTAAGCGAATGGTAATCGGCAATAAAAAAGAAGCATTTATTCTCATGCTGCATGCGAACAAAGTTGCGCAGCGCTCCAAAGTAATTGCCAAGGTGAAGTTTTCCGGTTGAGCGTATTCCGCTAAGTACAATATCCATTTTCCTAAATTTTTGGCAAAAATAACATTTTTTAGGGTTTATTAAGCGTTGGTTTTTGTTTCAGGAACTCGTTCAGGGGGATGGGTTTGTTTTGTTTTGCCCATTGGTAGGTTAGCTCATACTGTTCTTTGAGGTTGTTAAAATCGAACATCGGGAAGCTATACCTATAGCTGGGAACAAAAACAAGGGTTTTGGCAGCAAGTTCGGGGTAGCGTTTCTTTATGTGCTCAAGCCTTCGCCAGAAACCTAGCGATGTTAGCACATCGGGCGATAAACCATTATTTAATTTAGTTTTTAGCTCATACCCAAAAGGTTTTAGCTCATCGGCAAGGGTCATGTCCGTATCGCGCTTGCGCGAAATAATGATTACACGTTCAACGGGTTGTTTCCTGTAATTCTCAAACTCAATGAGTGCCTGAAAGGGAACACGGTCGTCGCCAATGCCACCATCATAGTAAGGGATATCGGGAATGGCTTTTATGCCGTTAATTCGGGATGGGGGAAAAACAAGCGGGTAGGCCGTTGATGCCATTAATACGTCCACTAGGTTTAGGGTTGAATCGCTTTCACGATTGATTTTACGGTTGCAGAAACGGTATGTCCCTTCACTCAATGGCGAAGGCCGTAAGCTAACCACTGATATGGCAGTAGGAAAAGGCAAATCGGCCAAGGTCTTATATCCTAGCCGGTTAACCACAATTTCTTCCAGCAGTTTTCGTAAAGGCTCGTTGCTAACCGGCAAGCCCTTTTTATCGGTTCTGAAAACATTATCGTTTTTAATATCGCCAAAAAGCTCGCGATACTCTTTCCATGTAAGTTTTTTCTCGAGCACTGCGTTTAGCATAACTGCATTAAGCGCACCTGAACTCGCCCCTGAAATGAAAACAACATCGTTAAGTTCGCCACGCTCGTAAAGGCTTTCGAGTAAAGCGGCCTCCTGTGCTATTTTAGCAGCAGCACCTGTAATGATGATGGCCGTACCCTTTGCGGGTTTTTCTTTATCGGATTCCTTAGTAGGGTTTGGCCTACTGGCCAATGCTAAAGTTGCTAATGCAACTGAAAACAGCAAAATCCATATGCCAATCCGTTTGCGTGTCATCATTCCAATGAGGTTTAGTTAGCTACCTGATGTTGCTAAGTTAAGCGAGTTAAGTGTAAACATCTGTTTATTAAGGTTAAATTGAATAAAAACGGTTCAATAATTATTCATTTTAACATACTGAACTTGAAATGGTATTCAATTTTTAGTTAGATTTGCTTATAACCAACCACCAATGCCATGAAACATATAATAGTACCCATCGATTTTTCAAAGGAATCGTTAAACGGGTTAAGACTGGCAATAATTTTTGCCAATAGGTTCGACAGCATGGTACAAATGGTGCATGTTCAGAAATACCCTACCGATTTAACACCAGGGCAGTTCGAGGAGGAGAATAAAAAGATTGAAAAAAAGCTGGAAGCTTTGGTGGAGGAATATTCTACCAAGATGTCAAACAGCGCCAATCTATCCTATATCATTAAAAAGGGCAAAATTTACCGCGAGGTTGTTAACCAGGCGCATGCTTTTGAGGATTCAGCCATTATTTGCTCTACTCATGGAGCCTCAGGTTTTGAGGAGTTTTTTATTGGTAGCAATGCTTTTAGGATTATTTCGGCTACGCAATGTCCGGTAATAACCATAAGGCATGGTGCCATGCCGCGCGATATCCAAAAAATTATCTTGCCTATCGATGTTACTGCCGATACTCGTCAGAAAGTTCCCATTACCACTGAAATTGCTAAGGTTTTTGATGCCGAGGTGCATGTAATTGCAGTGGCTACCATGCAAACCGATGAAATTGACCTCAAACTCAATGCCTATACCAAGCAGGTTTGCAGCTACCTAAAAGAGCACGAGGTGCGTTTCCAAAAGGCAAGCCTACGTGGTGATAATATCACCGATATTACCATTGAGTATGCCCTTGATGTGAATGCCGACCTTATTAGTATTATGACCGAGCAAAACATTGCCCTTAGCGATTTCGTTCTTGGCAGCCAAGCCCAACAGATGCTGAGTAGAAGCCCAATCCCTGTTCTTAGCGTTACCCCAAAAGAGATATTTATCATGGGCAGCTTTAAAACTTACGGTAGCGGCTACTAGGCTTACCTTGATATTTTAGTGACATAAACTTTACCGCCAAGCATTTCCAACGAATCTATAGAGGTTGTTTTGTAACCCTCTAGTTTATCCCATTCTAGGCTAACATCTGTAATTAACGTTGCCCTTGAGGTAACACGTGGCTGGTTTATACAGTCAGTGTAAATGGTGTACCCCTGCAATAGTAGGCTATCGAGTGTGGCATAAATTTTTTGCGGCTCAATGTTAACCTCCTTAACGATTAAAGGTTTTTGAATTTGCAGATATTCAAGCCTATTGATAACTTTTGGAGCATCGGTAAGGATATAGGCTCTCCTTTCATTGGTATTTTGGGTAATCGACTTTATAACCAAATCGGAACCATCGGCCTGGTAAATCTTTTGTGGAAGAACACCAAAGGAGATGTTCCAAACTGAAACAGAGATGGCAAAACAAACAGTAGCAAGCCGTTTTATTGACAAACTGGTTGCAGTGATAATTGTTAGGAAAGGAACCATGGCCAAAAACTCAGCGTTTCCACCCGCCATAAAGGCAAAACCTACCTGTAATACTAAAGCCAGCAAGTGAATTTTATGAAATTTTTCAAGTCTGGTAGGTTTTGTATACCTAACAAACCAAAAAGAAAAAAATGCAAATGCAATACCCGCTACTACTAAAGGAATCCACCACAGCCACGATTGTGCAAGAAGATAGTTGATATACCCATGCATTTGGAAAAATGTTCTGAATAGGTTGATTATGCCAACCATAAGAATTGTGGAGTTCAATTCAATTGATGCGTTTCCAGTGTAATAGTCGCTAAATATGAACCGGAAAAAGCTAGTAAAATTGATATCGATACCCATTGATAGCATGGCAAGGATGTAAGCGGCAGGCACTATTACTGCTGGTGCAAGGAAAAGCAGGGGTTTGTAATCCCTGCGATTTAATTTCCTTATGGTTCCAATTGCAAGGGCAATCCACCAAAAAAACATTATTTGGTGGTAAAGACACGCCGATGCCGATAGTAGTCCTGAATAAACCATGTTTGAGATTTTGGGGCTACTCTCAGCTTTAAGGAAAAGGTAACTAGCCCAAATTGCCAGCATCACTGGAATAGTGTATGTTTCATTGTCAATTGAAAACCGAAGGAATCCCCAGCTTAGTCCCGCAATAATGGTATAGATTGTGGTTTGAATGGTATCAACCTTAACAAGTCGGAGTAGCTTGAATAGAATGAAAGCGGTAACCGATGCGCAAAGGGCATTCATCAGCTTGAGCAGGTAAATGGTTTCGGCATTTGGCAGAAAAAAGTGCCATATTTTAACCCAGTAAAATCCTGTAATGGTGTATAGCAGGTGATGTGGACGAAGCAGGTTACTGCTATTTACAATGTCAGCAGCATATCCCCAACCATCAATTGTACTCAGGTTTGATATTCCAAGTATGTATATTAGTAATAGGAGTGTAGCAACAAATGTCGCCCCCCAGCGCTCAAAAAACTTTTCATTCATACAAACGAAAACTACTAAGATTCATGAAATCTGATAAAAGTTACTATTTTTGTGTGGTTAAAACAGTGTATAAAAGTATTGTTTTTGAGTAAGATATCATACAGGCATGAGGAACAGTGAAAGAACAAAAGTAAAACTACTACTCGAGAGTGGAGTTGTTGGCGCTGAGGTAGCGGCAATGGGATGGGTACGTACCAAGCGTGGGAATAAGAATGTAGCCTTTGTTGCGTTAAACGATGGCTCAACCATCCATAACATCCAGGTTGTATTTGATATGACCCGTTTTACCGAAGAACAGCTTAAGGGAGTTACCACTGGGGCTTGTATTGCGGTGAGGGGATTGCTGGTTGAGTCGCCCGGTTCCGGTCAGCGCGTGGAGATTCAGGCTAACTACCTTGAGGTATTAGGTGAAGCCGATGCCACTACCTATCCGCTCCAGAAAAAAGGCCATAGTATGGAGTTTCTGCGCGAGATTGCGCACCTCCGCCCTCGCACAAATACTTTTGGAGCAGTTCTCCGAATCCGGCATGCCATGGCGTATGCCATTCACAAGTACTTTAACGACAAGGGTTTCTTTTACATTCACGCACCCATCATTACCGGTTCCGATGCCGAAGGGGCAGGGGCTATGTTCCGCGTAACCACCCTCGATTTGGAGAATCTACCCCGCACCGAGGATGGAAAGATTGACTGGAACGAGGATTTTTTTGGCAAGGAGGCAAAGCTAACCGTTTCGGGACAGCTTGAGGCCGAACTGGGCGCTTTAGCCCTATCGGAGGTTTACACTTTTGGACCAACCTTCCGTGCCGAAAATTCAAATACTCCCCGACACCTGGCTGAGTTCTGGATGATTGAGCCTGAAATGGCTTTCTACGACATCCAGGATAACATGGATTTGGCCGAGGATTTCCTAAAATACCTAATTAGATATGCCCTTGAGCATTGTGCCGACGATCTGGAATTCCTCAACAAGATGTACGACAACGAGCTTATCGACAGGCTTAAGTTTGTGATTGAAAACCCATTTGAAAGGTTAACGTACACGGAGGCTATTAAAATACTGGAGGCAGCTAACCATAAGTGGGAATTCCCTGTATTCTGGGGTGCCGATTTGCAGTCGGAGCATGAACGTTACCTGGTTGAGAAGCACTTCAAAAAACCCGTTATTCTTACCAATTACCCCAAGGAGATAAAGGCCTTTTACATGAAGCAAAACGACGATGGCAAAACCGTTCGTGCCATGGATGTGTTGTTCCCAAAAATTGGCGAGATAATTGGCGGTTCCCAGCGTGAGGAGGTTTACGATAAGTTACTAAGCCGTATCCATGAGCTTCATATTCCTGAAAAGGATGTTTGGTGGTACCTTGAAACCCGCAAGTTTGGCTCAGCTCCCCATAGTGGTTTTGGGCTTGGCTTTGAGCGCTTGCTGCTCTTTGTAACAGGAATGACCAATATTCGCGATGTAATACCCTTCCCCAGAACTCCCAAGAACTGCGAATTCTAAAAGTCTATGCTCAAGCAACGGTTACAACAAAAACTTCTTCAGAAGCTATCGCCGCAGCAAATTCAGATGATAAAGCTGCTGGAGATACCTACTATGTTGCTTGAGCAGCGTATTAAAAAGGAACTGGAGGAAAATCCCATTCTCGAGGAGGTTGAACAAACGGAACCTCAAACGGAACCTGAAATTGTTTTACCCGACGATAACCAGGAGGGTAACGACGATGAGTTCTCCATTGAGGATTACATGAACGATGACGATATTCCTTCGTACAAGCTATACTCCAGCAACGCATCGCCCGACGATAAGCGGGAGGAAATCCCTTTTTCCACCGGAATCTCGTTTCACGAGCATCTTGAAAACCAGCTCGGAATGGCCGACCTCACCGAACGCGAAAAGCAGCTTGGGTTTTACCTAATTGGCAATATCGATGAGGACGGTTATATACGTCGTAAGTTAACCGCAATTGCCGATGATATTGCCTTCTCGTTAGGTATTGAAACCAATGAGGATGAGCTGGAACGAATACTTTACGTAATTCAAGAATTTGACCCACCCGGTGTGGGTGCACGCGACCTCCAGGAATGTTTACTTATTCAGATTAAGGCCAAGGAGCAGCAAAACGAGATAACTAAAATTGCCTATAAAATACTGAAGTACCACTTTGACGAGTTCATCAAGAAACATTACGATAAGATTGCTTCAAAGCTTAATCTATCCGACGAAAAGCTTAAGCTGGCAATTGATGAAATTTTAAAGCTAAATCCCAAACCCGGCGGCAGTTTTACTGACCCTTACGACCAATCGGCACAGCATATCATCCCCGATTTTATTCTCGATTACGAGGATGGTGAGTTTAGGTTAAACCTAAACTCGCGCAACGTGCCGGAGCTACGAATAAGCAAAGAATATGCCGATATGCTCGAGTCGTATTCTTACAACAAGGAGTTTAGCAATAGCCAGGAACGCGAGGCCATCGCTTTTGTAAAGCAAAAGATTGAATCGGCCAAGTGGTTTATTGATGCACTGAAACAGCGCCAGAATACCCTGCTGACAACCATGCAGGCCATACTCGATTACCAGAAAGAGTATTTTCGCGATGGCGACGAAAGTAAGCTTAAGCCCATGATACTGAAGGATGTTGCTGAAAAAACAGGGCTCGACATTTCAACCATATCGCGCGTTGCAAACAGCAAGTACATTCAAACCCATTTCGGGATATTCCCTCTCAAGCACTTCTTTAGCGAGGGCATGCAAACCGATTCCGGCGAAGAGGTCTCAACCCGTGAAATTAAAAAAATACTTGCCGAGTGTGTCGATAATGAGGATAAGCGCAATCCCCTTACCGATGAGGAGCTAATGGAAATACTAAAAGGGAAGGGATACCCTATTGCCCGTCGGACCGTTGCCAAGTACCGTGAACAGCTTGGAATTCCGGTTGCTCGCCTAAGAAAAGAACTTAACTAATCTATTTTTTTAAAATGCTACAACGACTTTCGCTTATACTTTCAATTATTCTTCACCCTATACTGGCTACCACCTATATTTTTATAGTGATTTTCTCGTCCAACTCCTTTGTTGCCTTTCTACCTGTAAGGTTTAAGGTGATGCTTACGGTGTTTGTAGCTATAAATACTATTTTTCTGCCATTACTATTAATTGTTCTCCTTCATCGTCTTAGAATTATTCACGATTATACTCTAAAAGCCAGTAGGGATAGGGTTTTCCCCCTAGCCATATCGGTTTTACCTTACCTTTTCACCATCTTTCTTTTTTCCAGGCTTCAGGTTCCATTTGTTTTAATCAAAATACTTCAGGCAGGAATTTATACACTGATGATCTCGGCAGCCATTTCTTACTTTTGGAAGATAAGCCTTCATTTAACTGGAATAGGAGGTATCTCTGGGTTTCTTTTGGCTTCGGCTCTGCAAGGGAACCAGGCTGCAGTACCAATTTTTATAGTGAGTATTTTACTTTCAGGTCTTTTAGCCTCGGCCCGTCTTATTAAAGGCGATCATAACCCAACTCAAGTTTACACTGGGTTTCTTACAGGTTTTACATTGGTTTTTTTGATTTTCTTTAAATAGGTAAGTTGATATTCCTATTACGCATTGCTTTGTTTACCGATGAAGATTGCTTCATAATATTCTGACCTTTATCATCAAAAAGAAACACCAAACAACTAATTGCTCATTTTGTTATCTTTGTGATTTTAGAATCTAACCCTTGTACCTGTGGCAGCTAAGAAAAAGGTTAAAATATTTAAGAACCTGTGGAATAAGTACAGGTTGAGTATCTTCAATGAGGAGAACTATGAAGAGGTTTGGCAACTTCGTCTTTCCAGAATGAACGTAATAGTTTTCTTTGGCGGATTTTCTATTCTGCTTATTGCGCTTGTGAGTGTCCTAATTGCCTTTACACCCCTAAGGGAGTTCATTCCCGGTTACCCCGATAGCCAAACCCGGAAAGGTTATGTTAAAAATGCCCTGAAGGTCGATTCGCTTGAGAGGGTGGTAGCCCAATGGCAGCGTTACTATGAGGATATCAATATCCTGCTTAACGGAGGAGAACCCCTTACTGGTCGCCAAACAGTAATCGATACGGTAAAGCCTACCGCAAAGGTTGAGCTATCCCCTTCAGAGGAGGATTCATTGCTCCGTATGCAAATTGAATCGGATGAGATGTTTAACCTGTCGGTAGGATCAAGTACAACCAAGAAAAGTAATATACCCTTTTTTATTCCACCCGTTAAGGGTATTATCACTAACAAGTATAACCCTTCAAAAAATCATTACGGAGTCGATCTGGTTGCCGGGCCAAACGAGGGGGTACTTGCCATTGCAAAGGGAACCGTAATACTCTCAACCTGGTCGCTGGAAACGGGTTACACAATTGCCATTCAGCACGAGGAGGGATTCCTTTCGGTATATAAGCATAACAGTAAGCTGTTAAAAAGGCAGGGTGAATTTGTTAATTCAGGCGATGTGATAGCAATAATTGGTAATTCAGGCGAACTTACCACTGGACCCCACCTACATTTTGAACTTTGGCACCACGGAGCCACCGTTGATCCCGCTAAGTACATTAAATTTTAGTGGCCGGTATGAAAAGAATTGCAATACTAGGTTCTACCGGTTCAATTGGTACGCAAGCGCTCGATGTTATTAGGGAGCATCCCGATATATTTAGTGTTGAGCTACTCGTAGCCCAAAACAGCTGGGAGCTCTTAGTGCAGCAAGCCATTGAATTTCAGCCAAACACCGTAATTATTGCAAATCAGAGTCATTATCAAAGAGTAAAAGAAGCCCTAGCAAATCATCCCATTAAGGTATATACGGGGAAACAGTCAATAGTGGAATCGGTCGTATCGTCCGAGGTCGATATGGTTCTTACAGCCATGGTTGGATTTGCCGGGCTTGAACCCACGCTTAGCGCCATTGAGGCAGGTAAGGCCATTGCATTGGCAAATAAGGAGACCCTGGTAGTTGCCGGCGAGCTGGTTACTAAAGCGGCCATGCAAAAAAGGGTACCAATAATCCCGGTCGATTCCGAACACTCCGCCATATTTCAATGCCTGGTAGGGGAGCGCAGCCCCATTGAAAAAATAATACTTACTGCATCGGGTGGTCCATTCCGCAACCATTCCCTGGATCAACTCATGCATGTTTCCAAGGCCGATGCGCTTAACCACCCTAACTGGTGTATGGGGCAAAAAATAACTATCGATTCAGCCAGCCTGATGAACAAGGGACTTGAGGTTATTGAGGCCAAGTGGCTTTTCGGCCTTAACCCGGAGCAAATTGAGGTGGTTATTCATCCGCAATCAATTGTCCATTCAATGGTACAGTTCATTGATGGGTCTATAAAAGCCCAAATGGGCTTACCCGATATGAAACTACCCATTCAGTACGCATTCACTTTCCCTGAGAGAGTAAGCTCAGGTTTCCCGCGCATGGATTTTTCCATGAGTCACACCCTTACCTTTGAAAAACCCGATACCAATAGGTTTCCAAGCCTTGCCCTGGCTCTCGAATCGTTAAGGGCAGGGGGTAATATGCCCTGCGTGCTTAACGCTGCCAACGAGGTAGCTGTTGATGCTTTTCTGAGGGAGCAGATTAGCTTTATGGCAATCCCAAAGGTTGTTGAAGGTGCTATGCAAGCCATACCGTTTATTGGGCAACCTACCTTTGCCGATTACATTCAAACCGATTCCGAAACTCGAATAAAATCAGTTGAACTCATTAATAAAAACATCATAAAATGGAGATACTCATAAAAGCTGGTCAATTCTTTTTAAGCCTTTCAATCCTGGTTATTCTTCATGAGCTAGGGCACTTTCTTTTTGCAAAGCTTTTTAAAACCCGTGTTGAAAAGTTTTACCTTTTCTTCAATCCCTGGTTCTCGCTTTTTAAAATCAAGCGTGGTGAAACCGAGTACGGAGTGGGTTGGTTACCACTGGGTGGTTATGTGAAAATTTCAGGGATGATTGACGAGTCCATGGATAAGGAACAGCTCAAGCAACCCCCACAGCCCTATGAGTTCCGCTCTAAACCTGCATGGCAACGCTTACTAATAATGATTGGCGGAGTGCTTGTCAATGTTATTCTGGCCCTGTTCATTTATAGCGCAGTTCTATACACATGGGGCGAAGATTACCTTCCTACGAAAAGTCTTAAATACGGTGTTTCCTGCGATTCCTTAGCCACAGAGTTAGGTTTTAGGAATGGCGATAAAATACTTTATGTAGGTGGTAAGGAGATTGAAAACTTTCAGCAAATTGCTCATGATATTCTGCTAAATGAGAATCGTGACGTTACCGTTCTACGTGGCACCGATACATTGAACATTAAAATAGCTGAGGATTATGTGGCTAAACTTGTTAAAAGCCCAATTATTTTTTTCCCGCGCATCCCATTTGTAGTAGATGATGTTAAGTCAGGAGAACCTGCTGAAAAGGCAGGGTTTATCAAAGGCGATAGGCTGCTTGCCTTAAACGGACAATCTGCACAGTTTTTTGATGAGTTCAAATCCGAAATGCAGCGTAGTAAGGGGAAAACTGTAAGGGTAACCGTTGAGCGCAACGGAAACCCTATCGACCTAAATGTTGATGTACCCGAAACTGGCATTATAGGGGTTTACCCTGTTGCCGATTTAGGAAAGTTCTTTGAACTCAGCCACAGGGAATATTCGTTCTTTCACTCAATACCTGCCGGTGTTAAAAAGGGTTTTGCAACCATATCGAGCTACTTAAAACAGCTTAAGCTAATTTTCTCGCCCAAAACCAAAGCATACGAATCGGTTGGCGGGTTTATTACAATTGGTAAAATTTTCCCCTCAACTTGGGATTGGCAGGCATTCTGGAGCTTAACTGCATTCCTATCCATTATCCTCGCCATAATGAACATTCTTCCAATACCTGCGCTCGATGGTGGCCATGTAATGTTCTTGCTTTACGAGATTATTACTGGGCGGAAACCCGGCGATAAGTTCCTTGAATACGCTCAACTTGTTGGCATGGCAATCCTTTTAGCCTTGCTTTTGTATGCCAACATCAACGATATTGTTAAACTTTTTAGGTAAAAGAGTTCTGTATGCTAACACTATTTATTGGGGGTGGAGAGCTGCTTGTTATTGCCATAGTTATCCTGGTAATTTTTGGCGCAAGCAAAATACCCATTTTCATGCGTAACCTGGGTAGAGGCGTAGGTGAGTTTAAAAAAGGTATAAAAGAAGCCGAGAATCAAGAGGATAAAGAAAAGGAATGATTTATGTTTTTAGGATTTAGGGGGTGTCTTTTATCACTTTTCTCACTTGTCTTTTTAAACGGGTTTTCAAACCCTGTTAAATTAAATAGGGGACAAAACCCTATAGTGTCTTTCATTGATGCTATTGAAAATCTTCCCATTTTCGTCCCCACAAATCAAACCGACACAGCTAGGCAAAAACCTGACCTTTACTTTGAGTGCCAGCTTGCGGAGATTGGCCGGAACTCGCCCATTGATTTTGATTACAATCCCCATGTAAGGCGATATATCGAAATTTTTACCATTGAGCGTCGTGAGCAAATTTCTAAAATGATTGGCTTAGCCAATTACTACTTCCCCCTTTTCGATGATGTGTTCAGCAAATACCAGTTGCCGTTGGAGTTAAAGTACCTTGCAGTAGTTGAATCGGCATTAAACCCATTGGCAATATCCCCAACCGGAGCAGTAGGGTTATGGCAGTTTAAAATTAATACATCCAAGATGTTTAACCTTCAGGTCAACAACTTTGTTGATGAGCGAATGGACCCCTTGAAATCTACTGAGGCAGCCGCTCAGTACCTGCAATACCTCTACAGAACTTTTAACGACTGGAGTTTAGCACTGGCAGCCTATAACGTTGGACCTGGGCCCATTAGGAATGCCATTGAGCGAGCTAACGGCGAAAGGAATTTTTGGAAGCTTTATCCACTCCTCCCTGAATCGGCGCAAAACTATGTGCCGGCATTTATTGCCGCTGCTTATGTAATGAATAACTACCATGAACATGGCATTACGCCTGCTCCTGTAGCTTTAGCTCAAAACCAAACCGATACAGTTTGGGTAAATAAACCCCTCGATCTTAACCTTATGGCTAAGGCCATTGATATTGATATCAATATTATTCGCTTTCTAAACCCAACCTATCGTTACGATTATATCCCTGAGGGTTCTTCCCCACAGGTGTTACGGTTGCCTGCTGATAAAACTGGATTATTTATCAGGAAATCAAAGGAGCTTTACCTGAACACATCAAAACCTAAGATTTTGCCTGCGTTAGCTGCCGATAGCACTTTAACCCGTAAGGTTTACACCGTTAAGAATGGCGATAGCCTGCATAAGTTAGCAATGCAGTTTGGTTGCACCCTCCAGGATATTTACAGGTGGAATCCCGGATTGGATAGCACAATAACTGCAGGCCAAAACATTGTTATTTGGGTTAACCCTAAAAATCTCTGAAAGGTTTTAGGCGTTAGCAATAAATATTGTTTATAGGCGTTTATCTTGAAAATCAAAACTAATATTATGAAAAGTAGGTGGATAATAATACTTGCGGCTGCAGTTGCACTTAGCCCATCATGCAAAAAGGGGAGCAAGGGTGAGCGGTCGCTTTTACCCAATGTAACCGGAAGTGCTAATGAGCTTGTGGTAATACTGCCAAAAGCACTTCATAGCGATTCACTGGGTAAGCTGTATAGCGATATTTTAACTGAGGATGTTCCCTTTTTGCCTCAAAGCGAACCTAGGTTCGATATGGTGATGATCCCACCCGAAGCGTTTACCGATATCTTTAAGCCACATCGTAACATCATTTTTAACGATATAGTTAAGGGTGCCAAGGAGGCAAAAATGTCTCTTAAAAGAGATGTTTGGGCTGCACCTCAAACCATTCTTTACATCTCGGGGCCTAGCTATAAATCAATTTACGACCTCCTACTAAAGGAGCGCGATAAAGTTGTAAGCATTTTTGAGCAGGCTGAACGCGATAGGGTGATACAGAATGCCATTACCTATGAGGAAAAGCCCATTAGGGAAGCACTTGAAAAGAAGTATGGTGTTTCGATGTATTTCCCTAAAGGCTACAGGCTGAACTTTGACCACGACACTATTGCTTGGGTATCCTATGAAACTCCGCTTACAAGCCAGGGCATTATTCTTTACACTTTCCCCTATACAGCAAAAAACACCTTTACGGTTGACTACCTTTTGGCTAAGCGCAATGAGTTTGTTAAAACCATTAGTGGTCCAACTCAGGGTTCGTATATGACTACCAGTAGCGTTATTGTTCCGCAGCTTACCGATATGATGTTCAAAAATCGTTATTACGGAGTTATGCGTGGTTTGTGGGATGTATATAAACATCCAATGGGTGGACCATTCATCAGCCATATTACTGTTGATGAGGAACGCCAAAGGGTTATTGTTGCTGAGGCATACGTTTACGCTCCATCAAAGGAGAAACGTAATTACCTCCGACAGGTTGAGGCTTTGCTCTACACCATGGAGATTATTAAAAAGTAAATCTTCTTAAATATATTACTTTTGATTTAACCAATAAAAAAAGGGGTGCTTAGAAAGCACCCCTTTACTTTACTTTGCGAGTGTTTATTTAATAGCCGTATCAACCAGTTCATCAACAAAGGCTTTAATGGAACGCGAATCGGTAGCACCATAAAAGTCGTAGAAGTATTCTATTAAGTATTTTTTGATTTCATCCTTACCCATTTTCTGTTTAACAAGGATTGGAATAATGGTCATAAACTCATTGGTTACAGTTTCCTTGTCAACAAAGGCCAGATTAAACTTTGTAATCTCCTCGCTGGTTTTTGTGTTCCTTTCGTAAAGGTAAACTGCAACCGAAGGTATCTCGTTTTGGGTTATTACGCCGGCATTTGTGTTAACAAGCTTATCGCGTTCAATGAAAAGCGTTGTGTTTTCATACCCAATCTTTTTTGAAACCGGATTGTTATTCACCCGGTAGTAGAATACCACGAACTTATTTTCATCAATGGGGTAGGATTGGGGGTTAATTGGAACAGCAATATTATCGCCAATAATGGTGAACTTGTCATTGCCAAAGTAGGAACGGAGGTCGGAAACGGTGGTTTCATCGGGGCGGTAACGCTCAGCCATAAGGCTTCTGCGCTTGGTGGGAACAGCAATATCCTTAACCATGGCCGATAGCTGTTGAATGGTTTCAGGAGCTGGTGGCTCATGCAGCTTAATCATGTAACGCCCCATGTTTTGTCCAATGGAAATTACGTAGGAGTCAAACGAGTCGAACGTTACCTTGTCGGATGGTTGAAGCACATCGCCAGCTTTAAGCTGAGTTCCTGTTTTGTTGTTGGTTACCACACCGTTTATTCTTGTAACAATAAACGATTCCTGTGCCTGCACACTAACCGATATGGCAAGCAAAAGGACTGTTAAAAGGTGAACTACTGGTTTCATGGCTAAATTTTTTTAATTACATAATCAAATAATATACCAAAGTTACACTTTTCAAATTAACCCTTACCGTTTTTCCATTAAATATCACTACTATCCAACTAAAATTTTAAAAATTACTTTAACCCTGGCTTAGTCTATCCTCCATGAGGAATAGAAAAAGTTAGAGTTGGTTTTATTGCAACGCTTCATCGCGTGTGGATGCCAGCGGTTTGTCATTCCGAGCTAGTCGAGGAATCTCAATTAATAAAGAGTTGTAGGTTCAATGAGATGCTTCGGCTGGGCTCAGCATGACAACCGAATCCTGAAACGAGCAACAGCAAGTATCATAGAGTTACACAATGTTATACGGTGATACACAGATCGTGTGACGTGATATTTACGAACAACGAAACACGAGCAACGAACGCCGTTTCTAGCCCCGTAGGGGCGAAACATTTGTAACTCTATGGCTAATGCTAAATGTATAGCGATGCACGCAATACATATTCCAAAGAGCAACACTGAAACGTTGCATCGCAACGGAAAGGTTTTGCAAAGAGCGATTCACATGTTCTTTCTTGTCTTGATACAAGAAAGAACCAAAGAAGA
>JAGPEQ010000051.1 GCA_018056955.1 Bacteroidales bacterium | reverse complement strand
AGAAGTGATATAAGTAAATACTTTATTCTGCTCATGGGGTCAGGTTATATCTCATGCTAAGGTTAATACAACTTAATAACCCAATACCCTACCTGAAAGTGTAAACGGTTGAATCGGCATTAACAGTATAGCTCAAACTCATAGATATTGATATTACATCAAGTACATCAGTTGCCTTGCCTGCTGGTATGGTTCCAGAAAAGTATCGGCTTGCCGGATCAAAACCCTCGGAGCTAATCTGAATATTGTAGAAATTTGATATTTGCTGGAAAACCTGGGAAAGCGGCTCTTCTGCGAACTCAAACTCGTGTGTAACCCAAACAGGCTTGGTTAACTCCTTATCGGATTGCTTTGAATGTATTAACACCCCATTGGTTTTAGTTACGCTCTCGCCCTTTTTAACACCAACGGATTTTAAACCTGAAATCAAAACATTCACTGAGCCCTCAAAGCATTGCACCTCAAAGGAATCACCCCTGGTTACAAGACTAAACTCCGTTCCTGTTACAACCACTTTCTGGTTCTGGTTATCGGCAACCACGAATTTTCCCTTACCGCTCTTTACCTTGAAGTAAGCCTCTCCCTCCATTCTAACATTTCGGCCAAACCAACCAAACGATTTTTTATAGGAAATCCATGAGCGAGCATTCAAATGTACTACCGATCCATCGGGAAGTGTATGTTCAAGGGTTTGTGCCTGCAACGTTTCAAAACGGTACTCAGTATTCAGGATAAATAAGCTGCCAACCAGCATAAGTATAATAACTGATGCGGCTGCAAGTAACCATTTGTAATGGGGTTGAAAGGTTACAACCCTTGCAGGTTCCGCATGCTTACCTTCAATGGTCTGCATAAGCATGTCCCACGCCTGCTCTTTAGTACGGTTTGATGGAGGAACAGAAATGTTAAACTCAATGGGATTACTATCAAACCCTGAGTCAGTGCTATTTATATTGCTGTCCCTTTTCATATTTTATAGCCAAATTTTTGACGAATAACTGCCAGTGCTTCGGACATGCGCTTTTCAATTGCCTTAACGCTAAGCCCAAGCCTTGCAGCAATTTCCTCATAGGTTAACCCATCAATTCGGTTCATCAGAAAAACTTCCCTCTGTCCATCAGGTAGCGATGCTAAAACCTCTTGCAATTGCTTATTGAGCTGATCCATTCTGATACTCTCATCGGCGCTACTGGGATTTGAGGTCAAATCACCTTTAACTGCAACCTGAAAGCTATACACCACCTTAAGGTGCTTATAGTGATTCTTAATTATGTTACCAGCTATGGTGTAAAGTAACGATTTAACCGTATCGTTATTGACCTTGCCGCGCATATCCCAGAGTTTAAGAAAGGTTTCCTGCACTATGTCGTCCGAAAGGTCAACATCGCCGGTTTTATAGTAGGCAAAATGCCTGATACTCTCGTAGTACTGATCAAAAATACTACGGAACCAGCTTAACTCCTCCTTGGTGTAGTTTCCGCTTGGTAGGGTCATTTGAGTATCGTGGAGTAAAGCAAAAATACATTTTTTTACATTCAATCAGTTGGCCATTTAATAAAAAAGCAACATCCTTAAATGGATGTTGCTATCGGTATTGACCTAAAAAATACTAGAAATCGCTGTTCATGCTCCAAAGGAATTCCTCATTAGTAGCTGTTTTCACTAGCCTATCGCGCAGGAATTCCATAGCCTCAACCGAGTTCATATCGGTAAGGTAATTGCGGAGAATCCATATCTTCTGTAACACTTCTTTATCAAGCAGCAGATCCTCGCGGCGTGTACTCGATGCCATGATGTCTACAGCAGGGAATACCCTCTTATTCGCTAACTTGCGATCGAGCTGCAGCTCCATGTTACCGGTGCCCTTAAACTCCTCAAATATAACATCGTCCATCTTGCTACCGGTTTCGGTTAAGGCTGTTGCCAGAATGGTTAGCGAACCGCCATTCTCTATATTTCGGGCTGCGCCAAAGAAACGCTTGGGCTTTTGCAATGCATTGGCATCAACCCCACCCGATAGCACCTTGCCGGAGGCAGGCTGTACTGTGTTAAAAGCCCTTGCCAACCTGGTAATTGAATCGAGAAGTATAACCACATCATGACCACACTCAACAAGGCGTTTGGCTTTTTCCAGAACAATATTGGCCACCCTAACGTGCCTTTCGGCAGGCTCGTCAAAGGTCGATGCTATTACCTCGGCGTTTACGCTACGGGCCATATCGGTTACCTCCTCGGGGCGCTCATCAATCAAAAGAACTATCATGTAAACCTCTGGATGGTTTGCCGCTATTGAGTTGGCAATGTCTTTCAGCAATATGGTTTTACCGGTTTTGGGCTGGGCAACAATTAAACCTCGTTGTCCCTTGCCAATGGGCGCAAACATATCGACAATCCGTGCCGATAATAGGTTCATACCATTCCCAATCAGCTTAAACTTCTCGTTTGGGAAAAGTGGGGTTAAGTAATCGAACGGAACCCTATCGCGTATAAATTCAGGATCGCGACCATTTATCTCAATTACCTTTATTAATGGGAAATACTTTTCGCCCTCCTTGGGTGGGCGAATGGTGCCAGTAACGGTATCGCCGGTTTTAAGCCCAAAAAGCTTGATTTGCGATTGCGATACGTAAACATCGTCGGGAGAGCTAAGGTAGTTATAGTCCGATGAGCGGAGGAAGCCATACCCATCGGGCATAATCTCAAGAACACCTGTAGTGGCTACAATGCCATCAAAATCGAATCGCTCGCTACCGGGGCGCCTTTCCTGGCTAGGAATGGGTTGAGCATTATTTTCCTCCTTAACTGGTTCAACCACTTCTGTAGCCGATGCCCGTGCCTCCTGTTCCGGTTTTTCAGAAACCAAGACCTCGGCTTGAGCCTCTTCAGTAACCATAGGAATTACTGTATCCTCTTCGTCATTGCTTAAAAGTATGGTTTCCGAATGTGTTTCGGTATCGAGCTCAGGGAGGATAACGGCCTTTTCGTTAAATTTAATGGTGGTTTTATTGCTTCGTTCCTTTTCTTCGCTTGAGCTATTGGTAGGGGTAGCTGAGAACTCCCTTCTAACCTCTTTTGCCCGAATAATCCTTTTACGTTTATTCCTTTCATTTATTGCTTCCTGGCTACTTGTTGCCTCGTCAGGCTTAGCGGCTTGCGGTTCCTCTTTTTTAGGTGCAACCGGTTGGGTTTCTTCCCTCTTTGCCTCTACCTGTTTCTCAGGCTTTCGGAAAGGTTTTCGGTGATCCTTTTTCCGCTCATCGTCAGCTGAAAGCGATGCGTTTATTGCTTGTTGATCGAGAATTTTGTAGATTAACTCTTGCTTCTTAAAGTTCTCTACCTTCTTAATATTCAAATTTTTAGCAATTTCCCTTAATTCGGGAAGCAACTTTTTGTTTAGTTCAAGTATATCGTACATAGTTTGTAAAATGGTGTTTTGTGTGAAAATGAAGATGGAAAAAAGTAGTTGAAATTCTAAAACCTTTTGATTTGGATTAGGAAGATTTTTCCTGTTTTCGATGATGCAAATTTAGCTTATTGTTTGTAACATGCAAAATAAATTGAGATTTCAATAAAAATTGGAAGAACTATTTACTTGCTTCAAACAACACTTAAAGATAAAATGTTTTGCTTAAACAAAAAAACAGATGATGTAATTTTTGACAACTCATTGAATTTCATTGAATTTTTAGGTAAGTTAAAGGAAAAATCAAAAAAGTTATAGGGTAAAAGCTAGCTCGTGTATCATAGGTACAGAAACAGGTAAGCAATTTATGTTAAACTTAATACTTTCAGCCATGAAAACCCTGAATGCACTTATTGGAAAAAGCCTGAAGTATAGCGCTACAGCAGTTGCGCTGATAATCTCAGCAGTGCTCACAGCACAAGAGGTGGACTACAACCTCGTAAATGGAGTAATTAAGGATGCCAAAACAAAGGAACGGGTTGTATTTGCTACCATTAGCGTGCCCGGCACAACTATTGGAACAGTTGCCAATGCCGATGGCGAATTCACCCTTAAGGTTCCTAAAACTGTTAAATCGAATGTTTTTGAAATAACTCACCTGGGTTACCAGAACACTCAATTCCCAATAGTTAACGGAACTAGTGGCAAGGATAAGGTTTACCTGATTGAACCTGCATCGCTCGAAATTCAATCGGTAGTAATTCGCCCTATGGATGCCAGAAGTATACTGGAAGGTGCCCTTAAGAACATTGACAAGAATTACAGCGATAAACCTGTTAGCTTTACTGCTTTTTACCGGGAATCCATTAAGCAGAGGCGTGAATATATCTCCATTGCCGAAGCTGTTGCTGAAATATACAAGGCTCCTTACCGGTATACCCTTGAAACCGATAAAGTAAAAATTGTAAAGGGACGTAGGGGCGAAAATGTTAAGAAAGCCGACACCCTGATGGTAAAAATGCAGGGAGGGCCACATGTATCGCTTTACCTTGATGTTATAAAGAACCCCGAATTAATTCTTACCCGCGAAGACTTACCCTACTACAACTACGAGGTGGTGGATGTTGTTAAGATTGACAATGAGGCCAACTACGTTATCAGCTTTACACCTAACACCAAACTTGAATATCCACTTTACCAAGGTAAACTGTATATAAATACTGAGAATCTTGCTATCACAATGGCTGAATTCAGCATCGATTTAAGTGAACCCGAAAAGGTAGCCCAGATTTTTGTTCGGAAAAAACCTGCCGGTTTAATTTTTGAACCCATCAGCACAAATTACCTGGTTACATATAAAAAGGTAAACGATAAGTATCACGTTAACTATATGCGTAGCGAGGTTAAATTCCGTGCCGACTGGCGTAAACGGATATTCAAAACCAATTACACCATAATGTCGGAAATGGCAATAACGGAACGGAACTTTGACAATGTTAATAAAATCACATTCAAGGAGTCGTTTAAGCCCAACTTGATACTGGCCGACAGGGTAAACGAGTACTTTGATGAGAATTACTGGGGCTCGTACAACACCATTGAGCCCGACGAGTCGATACAATCGGCAATCAGTAAGTTTAACAAGCGGTTCAGGAAGCAGTAAGGATTGGAACAGGGCAGGGGTAAGCCCTGCCCTTTCTTTGCTTTGTTTTATTAATTTTGTATTTGTTCAACTGTTTTGTTTATGGTATTGGCCTCCACTAACCCCAACGAGCCTGACCTTAAAGAGTTCGAGAAAGTATTCCGGAAATACTACGAACCACTTTGCCGCTATGCCTATTCCATTGTACGCGATGCCGATGAGGCCGAGGAAATTGTTCAGGAGTTCTTTTACACCTTTTGGTTAAACCGTAACCGGATATCTATCAGGCTATCGCTAAAATCCTACCTATACCGTTCCATTCGAAACAGTGCCTTACGTTACCTTCAGCACAAAAACATTGAAGACCAATACCGTACCCAGGATTACGCCCTCAATCATGTTGAATCGCCTGAGCAGGTTATTCAAGGGAATGAGATGGCCGGTATAATTGATAAAACCCTGAAAGGGTTACCTGAACGGACAAGGCAAATATTCTTGCTTAACAGGATTAACGGTTTAAAGTATAAGGAAATTGCCGATTTGCTTAAGATTTCAATTAAGACAGTTGAGGCCGATATGGGAAAGGCCTTGCTTGAACTAAGGTTACAACTTAAACGTGCAGGTTTTTAAAGTAAGTAATGCCTAATGCCAAGAACCATGAATAGTAAAAAATCATACCAAACCCATATAGCAAAATACCTTAGCAACGAAATGGCTTTGGCTGCTAAAATTTGGTTTTACCTCAAAAACCAAATTAATCCTAAAACAAAACATGAACTTAATACACTTAAAGTTTTTTTTAATTCCATGAAAGTGAACGAAAAGAATAAAGATATTGAATTTGATACCGGTAAAGCCTGGCAAAAACTTCAGGAAAGGATAAAAACCGAGTCCTATACCGGACAAAGCCGCACTGCCTTTATTCCAAACCTCAACTATTTTGCTGTTGCAGCAACACTACTGGTTATGGTAGCATTATCGCTATCGGTATGGTTTTACTACAATCCCAAAACTATCACCCTAGCCAACATGACACAAAGCAGTACCATTATTCGAACTCTGCCCGATGGTACTCAGATATTTTTAGGGGAAAACACCATTCTGGAATATCCTGTAAGGTTTGCAGGAAAAACTCGCACCGTGAAACTCAGTGGCGAAGCATACTTCGATGTGGCTAAAAATGGCTCAAAACCATTCATAATAAAAACCTCGCATGCCGATGTAAAAGTAGTGGGAACCTCGTTTAACCTTAAAACATCCAACAATGAAGTTCACCTGAAAGTAACCGAAGGGAAGGTTAAGATTACCCTTGCCACAAACCAAAAAAGCGCATTGGTGCAGGCAGGCGAGGCTGCCATTGCCAGCAAGAACGATATTGTTACCTACACCCAACCAGCAGGCGAGACCATAAAATCGGCCATGAAGCTTTTGATGTTTCAGGACGAGACATTAGACAATATTGTAAGGGTAATAAACAGCACCTATGGTTCAAACATAAAGGTTTTAGGTGATGACTTAAAAGATATGAGAATTTCTGTTACTTTTGATAACGACATCAGCAGCATTGTGAATATCCTGTCGGTGTCATTTAACCTCAAAGTAACACGTAGCCCCGATGGAACCATCATCATTAGTAGGTAAAAACATAAAAGTAAAACCATTTTGGCATGTATTCCATTGGGTAGTACTTTTTATGCTCATAATTTACGCTGTTAAAGCTAATGCTTACGAACCTGACAGCTTACTACGGCAAAATATTTCAATTAGCATAAGGACTACAACCCTCTTTAAAGCACTAAACCAGATAGGCGACAAAGCTGGCTGTTTTTTCATTTATGATAGTCGTGATGTAGAAAGCAACCGGCGTGTAAAGTCAATAGAATGGAGTGACAAACCGCTCAATGACCTACTCAACCAGGTTATTGGTGATACCTTAGTAAAGTACAGGGTTATTGGCAAACATATTTTACTTTATAGACCAAAACTATCCGACACCCTAAAAGCACAATCACAAGAACAAAACATCAAGTATGTTCAGCTTAGCGGTCGTATTTTGGATAAGGAAACGGCACAACCTGTAGCATTTGCTACTGTTGGGATACCCAGTTTAGCTATTGGGACAATAAGTAACCTCGATGGGGTATTTACCCTTAGAATTCCAAAGCAGAACACCGACTCAAGTATAGCTATATCGCACATTGGTTACATTCAACGCAAAGTGCCAGCCGGGCTTCTTACAGCCAAAACCTTTGAAATTTTTCTTGAACCCAGTTTTATTCCTGTACAGGAAATTTTTATTCGAAACATTGACGCACGAAATACTGTTCGTGAGGCGGTTAATAAACGATCACAAAACTACTTCCAACAGGATATCTACATTACTGCATTCTACCGCGAAGGGGTATTGCGCAATAAAAGGATATTGAGCTACTCTGAGGCATTTGCCAAAATCTTTAAATCATCGTACAGCTTTGACTCCCGATACGATCAGGTTAAGCTTATACGTTTCAGGAAGATGGAACAGGCCAACAGGCGCGACACCCTCGATGTAAAGCTCCAGGCTGGGGTGAAAGCAACCCTTGATATCGATATCATGAAAAACCTCCCCGACTTTTTAGATCCGGAATTTACGCAGTACTATGACTACACCCGAACCGATATTGTTGTGTACGACAACAAATCGGCTTACGCTATCGGGTTTAAGCAGAAACCCGAAATTACGGACCCCCTTTTTGCCGGCTTACTATATATTGATACTGAAACTTTAACTCTACTTGCCGCTGAGTTTGAGATTAACCCGGACATGGTTCAGAAAACCGCAAGCCAACTCGTGGTAAAGAGAGGGAGAGGAATACGCGTTCAACCCCAAAAGATTAAGTACCTGGTTAAATACCAGCCTCAAGATGGCAAATGGTATGTAAACCACGTAAGAGGTGAAATTTCCCTAAAGGTGCAAACCCGTTTTTGGCCCTTTGCCAATACTTTCGACCTGTTTTTTGAGTATGTTGCCCTACAGGTGGAGACCCTAGAGGTTAAGCGCTTCCCAAAGCGCGAAACGCTCAAAACAACCGAAGTATTCTCTAACACACAAGCCGAATACGACCCAAACTTTTGGAATGATCTCAACTACATTGAACCTGAAGAAAGCATTCTAAAGGCATTAGGTAGAATTACCCCAAAAATTGAAATGGTTACTGAACTCTAAAAGTAAAAAACCACTCCCCCGCCAATTAGATTGTATGCCGGATCGGTCAGTCCAATTTCGGCCTCAAGAATAAAACTCATGTTTTTACGTAAACCTATATCAACACCAGCAGGAATCCAGAGCAGAAATTGTGCATCGCCCCCATCGGGGAAGTTAATATCGGTGTCCAGGCCAGTTATTAGCCTAACCCCCTTTGCCAAACCAAAAGTAAGGTTCAATGTACCATCGAGTCCAAAACTCCCAAAGCTATGCGCTCCCCCAGCCAACGAAATATTTTTACTCAGAACAAACTCAACATTAGCTCCAAAGTAATTTTCGGGTCCAAGTACACCGGCAGTGATACCAACATCTATTCCCTTTGTAAGCCCGTAACCACCATGCAGAAAAAGCATGAACTCATTACTCCCATTAATTAGCACTGCAGGTTCAATGCCTACCGAAAAAGTTTTGGGTTTTAGAGTTTGTCCGGTATTAAACACTTGCCCTAACGACATCATGTTGATGGCAACAAATACAGATATTAAAATGGTCTTTTTCATGGTTATGTGATTTAGAAGTTAACTTAAAGAAAGCAAGAGAAAAAACGATTTTGGTATTTTACAAATTCAGAATAAGTAACCTGTTAAAGATCCCTTCAACAACTTCTCTTGAAATGCATATTTGTAACAAAGTTAAATAAAATAAGATTTAAAAAAACAATGCAGCAAAATATTACTATCTTTCGTCGTTATAGAAAACATTAAGCCATGAACGTAGAAGTTAAAACCACAGCAGGCCAGGCCATGGGGATTGTAGGTATAGTGCTTGCAGTAATCTCACTCATCCTAGCCTTTATACCATGTATCGGATTCGTTGCCTTGTTACCAGCTGCCCTTGCCTTAATTTTCAGTATTATCTCAATTATTCAAGCCACAAATGGTTATGGTTCAAAAGGGCTAGGCATTGGTGCACTCATTGTTTCTGTTCTATCAATTTTCCTAGCTGTAATGTGGCTAACAATAATCAGTGGTGGCTTTTCTGTTCTTAAAGATTTAGAAAGGCATCCAGAAAAAATTGAAATATTTGGGAAGGAACTTGAAAAGGAACTTAACGATGCCAATGTTCAGATAAGAATTGAAACTGATAGCATGGTAAAAACACTTAGGCAACTTGAGGGTGAGTCCGATAGCATTAAGGTGATAACCATTAAAAAGAATAAAGTTAGCAAGGGGGATGATTCACAGGGTGCCCGAATTACGATTGATACCGATTCTGTTCAAATTAGAATTGAAGCCACTGAAAAAAAGAAAAAGTAACGGTTTTAACTTTTACAGCATAGCTGCTACTCCCTACCTTAAAGTAAACTCAGCATTTGCGCTGATTTTACTTTTGGTTTTTATTTACTCTCTGGTTTTCAGCCAGAACAACCATCCCATACCTGCAGCACTTACGCAGCTAACGGGGATAGTTCCTCCCAGTAAAGGTTTGTCGGCTGCGTTCTCGCAGATTGTAAGGCTCAACTTTACAAATGCATACATTCTCAACCCTTACAGTTTAAGAGTATTTTCATTTTTCCTAATTCAATTTATACTGCGCGTGGGCTTAATAGTTACAGAGTTAAGGTTTCCTAACTCTGTCACAACATCTACTATAGCTGTTGATATACTAATTTCCCTTACTCTACTTATCTACTGCTTTTACCCGCTAATTGAATTCACCTTTAAAATATTACTTCAACTTCTCCATTAGTTCTTCAAACGTAAAGCCATCGGTTGCCCTAATTCCTTTGGGGGTAAGTTGTAACTCGCTGCAATCGGCAAAGTAGTCGTGCTGGTAGATATAGATGTACTCACCTTCAAGCGACTCCTTCAAAAATGTTTCCTTTTCCTTCAATGTCACAAGGGGTTCCACGTCGTAACTCATAATCCAGGGTAGAGGAATATGTGAACGGAAAGGGAAAAGATCGGCCACAAAAACCAGTTTCCGTTCCCTGTAACTAATAATCGGGATGATTTGCCCACGGGTATGACCGTTAAAAAACCGAAGTTCTATTCCGGGTATAATTTCCCCTTCAACTTCAATTAAATTTAATGCACCCAAATCGCGCATAGGTAAAAGGTTTTCGGGTAGGTATGCATCTGCCTCACGCGGATTTGGATTTATTGCCCATTCCCACTGAGCGCGTGACACATGGTAGCGAGCATTTGGGAAAGTCAACTTAAGGTTGCCTTCACAATCACGATAAACTCCTCCTCCGCAATGGTCATAATGCAGGTGGGTTAAAACCACATCGGTGATATCGGTCGGCTTATAGCCCCTTTGGGCAAGCCCATCAATTAAACCCTCGCCGCCAAATGCGTAAACATGACTCATAAACTTTTCATCCTGCTTATTGCCAATGCCATTATCAAAAAGCACCACTCTGCCATTAACCTCAACAACAAGCGATTTCAGGGAAAGCGGGATTAGATTGTTAGCATCTGATGGGTAAACCCTGTTCCACAAAACCTTTGGAACTACACCAAACATGGCGCCACCATCAACCTTGAAGTTTGAAATATTAAAAAGCGACAGCTTCATGATTTACTTTTTTATGTGTTATACAAAATATTTATGCCCTGTTAGCATAACATTTAGTAATACTACTTTGTTCTTTAAAAATAGATAACCCAATTCGGTTATTATTGATTAACTTTGCAGCAAATTTAATGGTAAAATGAAGAATACCGACAAGTGTTCGTTTTGTGGTCGTCCGCGTAGGGAGGTTAACCTGCTAATTGCAGGGCTCGATGGGTTTATTTGCGACCTATGCTCTGAACAAGCACACCTTATTGTTAAGGAAGAGCTTAAAAAGAAAGGCGAGTTTAAGCTTCAAAAAAATAAGTTACTCAAACCTCTTGAAATAAAGAAATTTCTTGACCAGTATGTAATTGGACAGGATGAGGCAAAAAAATTTCTATCGGTAGCCGTTTACAATCATTACAAGAGGCTTCTCCAGGCCGACGGGGGCGATGATGTAGAGATTGAGAAATCAAACATTCTTCTGGTTGGCGAAACCGGAACAGGGAAAACCCTTTTAGCCCGAACCATTGCCCGAATGCTCCATGTCCCCTTTACCATTGTTGATGCAACCGTGCTTACCGAAGCCGGCTATGTAGGCGAGGATGTGGAAAGCATCCTTACAAGGCTTTTACAGGTAGCTGATTATAACGTTGAGGCAGCCGAAAAGGGAATTGTATTTATTGATGAGATTGATAAGATTGCCCGTAAGGGCGATAATCCCTCAATAACCCGCGATGTTTCAGGCGAGGGTGTTCAGCAAGCCCTACTTAAACTGCTTGAAGGCTCAATTGTAAATGTCCCCCCCCAAGGCGGACGTAAGCATCCTGAGCAGAAGATGATTGCCGTTGATACTAAGAATATCCTATTCATCTGCGGTGGTGCATTTGAGGGCATTCAGAAAAAGATAGCCCAAAGGCTGAACACCACGGTTGTTGGATATGGTGCAAGCAAAACCCGCGAGGTTATTGATAAAGATAACCTCCTTCAATACATTGCCCCGCAAGACCTAAGAGCCTTTGGCCTAATACCAGAAATAATAGGACGTTTACCCGTAATCACATACCTAAACCCGCTCGATCGCAAGGCTTTGCGCGACATTCTTACCGAACCAAAGAACGCAATTATCAAACAGTATATCAAACTTTTTGAGTACGATGGTATTCACCTTAAGTTCGACGACGAAGTTCTCGATTACATAGTGGATAAGGCTGTTGAGTTTAAGTTGGGCGCCCGTGGCCTACGGTCAATTTGCGAAGCTATTATGATAGATGCGATGTTTGAACTCCCAACCAGCGAACAAAAGGAGATGGTTGTTACCCTAGAATACGCCCAGAATAAGTTGGAAAAATCGAACCTTAAAAGGTTAAAAGCAGCTTAATGCTTAATCCTAACATACTCCTCAAAGGTGTAACCCGGCCCGGTGGTCGGGTTTCCTTTTTCGGAGCTAACCAGTTGCCATTCATCAATGTCGATATCGGGGAAAAAAGTATCGCCCTCGTATTTATCGTGCACCCGGGTAATGTATAGCTTAGTTGCCATGGGTAAAGCCTGACGATAAATCTCACCTCCCCCAATTATAAAAACTTCGTTTTCGGATTTTGTCATTTCCAAAGCATTGGCAATAGAGCTGGCCACCTCTGCTCCAGCAACAGCAAAACTGGGGTTTCTGGAAATCACTATATTCCTTCGGTTGGGTAGCGGTTTACCTATACTTTCATAGGTCTTTCGCCCCATAATTACGCTATGACCCGATGTGATCCTTTTAAATCGTTTCAAGTCATCGGGGATATGCCAGAGCAACTCATTCCCTCCGCCAATAACGCCGTTCTCAGCAATTGCAACTATAATAGATATCTCCATAGGTTTATCCATGAGCTACACAGCAATATCGCCCTTTATATGTGGGTGCGGATTATAATCCTCCAGCTTGAAATCAGTATACTTAAAATCAAAAATCGATTTAACCTCAGGGTTTATTACCATACGTGGTAACTTTCGGGGTTCACGGGTCAGCTGTAGCTTAACCTGTTCAATATGGTTAAGGTAGATATGAGTATCGCCAAGGGTGTGAACAAACTCACCTGGTTCATACCCGCAAACCTGGGCCATCATCATGGTTAACAGGGCATAGGAAGCTATATTAAAAGGAACGCCAAGGAACACATCGGCGCTGCGCTGGTAAAGCTGACACGAAAGCTTGCCGTTGGCAACATAGAACTGGAATAGAACATGACAGGGCGGTAAGGCCATATTCTCAATTTCACCTACATTCCATGCCGATACGATATGGCGCCGTGAATCGGGGTTATTTTTGAGGGAATCAACCACCCTACTTATCTGGTCAATATGCCTTCCATCGGCTGTTGGCCAGCTACGCCACTGGTAGCCATAAACCGGACCCAACTCGCCGTTGGCATCGGCCCACTCATCCCATATGGTTACTCCATTCTCGTTCAGGTACCGGATGTTGGTTTCCCCTTTGAGGAACCATAAAAGCTCATGGATTATCGATTTCAGGTGAAGCTTTTTGGTGGTAAGCAACGGAAAGCCCTCCTGCAAATCGAAGCGCATCTGGTAACCAAAAACACTAATGGTTCCTGTTCCAGTTCGATCGTCTTTACGAACGCCATGCTTAAGGATGTGATCGAGCAGATTAAGGTATTGAACCATGACCAAACATTTTTCTGCTCAAAAATATAAAAGAAAAACGAAGCGAGCGTGAGCTGTTGATATCAAATGAAAACTTCTCCTTTTGCAGATAGATACCACCTGCGAGCCCACACTGCCAGGGCAGCAATAATCAGTCTAATGCCTAGCATCCATGGAATTGATACACCAATGGCTGCAAACAGGAGCAAATCCTCCAGGTTTGAGTGCGAAATGGCAATATGGTAGTTAAGCAAATCGGCTTCAGGCTTTCTAATTCTTCCCTGGCTAACCTCATCGAGCATAACAGCTGAACCGTAGGCAAGCCCTAATGTGTTTGCAACAATCCACAGGAACGATGTTGATTGAGGCAGGCCAAGTAATTTTATTATGGGCGACATTGGAGCTGTTAAAACCCTTATGAGATTGAACTCCCTGAGAACTTCCTGCAATACCATTAACAGGAAAATAAGAACGATAATCTTAAAAATCATTCTAAATGCAGAGAACAGCCATCCCTGCAGGTGAGCAACAAGGCTTAGGGTTTGTTCATGATTGGCAGGGTGTCCAAAAGCCTGATCTAAAGGGGGAAGAGTTAGGTTTAGCATAAAGGCAGCTAAAAAAGCCATTCCTAATCGTAAAGCAACCATATGCCATGCTTTAGAGCCGGTTTTCGACTGCACAGTGGTTTCAACAATAAGATTGTGAGCTATGAGGCTCATAACGGCAATAATGGTAACCTCACGTAGTGTTAAGGTTAACTGCGATAATACCGCTATTACTGAGTAGATATTCAGGAAAACTCCAGTTACAAAGGCTATGGCCGCCTCGCCCCGTAAACCAATCACCTTGAATGCCGGGGTTAAAAAAACGCTAATTGCATTTAGCAATCCAAAGTAACTCAAAACACTTACCAATAACGATATGGGTAATGTAATCTTAAGTATCCAAAACGAAGTTTTTAGTGCTTTTGGAAAAGCTCTCTTGAGACATCCCAAAATTCTTTCGGAAAAAGAACCAATTAAAAACCTTAAGCTAACTGCAATGGCCAAAAGTTTGCTTCGCATATCAATAACTATTTTTGCTATGATGCAGAACCTATGTAAAGGTTTAAAAAAGAATAAGCCCGGTTATCCCGGGCTTAGTGCGGATAGAGGGACTCGAACCCCCACGCCTTTCGGCACTAGATCCTAAGTCTAGCGCGGCTACCAATTACGCCATATCCGCAAAATTTCGGTGCAAAGTTATAAAGTATTTTTAAAATACCAATAACCTTACATTATTTTGGATAATTATTTCCTAAGCTCAAAGTTTTGTCCCAGGTATAGCTTACGAACCTGTTCATCATCGGCAAGTTCTTCGGCAGTACCAGCTTTAAGTATTTCGCCATCGTAAAGCAGGTAAGCCCTGTCGGTAATGGAAAGTGTTTCATGGACATTATGGTCAGTGATAAGAATACCTATGTTCCTATCCTTAAGGTGGGCAACAATGTTCTGAATATCCTCCACGGCAATGGGATCAACCCCGGCAAAGGGCTCATCGAGCAGGATGAACTTGGGGTCAAGGGCAAGCGCACGGGCTATTTCGGTTCTACGCCGCTCACCACCTGAAAGCTGTATACCTAAACTTTTCCGAATTTTTTGTAGGCCAAACTCATTGAGCAACGACTCCAACTTCTCGTGCTGGTATTCCTTACTGAAATTAGTCATCTCCAGTACGGCTTTAATGTTATCCTCAACGCTTAGCTGCCTAAAAACAGAAGCTTCCTGTGCAAGATAGCCAATACCGCGTTGTGCGCGACGGAACACCGGTTCGTCGGTTATCTCAACATCATCAAGGAAAATCCTGCCGGAGTTCGGCTTAATGAGACCAACAATCATATAGAAAGTTGTGGTTTTGCCTGCCCCATTAGGGCCAAGCAACCCTACAATCTCCCCTTGACTTACCTCAACGCTTGCACCTTTAACAACAGTACGAGTCTTGTATCGCTTAACCAGTGTATCAGTATAGAGCCGCATAGTACAGTTAGCTAATCAATTTGTGCGTAAAAGTAACTATTTTATTTTACTCAAAGTATACCTTAATCTTTTTTAAATCGTACGATTATACGTATACTCTTCCAAAATACGGTTCTAACTTTCAATTATGGCATAAAAATTGTAAAAATGCGATAAGAAATTTTTGTGTAACTTTGCATAAGAAATTCTCAAAAATGATAAACCCTCCAAAACATACACCCCGGTGGATAGTTTTTTTAATCGATTTGGTTATATGCTTATTTTCCATAACCTTTTCGTTTTTTGTCAGGTTTGAGTTTTCTATTTCAGAGGAATACAGAATACTGCTAAAATCGGTTATCCCTTTAGTTCTTTTTATCAGAGCGGTTCACTTTTTATCGTTCCGTACCTTTGCAGGTCTTATTCGCTACACTAGTACCAAGGATGCCGAAAGAATTTTTGTTGTAACAAGCGTAAGTACTTTCGTACTTTTTGTCATCAACTTCATCAACTTTTTTATTAGTAGCCGTTTTATCATTCCAAACTCCATTTTACTGATTGATTACTTTTTGACCATAATACTAATGGTTGGGTCAAGACTTTTCTACAAAACACTTTACTACACCATTAGAAATTCTGACCTAAATAGCGAAAAGATATTAATAGTTGGGGTTGAACAATTTGCTGCGGCTGTTAAGCGCGCTATCGACAGGGAAAGCCTTACAGGTATTCAAATAGTTGGGTTTATTGACCCTTACAACAAGCAGGAAGGGAATAAGATAGAAAACATTGAGATTTACAATATCGGCAAAATTGAGTACCTGATCCAGAAGCACGACGTTGCCAAGGTTATTCTTGCAACCAAGAATCTTGATCCAAACCGAAAAAACAAGATTATTGAAAAGTGTTTAAACCTAAACGTTAGCGTTCAAACCATCCCCGATGCAAATGCATGGATTAACGGGGAACTCAATGTAAAGCAGATTAAAAATATTAAAATTGAGGATTTACTTGAAAGGCCACCCATTGTCCTTGACAAAAAGCGAATACAGGACTACATTAAGGGTAAAGTGGTCTTGGTAACAGGTGCTGCCGGATCAATTGGTAGCGAGATGGTACGGCAAATCACCAGGTTTCGTCCCAATAAGATCATTCTTTTCGATGTGGCCGAAACACCCCTATACGAATTGGAGCTTGAGCTGAAGGAAACTTTTCAGTTTTTCGACTTTGAAACTGTTATTGGAAGCGTTACAAACGAGTACAGGGTGAACAGGCTGTTTGAGGCATTTAAACCACAAGTGGTATTCCATGCTGCTGCCTACAAGCATGTTCCCATGATGGAGAATAATCCTACCGAAGCAGTGTTTAACAACGTTTTGGGGACAAAACTCGTTGCCGATATAGCCGTTAAATTTCACGTTGAGAAATTTGTAATGATTTCCACCGATAAAGCGGTAAACCCCACCAATGTGATGG
>JAGPEQ010000008.1 GCA_018056955.1 Bacteroidales bacterium | reverse complement strand
GTTAAACCGTTCAAAAAACGAACTTTAAAGGTATTAGTAAAGTTAACCGATTTTCGGCTAAATATCAACACTAATAAAAAACATCGGTGCGCCTTTGCCAAAGCTTGATGAGAATAAAGCCAAAAATCATACCACCCAGGTGAGCAAAGTGGGCAATACTACTCCCAGGTTGGGTTAAACCCAGGTATAGTTCCAAACCACCGTAAATAATTACCATCCACTTAGCCTTAATTGGGATAGGCGGGAAAAGCAACATCAGTATAGTGTTTGGGAACAGAACCCCAAAGGCAAGCAGCACACCGTAAACTGCACCGGATGCTCCAACGGTTGGTATGCCCTGCTGCAGCGCAATCAGTTGACGGGTGTACTCAGCAGCCTGATCGGCATAAACCGGGCTGTTTGGGAACAAGTACCATTTATCCAGAAACTGGGCATAAACCTGATCGTAGTACTCAGGGAAATGGCGGGTAACAAATGCAGCAAAAGCATCGGGCGACGGGGTGTTTAGCATGGCCATAGCATCGTTCTGGATAGCCGAAATGTGGAGGTAGTTAACCAAAAGATGTATGGTTACAGCCCCTAGGCCGGTTACCATGTAGTAGATAAAAAAGCGGCGGCTACCCCAAACCTGTTCCAGGATTCGACCGAACATCCAAAGGGCAAACATGTTGAAGAAGAGGTGTAATAACCCTCCATGCATGAACATGTGGGTAACAATCTGGTAAGGGCGAAAGTCGGGTGAGCCCGGGGGATAAACACCAAGGATACGATTTAAATCAATTCCAAACGTGCTCGCCATCACCCAGGTTACTACCAGCATTACCACGTTAATCATAATTAGGTTCATCACCACAGGGGGTGTTGAGCTAAAAATATTTCTGTTTCCGAATATCATCTTATTAGTGTTATGAATTGAGTTAACATTAGTAATCAGAAAATGTTTAGGGTTTACTTAAACCGGCTGTCAATATCGTCCAATTCAAGAATTACAATAATCTTTTTACCATCAGGGGTAAGGTTTGGTTCATGGCATGCAAAAAGCTTATCAACTATCTCCTGCATTTCAAACTGACTCAACTGTTTACCGTATCCAATAGCCGATGCTTTGGCCATGGTAAGCGCAATGCGATGTTTAGCATCGTCGAATGGGAGGGCTTGGTTCTCGTGCATAATGGCAAGCAGGTTTTCAACCAGCTTTGCGGGATCGGTAACCGATGAGCTAACCGGCATGCTATTCACGCTTATTGTGTTGTGGTTTAGGTTGCTGATTTCCATACCCAAACGCGACAGTTCATCGGCCTTGCTCATCAGCAGCTCAAAGTCGGCAGGTAGCAGCTCGATGGCCTGTGGAAAAAGCTCGCGCTGTTTCAGGTTTATATCGGCTTGCATGCCGCTTATATACTGCTCGTAAAGTATGCGCTCATGAGCCCGTTTTTGATCAATCACCATCAGCCCCGACTTTACGGTGGTAAGTATGTACTTGCCCTTGAACTGGTAAAAACGGTTGGTGTTTTCGGGAGCTTTACTCAGCATCACTTCCGATTCAAAGGTTTCGATTCGGGTTTGAATGGGGGTTGGATCCTGGGGTAAATCGGTAAAAAGTTGATCCCAGCCGGTTGCCGATTCACGCAATTTATCGGCACTATGAGGCTTACGAACATTCCTGTTATGCTCATCGAAAGGGTTGTAGGAGGGGTCAACGTCAATGGTGGGAAAAGTTACCGGTGCATTCTTGGGAAGGTATGGGATATCGAATCCTGGAGCAGAATCAAAATCGATTGGGGGCACCACAGAGAATTTTCCGAGCGACTCCCTTACGGCAGCGTGTAATATCTGCCAGATCATTCGCTCGTCCTCAAACTTTATTTCGGTTTTTGTGGGGTGTATGTTAACATCAATGGACTGCGGATCGATATCAAAGTAAATGAAATATGAGGGGTAGGTATCGAGTGGCAGTAAGCGGTTATATGCGTTCATCACAGCCTTGTGCAGGAAAGGGTTCTTCATGAAACGGCCATTCACAAAAAAGAACTGTTCGCCTGCAGTTTTCTTAGCCCCTTCGGGCTTACCTATATAACCACCAATATTAACTATTGATGTTTGCGTGGAGCAATCCACAAGGTGTTGGTTTATGGTCTTACCAAATAGGCCAATAACTCTTTGCTTCAATCCCGATGCTGGCAGCCTGTAGAGTTCTGAACCATTGTGGCTCAAACTAAAACTAACTTCGGGGTAAGCCAATGCGACCCTCTGAAACTCGGTTATAATATGCTTAAGCTCCACGGAATCGCTTTTAAGGAACTTGCGCCTTGCCGGCACATTGAAAAAGAGATTTTTAACCGCAATTTGGGTGCCGGTAGAACAGGCCACCGGTTGCTGGCTAACCAGTTCCGAAGCCGAAATGTTAACCTCCGTTCCAACCTCATCAACAGCCCGGCGGGTTCGCAGCTCAACCTCGGCAACAGCAGCAATGGATGCCAGTGCCTCGCCCCTAAAACCCATGGTTCGGATGTTAAAGAGGTCGGCTGCCTCGCGAATCTTGGAGGTGGCATGGCGCTCAAAGCAAAGCCTTGCGTCGGTTTCGCTCATTCCCACCCCATCGTCAATCACCTGAATTAAACCTTTACCACCCTCCCTGACAATTAGGTTGATATTACGAGCCCCAGCATCGATGGAGTTTTCCAGGAGTTCCTTAACCACCGAGGCCGGACGCTGAACCACCTCGCCCGCAGCAATCTGATTGGCAATGGAATCGGGTAACAGTTGAATTACATCGGCCATACTAGCGGAAAAATACGAAGTAACTGATTAGCAGAAGAATTGCAATAATAATCAATAACCTGATATTCGACTGCCTACTCGAAGGTCTGCTAATTTTTCGTGCACGTTGAAACTGTCCCCTAATGCTTGGCACAAAAGGTTTATCCTTATCGGTGAGCCCCAATTCCTTTCGAACTCGTTCCTCGCGCTCACGCATCTCCTCCTTTTGCTCATTGTAGTATATAGGCTTATACCTAAAACCCTTGGGTTTTGGTATACTAAAAAACTTGAATCCTGCCATGACTTGCATCTCCTTTTAGAATTACAAAGTTAGCCATTTATCATTATGCTTCAATTTTTTATCAACACCACACTTGACCATTTAATCAAATATCGTAAATTACAATGCTTTATAAAAATGTTAAACTGAAGTTTCATGAACTAAAAACTCAACTGGGCTGATAAAATGGGGAGGGGGTGGTTTTTAGAGGAATGAATCGGAATGGTCGGAATAAGAAGAAGTTAAAGGATGTTAGAGGATGTTAGAGGATGTTAGAGGAAGTTAGAGGAAACCTGAGTGCGTTAAACGTGAACCGTGAAGCGTTAAACGAGTGACTTTGGGGCGGAATAATCGGAATGAGTCGGAATGATCGGAATGATCGGAATAAGAAGAAGTTAAAGGATGTTAGAGGATGTTAGAGGAAACTTGAGTGCGTTAAACGTGAACCGTAAAGCGTTAAACGAGTGAATTTGGGTCGGAATGAGTCGGAATAATCGGAATGATCGGAATGATCGGAATGATCGGAATGATCGGAATGATCGGAGTAAGAAGAAGCTAAAGGATGTTAGAGGAAGTTAGAGGAAACTTGAGTGCGTTAAACGTGAACCGTGAAGCGTTAAACGAGTGATTTTGAGTCGGAATGATTAGATTTTTTAGTCGATATATCATTAGATTTTTCAATTGGCGAATACGGGATATAGAAACATAAAATTAATTGCATTGCGTTATAGTTAAAGAAAAACACTATTAAATGAGAATGATATTTAACATTGGGGTAAAAACCAGCATATTGGTTGTTTATATAACAAACCTCACGTGCTGCACAAAAAACATTGAACCTTTACCCGATACGGTAAGCTTTGCTCCTTCAATTTCCTTACCGGTTGGTGAGGGTGAATTTAATCTCAGTAAATCGCTTGAAACCCTTGGGGTACCAGTTGTAAACCTGACCGAGAATGTCCCTGACTGGGCAAAACACAGCTATGTTTACATACAGGATACCTTTGCAATTAATCTAAATGAGGTTTACAATCAGTCCGATCTGATTAGCTACATAATGATTCGCGTTAACATTTGGAATGAGTTTCCACTACAAGGAAATGCCCAAATATGGATACTTGACAATGGCCAAAATAAGTTAGACTCACTGTTTGCACAACCGGCCAGTGTTCCTGCAGCCGAGATATACTCAAATGGCAACGTGGTGGGCACCAAGTTTGAATCGTATAAGGTTGATTTTGACCAAAATCGTGTCGACTTATGGCAAAACGCGGCCACAGCAGTGGTTAGGGCCGGATTGGTAATTACTGAAGAAGGTGTTACTGAGCAGAATATCCAATATTTTGACCGTTACAAGCTAAAAGTACAGCTGGCTGCACGTGTCGATTTCAAAACTATCAAAAATAACTAGGGTATGCTATTGCGATTTACCACTCTCACCGCTTTATTTTTTGCTTATACATTGGCATGGGCACAGCAAAGCAACTCGCTTTTCTTTATGCATCGCATACCGCAATCGAACCTAATAAACCCAGCAGTTCAGATTGATTGTCCGGTATATGTAGGTGTGCCTTTCCTTTCGTCGTTACACCTAAACCTGAACTCTACCGGTTTTTCCTATAATGATATTGCAAACGGAACAGGTACCATTAACTTTCCTGCCCTTGTTGGGCAAATGCATAGCTGGGACTACCTATCGGAGGAACTCCACTACACACCCGTTTCGTTCGGATTTATGTACGACAACGACCAGTACTTTAACTTTGCCTGGACTGAGCGAGTGGAGAGTAAGCTATTTGTATCGAAACGTTTGATGTCGCTTTTTGCTAACGGGAATACGCAGTTCGTGGGCAATGGGCTAATAACCTCCAATCCCGGCCTAAACAGCTTTTACTACAGGGAGTTTTCATTTGGCTACTCCACCCGGTTACGTGGCGATGTGCTTGTTGGTGCCCATGCCAAAATTCTGTTCGGTCTTGCAGGCCTTTACACCAAAAGGAATAGCGTTGATATTGAGATAGATGCCTTAACCCACAATATTGATGCCCGTTGGAATCCACAGGTAAACGTAGCCTACCCCTTAGGGGTAACTACCGATGCTGCAGGGAATGTTACCGGAGTTAGCGCAGGGGCATTTAGCCCATTGCCATTCTTCCTTAACTTCAGCAATCCAGGGCTTGCATTCGACTTGGGCTTTGTAAAGCCCAACGACCCTATTACATGGAGTGGTAGCATTCTGGACTTAGGATTTATATGGTGGTTCAAAAGCACCTCGCGCTTTACCAACGATGGCCATTTTGTTTACCGTGGTGCCACCCCTGCCGACCTTACCAACCCCGATGCCTATATCGACATGCTTGCCGATTCCATAAACAATCAGGTTCAATTCCAGCACTCAAACGGTAGCTTTGTGTCATTTTTAAACCCTAAAGCCTATTTTGGAGGCACTTACGCATTTACCCCACAACTACTTGCGGGTGCACATGTAAGAACCGAGTGGTATCCGGGCAGGCCTGTGGTAGGACTGACCCTATCGGCCATTGCTATGGCCAAGAAAGGTTCATCGGTTTCATTAACCTACTCTGTGATGAACGGCTCTTTTGCCAACATTGGAGCCGCTATTAACCTTGGGGGTGAAAGCTTTCAGTTTTACATTCTTACCGATAACCTGCTTGCCCCATTCTACCCGGAAAGGGTACGAAATGCAAACCTAAGGTTTGGCTTTAACCTGTTCTGGGGTTGTAAGCAAAAAAAGAAAAAGTTAAGCATTCCGGAATCGAGCGGTGGTGGTTGTTTCTGGACATGGGGTTTGGACCAGAAACGAAAGCAGCATGGGGTAAAGTAAAAGAGTAAATAGAACTGGAATTTTAGGCATTATCACCAGTAAACAATACTAGAACATACAGCTTAACTCTGGTTTAATACCTATAATTAGCATATCGTCAACCTGCTCAAGGTTACCCATCCAATCGTTAATGGCTTTTTCAATATTAGTCCTTTGCAATTCGATAGGCTTCATATAGTTACTCAAAAGAAGGTGTCTAAACCTGCGGTATTTGAACTTCTTACCCTCCGGGCCTCCAAACTGATCGACAATTCCATCGGTAAACATGTAAATTGTGTCGTTTGGTTGGATTGGTATGTAGTAGCTGCTGAACTGACTGTGCCCTAGCTCATTTGCCATACCCACGGAGTACCTGTCGCCCTTGATCTCCATTAGCTTTCCATCGCGAACCAGGAAAAGGTTAGAAAAGGCGCCAGCAAACTGCAACATGTTATACTCCTTGTCGATAACACAGAACGATACATCCATACCATCCTTAACTTTTACACCCTCAGCACTATCAAAACTACTGGTAGCAAATGTGTTATGAATGGCCACGCTAAGCCTGTTAAGTATTTCGGCAGCATCGTCAACGCCTTCAACGTTGGTGATATTTCTAAGCAACTCAATACCGATGATTGACATGAACGCCCCAGGAACGCCGTGACCAGTACAGTCGACCACAGCAATAAAGGTTTTGTTACGGGTTTCGTTCACCCAGTAGAAATCACCGCTAACAATATCCTTAGGTTTAAAAATCACAAACGATTCAGGTACAAATTCCTTAAATCGGCTAATGGAAGGAAGCATCGATTCCTGAATACGTTTTGCGTAGTTAATACTATCGGTGATATTCTTATTCTTAAAGGCCAACTCGTCTTTCTGCAACCTAAGTTCCTCAAGCACAGTTTCACGTTCATGGAGTAAGCGGTTAATTTCACGCAAATGCTTATTTCTACGAATGGCCCATACTAAGAGAGAAATCAGTACAATAACCCCATAAATCCACTTGGCAATCCGCGATCGCCACCAAGGCGCAACAGCACGAATCCTTAGCGATTTATATTCTGTTGTCCAAACCTGATCGCTATTGGAACCCATAATTCTTAACTCGTAGTCGCCTTCAGAAAGGTTTGAAAAAGTAATTTTGTTAGTATTTCCCAGCTCAACCCAACGGCTATCGTGACCAACAAGCTGATAGCGGTACGAATTCTTGTTGGGTTGAACAAAATCAAGGGCTGCAATTGTGAAGGTTAAGTTGCTAAAATCATCAGGTATCCTTAGGAACTTAAGCTGATACGGGATTATTTCGGTGTTGCCCGACTTACTGTACACCTGAATGTGAGTAATACAAACATTTGGAACAACCTTATTGGTAGGAATTGAATCGGGATGGAATACGTTAACACCGTCGATACTCCCAAAGTACATCCTCCCTTTACTATTCTTAAACGATGCGTTTATGTTTAGCTCATTGCTAAAAAGCCCATCGGAGTTATTGAAAACCTTAACCAAATTGGAAAGAGGATTATACAGAACCAATCCCTTATTGGTGCTAATCCAGAATCGGCCACGATCATCCTCCAGAATATCGTTTATAAGCCTGATATTAATATCGGGTAGTACAACCGAATGCAGAACATTTTTTCCTTTTGGGTTAATCCAGAATAAACCACTGGTAGTACCAACCCAAACTGTTTCGTTCTTGGCAATGTAAAGGCAAAGCACTTCGAAAGGCAACCTACTTTTATTGCCAATGAATGAGAATGTTTCAATGGTTCTCAAATCGGCTGATATTCTGCAAAGTCCTGAAATTGTTGCCACCCAAACGTTAGCATTTTTGTCGGCAACCACATCGTAAACCTCATTTCCCGGTAACGAAAGGGAATCACCCCTTCTGGCATAGAAACTTATGAGATTTCCACCTTTCAAGCAATGCAATCCCTGCCGGGTGGCAAACCAAACTCTATCCTGTAAATCCTCAGTTATGGAGTAAACCCTGTTGTTCTTAAACAGATCGCCAACATACACATTGTTCCTCTCAAAAAAGTCGACAAACTGCCTCGATGAAGGAAGATATTGAAAAACCCCATTGCGTGTGCCTACAAGTACCCTACCATCGCGTGTTTGGTAAAGGGAATGAATAAAATCATTAGGAATGTAGTTGCCTCCTCCCGACCAGTAATGTCGGTTTTCACCAGTTGTGGGGTTGAAGATATGCAAACCGCTACCCCATGTTCCAACCCAAATATTACCGTCAGTGCTTTCAATTACCGATGCTGCAACGTTGTTTGAGAATAGGTTCCGCCCGTTTGGATCCTTACTGTACCCACCAATACGGTGCTCAAAGGGGTTTACCTTAACCAGCCCGGTTTGCGAACCAATCCACAGTACTCCCGTCCTATCGCGAAGCACCGTTGATACATTTAAAATATTTACGGGTAAATTATTGCTATAAATGCTATTGTACTTAATAAATGTACCGTTTGGAAGTAGTTTACCCAATCCTCCCACGCTCCCAACCCAAAGGGAGGAATCGTTATCATAACCCAGGAACTGAATTCCAGTAGTCAACGATTTGTTGGAAGGGTCGTTAAGCGTAAGGATTACTCTACGAAATTTCTGTGTAAGAAAGTCAAACTCATTTATCCCCTTATCGGTACCAATTAGCAATTTCCCGCTTAAACCCTCAGTAATAGCATTAACCCTATTACCCCAAATGGAATTTGGATTAGCTGGATCTTCGGAGTACCTTTTAAAAACTAGACGTTCTTTATCGAAATAGAATAGTCCGTCCTTAGTGCCAACCCAAAGTCGTTCGTTTGAATTCTCAAAAATCGGCGACAAATCGGATGTTTGTGATATGTTAAAAATATCGTTGAAATGCGGAAATCGGGTAAAATCGTCGGTTGTTGGGTTGTATAAATGTAAGGCATCAATGGTTTTTACCCAAATCCTATTACTCCGGTCGCGGTACACCCTAAGTATCATATTGGACGACAGCGACCTTGGGTTATTTGCATGATTGTAGTAAACCTTAACCTTCCCTGTTTTTCGGTTAACCCTATTAAGCCCACTACGGGTTGCTATCCAAAGTTCACCATTTACACCCTCAACCAAATGATTTACGTAGTTATTGGAGAGCGAAAGGCTATCGTAGGGGTTGTTGTTAAAAACCACAAAATCGTAACCATCGTAACGGCATAAACCATCCTGGGTGCCAATCCACAGGAAGCCTAAGGAATCCTGTAATAATGCATTTACAAACGATTGGGGCAAACCATTATCGGAGTTAAACAGGGTAACATTTACCCTTTGAGCAAAAACCGATGATGTTGCAGCCAGCAAAAGAGCTGCAACGCAACTAGGCAGTAATTTTTTATCTGTTCTAAACAACCCCATGGTTTAGGCTAAGGTACAAAAAAGTTATTGAATTCGCATTACTGCATCATCGGTTTGGTTCAGATTAAAGAACTTAAGCGATGGCGATTCAATGAATTCACCTATATCGAGCCAATGCCACATTTGATCAACCCTTTCAATGGTTTCGCCATCCATGGTAACAATGTTTGGCCAAAGCCTTGGAAAGTTATCGGTAGGATAGGCCTTTCGGGTTCCATCAATCAAAATCAAGTTACTTCCGTTAACCCGTGTAATTGATAAATCGCGTGAGGGATCGATATTGCCCGACAAAAACCAGAGCACCAGCGAAAGGTCATCAATTTGATTTTCCAAATCAACAAGAACTAAAGCAAACAAATCCTGAAAGATAGGCTGTAATGTGAGTTCCTGTTTAAACAACTGCCAATCCTCTATCTCCTTTTTCCTTACCGAGGCTATTAGAATAGGTATGTCCTTTTCAATAAGTGTCAGGTTTAAGGCAACTATATGATTTGAAAATGCTAGGGTACTTGATTTAATATCGTCGATACTAATACTGTAACCAGTTTCTCTATAATTAAGCGCAGTAGCATCGATAAACAGCTTGCTACCAAAAGCAAACTGATTTGATGAATGGTCGAGCACATCCAGTGGGCCTTTCCCGAAAAACAAGTCGGATTGAGGGTTTACAGTTCTACATATATGGTTAAGCATTTGGTAACCATCGGTAAGATTGATGTTATTTGGGAAAGCAACAAGCACCTTGTTGAACATCATTTGTCCTGCACCCCAAAGTGCGTTCATTACACGGTAAGCCTGTCCCTGAAACTCATCCTTTATTTTAACCAGGGCAATGTTATGGGCAACCCCTTCGGTAGGCAGTACCATATCCGTTAGCTCAGGCAGGAGGGTTCGGCGTATTGGTTCAAGAAAGATACGTTCGGTTGCCTTGGCTATATAAGCATCTTCCATTGGTGGAACACCAACTATGGTGGCAGGGTAAACGGCATCGGCGCGATGGGTAATGCAGGTCACCTTAAGGCGCGGGTACCAATCGGCCAGGGAGTAAAAACCGGTGTGATCCCCAAAAGGGCCCTCCCATGCCGGTTCCTCGGAAGGATCGACATAGCCTTCAATTACAAAGTCAACATCCTCGGGTACTTCAATATCAACCGTTAGGCACTTAACCAGCTTTACCCGTTTTTTACGTAAAAAACCGGCAAGAATGTACTCATCCACATTCTCAGGCATTGGGGCAGTAGCTGCATAGGTATAGGCCGGGTCGCCACCAAGAGTGACTGCAATGGGCATTAGCTTGCCTAAGCGCTTGTACTCCTCAAAATGCTTAGCGCCAGTTTTATGCTTGTGCCAGTGCATGCCTGTATGTGAGGAGTCGAAAATTTGCATACGGTACATCCCAACATTCCGAGTTCCAGTATTGGGATCAACGGTGTGTACCATGGGCAGGGTTATAAACCTACCCCCATCGTGTGGCCAACATTTAAGAACGGGCAGCATGTCAAGATGGGGGTTGTAATGGACAACCTGCTGGCAAATGCCCTTACCGGTCCGGCTTGCTGGCATCCACGATGCCACCCGGGTAAGTTCGGGTAATGCCGAGATTTTAGACCAAAGGCTACCTCTTGGCCGTGTAAACTGTTCAAGCAGCCTACCCACATCGTCGCGCAATGCCTCCAAGTTATTGGTTCCAAGAGCCAGGCATATTCTTCTCTCGGAACCCAAGGCATTGGTAAGCACGGGAAAATTAGTGCCAGTATTCTCAAATAGAAGAGCTTTCCCTCCACCAGGTAGCTTTGAATGCCTATCGGTAATTTCGGTTATTTCCAGAACGGGATCAACAAAACGTTTCACCCTCAGTAGTTCACCGTTTTGCTCGAGAACATCAATAAAATGACTAAGCGACTTGTAGGCCATGCCCGAACTATTTAGCCCCTAAAAATAAAAAAAGGCTTCAGATAATACTTCCGAAGCCTTTGAAAAGTTACAAAAACCGAACTATTTTTTGATGTACTTGAAGTTCTTACCTGGGTAAATAGCTGCATCGCCAAGCATTTCCTCAATACGTATAAGCTGGTTATACTTAGCAATCCTATCGGAACGTGAAGCAGATCCGGTTTTGATAAGACCAGTGTTTAAGGCCACAGCCAGGTGGGCAATGGTAGTATCCTCGGTTTCACCTGAGCGGTGGCTCATAATTGAGGTCATGGAGTGAACGTCGGCTAAACGAACGGCATTGATTGTCTCTGTCAATGTACCAATCTGGTTAACCTTAATAAGAATACTGTTACCTACGCCGGTATCGATACCCTTCTGCAAGCGGTTCACGTTGGTTACGAAAAGATCATCGCCTACAAGCTGAATCCTATTGCCTAAGGTTTGGGTGATAAGCTTCCAGCCATCCCAGTCGTCCTCGGCCATACCATCCTCAATGGAAATGATTGGGTACTTGTCAACCCAGTTCTTCCAGTAATCAACCATTTGAGCAGGGGTTAGCTTCTCGCCAGTTGATTTATGCAGGTGGTAAACCTTTTCCTCGGGCAGGTAGTACTCGGACGAAGCGGGGTCGAGAGCGATGTAAATATCCTCGCCCGGACGGTATCCGGCATTTTCAATGGCCTGTAGTATAACGGTGATAGCCTCTTCGTTCGATTTCAGGTTAGGAGCAAATCCACCCTCATCGCCAACGTTGGTTGAGTATCCAAGCTTTTTGAGAACAGATTTCAGGTTGTGGAAAACCTCAGCACCCATACGGATAGCCTCGGTAAAGGAGTTGGCGCCAACGGGCATAATCATAAACTCCTGGAAATCGATACTATTATCGGCGTGCGAACCTCCGTTTAGGATATTCATCATGGGAATAGGAAGGGTACGAGCATTAACGCCACCCACGTAACGGTAAAGGGGCTGGTTGGTAAGCTGAGCTGCGGCATGGGCAACAGCTAGTGAAACACCAAGAATTGCATTGGCGCCAAGGTTACCCTTATTTGGGGTGCCATCGAGCTTAATCATGGTTTCGTCGATAAGCTGCTGGTCAAGAACATTCATACCAACAATCTCATCGGCTATAATTGTGTTCACATTGTTAACCGCCTTAAGCACGCCCTTGCCAAGGTAACGACCCTTGTCGCCATCGCGAAGCTCAACGGCCTCATGAACGCCGGTTGAAGCACCACTTGGAACAGCAGCACGGCCAAAGTATCCACTCTCAGTAATCACATCCACCTCAACGGTTGGATTGCCCCTGGAATCGAGAATCTCACGGGCATGAACGCTTACAATTTGTCCCATAGTTTGTTGTAGTTTTTAGTAAAGTTAGATAAAAAAAGGGATTAAGCCAAAAGCTCATCCCTAAATCAGTATTGTTAAACTGGTGTTACTCAGCCTTTTCGTCAGTTGAAGTAGCATTTTCGCTATCCTGATTTTCCGATTTTGGTTCTTCAGCAACTACGTTAGCGCTACCGGTTTCAGCCTTTTTAGCTTTTGAGCCAGCCCTACGGGTTTTCTTGGCTGCGGGCTTAGCTGTTTCCTTCACGTAGGTAGTATTGAAGTCAACCAGTTCGATAATACACATATCGGCAGCGTCCCCAATACGGGTACCAGTTTTAAGAATACGGGTATAACCGCCGGGGCGATCGCCAATTTTCTGAGCCACCTCACGGAAAAGTTCAGTTACTGCCTGCTTGTTTTGAAGATGGCTGAAAACTACACGGCGCTGATGTGTAGAATCGTCCTTGCTCCGGGTAATCAGTGGCTCAACATAAGAGCGTAAAGCTTTAGCTTTTGCTACAGTAGTGGTGATACGCTTGTGCAGTATCAACGACGATGCCATATTCGATAGCATTGCCTTACGGTGAGCGCTCTTACGGCCTAAATGGTTAAATTTTTTGTTATGTCTCATCGTAATTAATCCTTATCCAATTTATACTTTGATACATCCATGCCAAACGAGAGGTTCAGGCTATCGAGCAAGTCCTCAAGTTCGGTGAGCGATTTTTTACCGAAGTTACGGAACTTGAGTAGGTCGTTCTTGTTGTAACGAACCAACTCGCCAAGGGTTTCCACATCGGCAGCCTTGAGGCAGTTCAATGCGCGAACTGACAGGTCAAGGTCAACCAGCTTTTGCTTCAGCAGCTGGCGCATGTGGAGGATTTCCTCATCGAATTCCTCAGTTTCAAACTTATCCTCGGTCTCCAGGGTAATCTTTTCATCGGAGAATAGCATGAAGTGGTAAATCAGAATCTTAGCAGCTTCCTTCAGTGCATCCTTCGGATGAATAGAGCCATCGGTACTGATCTCGATGATAAGCTTTTCGTAGTCGGTTTTCTGCTCTACGCGGTAGTTTTCGATCGAGTACTTAACATTACGGATAGGAGTGTGAATGGAGTCAATGGGTATGATACCAAACTCAGCATCTTCAGGCTTGTTTTCCTCAGCGGGAACATATCCCCTACCCTTGCTGATGTTAACCTCAATCTCAATCTTAACATCAGGCTCCATGCGACAGATAACCAGTTCAGGGTTAAGCACCTTGAATCCTGAAAGGAAGTTGGACAGGTAGCCAGCCTTAAACTCGTTCTGCCCCGTAATTGTTATGGTAACCTTCTCGTTGTCAACACCGTCAACTATTCGTTTAAAGCGAACCTGCTTCAGGTTGAGAACTATCTCGGTTACGTCTTCCATTACACCGGGTATAGTTGAAAACTCGTGGTCAACGCCACGTATTTTAATCCAGGTAATGGCATAACCTTCGAGCGAAGATAGCAGAATACGCCTTAACGCATTTCCCACCGTGATACCATAGCCTGGCTCAAGAGGACGAAACTCGAACTTACCGAAGTTATCGGTAGATTCAAGCATGATAACCTTATCGGGTTTTTGGAATGCCAGTATTGCCATATGGTACAGGTTTTATTACTTAGAGTAAAGTTCAACAATTAATTGCTCCTTGATATTCTCAGGTATTTCCGAACGCTCAGGTACGTTCATGAATTTGCCTTCCATTTTATCGTTATTCCACTCCAGCCATGAGTACTTGATGTGACGGTTGGACTGAAGGGAATCGGTAATAGCCTCGAGTGTTTTTGAGCGTTCACGAACGCCAACAACATCACCGGGACGTAACCTGAATGAGGGTACGTTTACAACCTTACCGTTTACAACAATGTGCTTATGCAACACAAGCTGACGGGCAGCTGCACGTGAAGGAGCAATACCCAAACGGTATACAACGTTATCGAGACGCGACTCGAGCAGCTGAAGCAAAATTTCACCGGTGATACCCTTGCTGCGAGCAGCTTGCTTAAATAGGTTAGCAAACTGACGCTCAAGTAGGCCATAAGTGTACTTAGCTTTTTGTTTCTCGAGCAGCTGGGTTCCGTACTCCGAAACCTTTTTGCGTTTCTTCATTAAGCCGTGAACCCCGGGAGGATAGTTCTTCTTCTCGAAGTACTTATCCGGCCCATAGATGGGCTCTCCGAATTTACGGGCAATCTTGGTTGTTGGTCCAGTATATCTTGCCATTATTTTGTAATTTTATTGATTCGTACTAAAATGGTTATACCCTACGACGTTTAGGAGGGCGGCAGCCATTGTGTGGTAGTGGAGTAACATCAACAATCTCAGTTACCTCAATACCGGTAGAGTTGATGGTACGGATAGCCGATTCACGGCCGGCGCCGGGTCCTTTTACAAACACTTTTACCTTCCTTAAGCCCATATCGTAGGCTACTTTAGCACAATCGGCTGCTGCAGTTTGACCTGCATACGGAGTATTCTTCTTTGAACCCTTGAAACCCATCTTACCAGCCGACGACCAGGAAATAACCTGACCGGTGCTGTTGGTCATTGTAACAATGATATTGTTAAACGATGAATGAATATGGGCTTGTCCTACCGGATCAACCTTAACTACTTTTTTCTTAGTTGCTGTTTTCTTTGCCATAGCTTAATTACTATTTAGTAGCCTTCTTCTTGTTGGCAACAGTTTTTCTCTTTCCTTTACGTGTACGAGCGTTATTCTTGGTTGATTGACCTCTCACAGGTAAACCAAGACGATGACGAATACCTCTGTAGCAACCAATATCCATCAAGCGCTTAATGCTGAGCTGAACCATGGAACGCAGTTCACCTTCAACCTTGTACCCTTCGTTCAGGATGTTACGGATGGCTGTTACATTATCATCGGTCCAATCGGCTACTTTGGTATCGTAGCTTATTCCGGCTTTGTCCAGAATCTTACGGGCGCTGCTGCGGCCAATACCATAAATATAGGTAAGGGCTACCTCGCCTCTCTTGTTTTTCGGCAAATCTACACCTACTATACGTGCCATATTTTCACTTAATAATTAGTGTGCAAAATTAAACAAATTATCCTTGACGTTGCTTGAACTTAGGATTTTTTTTGTTAATCACATACAAGCGTCCCTTACGACGAACTATCTTGCACTCGTCGCTGCGCTTCTTTACTGATGCTCTTACTTTCATTGTATTGAAATTTTTTGGTTTACTTGTACCTAAAAGTAATACGTCCTTTAGTTAAATCGTAAGGCGACATTTCAACCCTCACCTTATCGCCGGGTAAAATTTTGATGTAATGCATACGCATTTTACCGGAGATGTGGGCGGTAATAACATGTCCGTTATCGAGCTCTACCCTGAACATGGCGTTCGATAGGGCCTCAATAATAGTTCCGTCTTTCTCAATTGCAGTTTGCTTGGACATTCGCTCTTAAAAATTTAACTTAAACGTAAAACTTCATCAATATACTTGAAAGTTGAAAGCCTTTCGGCTTTATCCTTTCGAACAACAACGGCCAACTCAAAGTGCGCCGAGGGTTTACCGTCGCGGGTACGGATGGTCCATCCATCCAGATCCTGGTAAACGTGCTTTGAGCCAAGGTTAATCATTGGCTCAATGCAGATTGCCATTCCATCGACAAGCTTAGGCCCACGGCCTCGTGCTCCGTAGTTAGGGACTTCGGGTTTTTCATGCATATGGCGGCCTATGCCATGTCCCACCAATTCGCGGACTACAGAGTAACCGTTCGATTCGGCATGCGATTGCACGGCGTAGGATATATCGCCAACCCTGCCACCGGCTACTGCAGCCTCAATGCCTAGCTCAAGGCATTCGCGGGTAACCTTTAACAGCCGCTGCACTTCGGGCTTAACCTCGCCCACCGAAAAGGTGAAGGCGGAATCGCCATAAAACCCGTGCAAGAAGGTCCCGCAATCGACCGATACTATGTCGCCCTCGCGGAGCTCATACGACGATGGAATGCCATGCACCACTGCATCGTTGACCGAAATGCAAAGCGTTGCTGGGTAGCCATTATACCCCAAAAAACCCGGAACAGCCCCATGAGCCCTGATGAACTCCTCGGCTATTGAGTCGAGCTTTTGGGTGGTTACCCCTGGCTTAATATGTTTTGCCACCTCGGCTAATGTGCGCGATACCAGATCGTTGTTTAGCCTTAGCAGCTCAACTTCCTCGTCGGTTTTAGCTAAAAACATTATAAAGAACGTTTGGCAAAATTGCCCTATTACATACCGGAACGGCCCTTCAGCCTTCCCGATTTCATTAATCCATCGTAATGACGCATCAGCAGGTGACTCTCAATCTGCTGTAGTGTATCAAGAACTACACCTACTAAGATTAACAACGAGGTTCCGCCAAAGAACTGGGCAAACTGGTTGTTAACTCCCAGCTTAATGGCAAATGCAGGAAGAATAGCTATAATAGCTAAGAAGATTGAACCGGGTAGAGTGATTTTCGACATGATGGAGTCGAGATACTCAACGGTTTTCTTTCCGGGTTTTACTCCGGGAATAAAACCTCCGTTCTTCTTCATATCCTCAGCCATCTGGTTGGGATTGATAATAATAGCGGTATAGAAATAGGTGAATACTATGATCAGCAATCCAAAGGTGAAGTTGTATAGGAATCCGGTGTAGCTAAAAGCGGCAGCAATGCCAGCAGTAGCATCAAAGCGGGCAAACAGCATGGGGATAAACATCAGAGCCTGAGCAAAAATGATTGGCATTACACCGGCAGCGTTTACCTTAAGGGGTATGTACTGGCGAACACCACCATACTGTTTATTTCCTACAATTCGTTTGGCATACTGCACAGGTATTTTACGTGTACCCTGAATAAGCAGGATTGAGAACATGAATACTGCAAATAGTATTACAAGCTCAATTAGGAGCATAACCAATCCACCACCAAGCTCTTCGGCCTTTGAGAAAAGTTCTGCAACAAAGGCAAAGGGTAAGCGGGCAATAATACCAATCATGATGATTAGCGATATACCGTTACCTATACCCTTATCGGTAATCTTCTCACCCAACCACATGATGAACATAGTACCACCAATCATGGTGATAGTGGCTGTAATGGTGAACCAGAACTTACTTAACAGGAATGCTCCCTGTGGAAGCTGAATGTAAAGGTTGGTTATGTAGGCTGGACCCTGGAATAGCAGGATACCTACTGTAAGTACTCGAGTAATCTGGTTAAGCTTATTTCTACCACTCTCGCCTTCTTTCTGTAACCTCTGGAAGTAGGGTACAGCAATTCCTAAAAGCTGAACCACGATAGATGCTGAGATGTAGGGCATAATACCCAAGGCAAAAATGGAGGCATTATGGAATGCACCACCCGAAAACATGTCGAGGAGGCCCATGATACCTTCCTTGGTTTGCTCTTGCAGAGCGCCAAGCTGCGATGGGTCAAGACCCGGTATTACTATAAAGCTACCAAGTCGATAAATCAGCAGAATACCAAGAGTATAGAGAATCCGCTTGCGCAGATCCTCTATCTTGTATATATTCTTGAGGGTTTCGAAAAAGGCTTTCATTATTCACTATAGTTTTACTGCGGTTCCGTTAGCTGCTTCAATTGCTTCAATTGCTTTCTTTGAGAAAGCGTGGGCTTTCACCTCAAGCTTAGCGCTAAGAGTACCCTTGGCAAGAATTTTAACCATATCGTTGCGCGACACTAAACCGGCATTGATAAGGGTATCAATATCGATAGTGGTATAGCCGTGCTTTTCGGCAAGGGCTTGCAACACTTCCAGGTTAATGGGCTTGTACTCAACGCGGAATGGGTTTTTAAAGCCAAACTTTGGTAGACGACGCTGTATAGGCATCTGGCCACCCTCAAAGCCAAACTTGCGGGAGTAACCTGAGCGTGACTTGGCACCCTTGTGACCACGAGTGGCAGTGCCTCCATGTCCTGACCCCTCACCACGGGCAATACGTTTCCTGTTGTGGGTAGAACCTTCAGCGGGTTTTAGTTTATCTAGTTTCATGACCTTACAATCGTTAGTTGTTATACCTATTGCTCTTCAATTCGCACAAGGTGACGCACCTTAGCAATCATACCCATAACCTGTGGGGTAGCCTCTACCTCAACGGTATGATGCATACGGCGGATTCCCAGCGAACGAAGTGTTAAGCGTTGCCCTTCGGGGCGGCCAATAACGCTGCGTATCTGTGTTACTTTAATCTTTGCCATAGTCATCAGTTTTTATCCGTTGAATACTTTTTTAAGGTCAACCCCACGCTGCTGGGCCACGGTGTGAGCATCGCGCAGTTCAAGCAATGCCATAACGGTAGCCTTAACCAGGTTGTGAGGGTTTGATGAACCTTTTGATTTTGCAAGTACGTCGGTTACACCCACGCTCTCAAGCACGGCGCGCATAGCACCACCAGCCTTAACACCGGTACCGTGCGAAGCAGGTTTAATCAGCACCTTGGCACCACCAAACTTGGCTTCCTGTTCGTGGGGGATAGTACCCTTTAGTATGGGTACCTTAACCAGATTCTTTTTAGCATCCTCAATACCCTTGGCAATGGCAGCGGTTACTTCGCTAGCTTTACCTAAGCCATACCCTACAACGCCATTCTCATTACCTACTACAACAATGGCTGAGAAGCTGAAAGTTCTACCACCCTTGGTTACCTTGGTTACGCGCTGAATGCTAACCAGCCTGTCCTTGAGCTCAAGGTCGCTGGCTTTTACTCTTCGTATGTTGGTATTCTGTGACATCGTGCTTAGAATTTAAGTCCACCTTCTCTTGCGGCATCAGCTAAAGCCTTAACGCGGCCATGGTATAGGTTACCACCACGGTCAAACACCACACTCTCAATACCCTTAGCCATGGCGTTTTTAGCGGCAAGCTGTCCAACAAGTCGGGCTTGTTCGGTTTTAGTAATATTTTTTTTCTCTGCAATCTCTTTTGACATCGAAGAGGCCGATGCTAGTGTTACACCATTGATATCGTCAATGAACTGAACGTATATGTTGGTGTTGCTCCTGAAAACCGACATACGAGGTTTTTGAGCTGTTCCCGAAACTCTTTTGCGGATTCGTCTGCGAATGCGCAGCTTTCTTTCCAATTTATTTAAAGCCATATCTCTCTTTCAGTTTTACGGGTTATACACTAGCCGACTTACCAGCTTTCTTACGTACAACTTCACCCACAAAGCGAATACCTTTACCCTTATATGGCTCAGGCTTACGAAGCGAGCGGATCTTAGCGGCAACCTGACCTAAGAGCTGCTTATCGATGCTCTTCAGAATGATCTTGGGGTTACCCTTTTTCTCGGTAATGGTTTCAACCTTAATTTCCTTGGGCATCTCAAAGTAGATGTCGTGGGAGAAACCAAGGCTCATCTCAAGGATTTGACCTTTAGCTTCGGCCTTGTAACCAACACCCACAAGTTCCTGCTGTACCTCAAAGCCCTTGGATACACCAATTACCATGTTGTTGATAAGGGCACGGTATAGCCCATGTAGCGAACGGTGACGCTTATGATCAGTTGGTCTGGAGAGAACAACTTCATTTCCCTCTACCTTTACGGTGATATCCGGATCAACTTTTTGCTTTAGTTCTCCGAGAGGGCCTTTCACGCTTACCACGTTATCGGCGCTAATGTTAACGCTTACTCCTTGTGGTAAGTTTACAGGTTTTTTTCCTATTCTCGACATTAGTTTAAAAATTATACTGGATTAGTAAACATAGCAAACCACTTCACCACCAATATTCTTGGCGCGAGCCTCCTTGTCGGTCATCAACCCTTGCGATGTGCTGATAATGGCAATACCCAGGCCATTTAACACGCGGGGAAGATCTTTTGCGTTGCTGTAGCGACGCAAGCCGGGAGTACTAACGCGTTCCAGGTGCTTGATGGCACATGCCTTAGTCTCAGGATGATACTTAAGTGCGATTTTGATAATGCCCTGCTTGCCATCATCCTCAAATTTATAGTTTAGTATGTACCCCTTATCGAAAAGAATCTTGGTGATATCCTTCTTCATATTCGAAGCGGGTACCTCAACAACCCGGTGACGAGCCATCACGGCGTTACGAACTCGGGTTAGGTAATCTGCAATTGGGTCGGTAATCATTGCTTCGTTTTATTATTAAATTCTACCAACTAGCTTTCTTAACACCAGGAATTAACCCTTTTGAGGCCATTTCGCGGAAGGTGATACGGCTGATGCCAAACTGGCGCATATACCCTCTGGGCCTTCCGGTTAACATGCAACGATTACGCAAACGGATGGGGTTAGAGTTACGAGGTAACTTCTGAAGCCCAACGTAATCGCCTTCCTCTTTGAGCCTGGCTCTCTTTTCGGCGTATTTTGCTACGAGTTTCGCACGGCGAACCTCACGCGCTTTCATTGACTCTTTTGCCATAGTCTATTCCTTTTTAGCATTTTTAAAAGGTAACCCAAACTCACGAAGAAGTGCATAAGCCTCCTCGTCGTTCTCCGATGTGGTTACGAAAGTGATCTCGACACCCAGAATCTTGCTCACCTTATCGATGTCAATTTCAGGGAAAATAATCTGTTCCTGAATGCCAAGGGTGTAATTACCACGGCCGTCGAACTTGTCGTTAATTCCCTTAAAGTCGCGGATACGCGGCAAGGAAACGTTGATTAAACGCTCAAGGAACTCATACATTCTTTCGCGGCGGAGAGTAACCTTAAGCCCAATGGGAACCCCCTTACGGAGCTTAAAGTTTGATATATCCTTACGCGAGTAGGTTTGAATTGCCTTTTGACCGGCAATCATGGTGAGTTCTGCCTGTGCCTGCTCAATGAGTTTGCGATCGGCTACTGCTTGTCCTATCCCTTGGTTGATCACTATTTTTTCCAACCGGGGAACCTGCATCACGCTCTTGTAGTTGAACTGTTTCATGAGCGCGGGGACAATCTCCTCCCTATACTTTTTCTTTAGGGTTGGTACGTATTCCATTACTTAATCTCCTCTCCTGATTTTTTAGAGTAACGAACAAGTTTACCCTGGTCGTTCAACCGACGACCGATGCGGGTTGGCTTGCCAGTGGCAGGGTCAACCAGCATTAGGTTTGAAATATGAATTGGGGCTTCCTTTTTGATAATTCCACCCTGAGGGTTCTTGGAATTGGGTTTGGTATGCCTCGATACCATGTTAGCACCCTCAACAATTGCACGGTTCTCCTTAACGAGCACACTGAGTACGCGACCCTGGTGGCCTTTAGATTCACCGGAGATTACGTAAACCATATCCCCTTTCTTGATGTGTAACTTTGCCATAATTCTACAGTTATTGGGGTTTATAACACCTCAGGTGCAAGTGAAACAATCTTCATGTAATTATCACGTAGTTCCCTGGCAACCGGGCCAAAGATACGAGTTCCACGAATTTCGCCCTGGTTGTTAAGCAATACGCAAGCGTTATCGTCGAAACGGATGTATGAACCATCCTGACGGCGGATCTCCTTCTTGGTACGAACCACAACGGCCTTTGAAACGGTACCTTTCTTAATATCACCACCGGGAATGGCACTCTTAACGGTAACCACTATCTTATCGCCTATACGGGCGTAGCGTTTACCAGTACCTCCCAGTACCCTGATGCAGAGCACTTCCTTGGCTCCGCTATTATCAGCTACTACTAGTCTACTTTCCTGCTGTATCATGACTACTTAGCCTTTTCGATGATTTCAACTAACCTCCAGCGTTTAAGCTTGCTGAGAGGGCGAGTTTCCATGATGCGAACCAAATCGCCAACCTCGCATACATTATTCTCGTCGTGAGCGTAAAACTTGGTGGTTTTATTCACAAACTTTCCGTAAATGGGGTGTTTTACTTTACGCTTTACGGCAACAACAATTGACTTTTGCATCTTGTTGCTCACCACCACGCCAATACTCTCCTTACGGTTATTTCTCTTTACTTCGTTTACTTGTTCCATAGCTACAACGCATTACTTGTTTTGACTGAGCTTCCGCTGGTTCAGGACGGTTTGTAACCTGGCGATGTTCCTGCGGGTCTCTTTAATTTTCATTGGATTATCCAAAGGAGATATGCTATGGTTCAACCTTAGCTTAAGCAGGTTGGTTTTTTCCAGCTCAATACGCTCAAGAATCTCCTTATCGGTGAGCTCTCTTATTTCTGCTACTTTCATGGCTCAATTAGTTTGTAGGTTCAACAAAGTCCGGACGGACAACAAACTTAGTAGTAATAGGGAGCTTCTGAGCTGCCAGGCGCAATGCTTCCTTTGCAACTTCGTAGGGTACGCCGTCGCATTCAAACAGAATGCGGCCTGGAGTAACCGGAGCAACAAACCCCTCAGGAGCACCTTTACCTTTACCCATACGAACCTCAGCAGGTTTCTTGGTAATGGGCTTATCGGGGAAAATTCTGATCCAGATCTGACCTTCACGCTTCATGTAACGGGTCACGGCCTGGCGGGCAGCCTCAATCTGACGGCTTGTGATCCAGCTCGACTCAAGGGCTTTAATTCCAAATGAACCGAATGCCAACTGGTTTCCGCGTTGGGCAATCCCTTTCATTTTTCCCTTTTGCTGCCTTCTGTATTTTGTTTTCTTTGGCTGTAACATTTCGCTAATGCTTTAGTGTTTATACACCTTACTATTTCTTTTTCTTGGCACGAGGACGTGAACCTCCCTTAGGTGCTGGTTTTGCCTTTTTCTCGGTTACGTTGGCAACGCTCTTTGTACCAATGTTGGGCGAAAGATCGCGCTTGCCGTAAACTATACCGTTGCAAATCCAGGTCTTAATACCTATAACGCCAACCTTGGTGTGAGCCTCGGCTAGAGCGTAATCGATATCGGCACGGAAGGTGTGTAGGGGAATTCGTCCCTCCTTGTAGGTTTCAGAGCGTGCCATTTCAGCGCCACCCAAGCGGCCGGAAATTTGCACCTTGATACCCTCAGCACCCATCCTCATGGTTGAGGCAATGGCTGTTTTAATAGCCCTACGGTAAGAAATGCGTCCTTCAATTTGGCGAGCAATGTTGTTACCTACGATAACAGCATCAATTTCGGGGCGCTTCACCTCAAAGATATTGATTTGAACATCCTTGTTGGTAATCTTACGTAGCTCCTCGCGTAGCTTATCCACTTCCTGTCCGCCCTTACCAATAATGATACCTGGGCGAGCAGTATGTATGGTTACGGTTATCAGCTTCAGGGTACGCTCAATAACTATTTTTGAGAGGCTGGCCTTGGCAAGCCTGGCATTCAGGTAGTCGCGGATTTTGCTATCCTCAACCAATTTCTGAGCGTATTTTTTACCTCCGTACCAGTTGGAATCCCATCCACGGATGATTCCTAAACGGTTTGCTATTGGATTAACTTTCTGTCCCATGTAGCTGTTAGTTGTTTGATTCGTTATTAACTGCGCTATCAACCACAACGGTTACGTGGTTTGAGCGTTTACGGATGCGGTGAGCGCGTCCCTGTGGTGCTGTACGAATACGTTTTAGCATTCTGCCCTGATCTACAAAGATCTCCTTGATGTAAAGGTTGGCATCTTCAATGCGTACGTTCTCGTTTTTAGCCTTCCAGTTAGCAACTGCTGAAAGGATTAGCTTGTGCACATCCTTTGCGGCATCCTTGCGGCTGAATTTAAGTATGTTGAGCGCTGTGTTTACGTCTTTACCGCGAACCAGGTCAACCACTAAGCGCATCTTACGGGGCGAAGACGGGCAGTTGCGTAAGCGGGCAACTGCTTTGTTTTTCCTCTCCGCTTTAAGCCTCTCGGCCATGTTATGTTTTCTTGCACCCATCTCTTTTTCCTTTTATCAATTCACTATTTGTTCTTATTACCAGCATGGCCACGGAAGGTGCGGGTGGGAGCAAACTCGCCCAGCTTATGACCTACCATGTTTTCGGTAATGTACACAGGAATGAACTTATTCCCGTTGTGAACTGCTATGGTGTGTCCAACAAAATCGGGAGATATCATGGAAGCCCTTGACCAAGTCTTGATAACAGACTTCTTGTTGGATTCGTTCATCTGAATGACACGCTTCTCCAACTTGTAGTCAATAAAGGGACCTTTTTTAAGTGACCTACTCATAGTTACAGTTTTTTACAAATTACTTTTTCCTGCGTTCAATGATGAACTTGCTGCTGTGTTTCTTCTTGGAACGAGTCTTATAACCCTTAGCAGGAATACCCTTGCGCGAGCGTGGGTGACCTCCTGAGGCACGTCCTTCACCACCACCCATGGGGTGATCAACAGGGTTCATGGCAACACCACGGGTGCGAGGACGACGACCTAACCAACGGCTACGTCCGGCTTTACCGGATTTTTCCAATGCATGGTCAGAGTTCGACACGCTACCAATGGTTGCTTTACACTCGTTAAGTACCATGCGGGTTTCGCCGCTAGGCAGCTTAATAATAGCGTATTTCCCCTCACGGGCTAGTAGCTGAGCATACGATCCAGCGCTACGTGCCATGCAAGCACCACGGCCAGGGTACAGCTCGATGTTGTGGATAATGGTACCTAGGGGTATTTCGCCCAGGTAAAGGGTATTACCCACCTCAGGAGCAACACCGCGACCCGACATGATGGTTTGGCCTACCTTAAGCCCTGCAGGGGCTACAATGTAGCGCTTCTCGCCATCGGGGTACTCAACCAGCGCTATACGTGCAGTGCGGTTGGGATCGTACTCAATAGTCTTTACCACAGCCGGCTCATTCTCACGGTTGCGCAGGAAATCGATTAATCTGTATCTGCGCTTGTGGCCTCCCCCTATATATCGCATGGTCCTTCGGCCTTGGTTGTTGCGACCACCAGTCTTTTTCAGGGGGACTAGTAACGACTTCTCAGGTTTGTTTGTGGTAATGTCATCGAACAAACCTATAATCTTGTGTCTCTGTCCTGGTGTAACAGGTTTTAGTTTCCGTACAGCCATCTTAGTTAAATGTTGCTATAAAAATCAATCTTATCTCCTTCCTTAAGCGTTACGATAGCTTTTTTGTAGCTATTGGTACGGCCCACCAACACACCAGTACGGGTGTAACGGGACTTAACTTTACCGGCATAACGCATGGTATTCACTGAGTCAACGGTTACCCCGTATAACTCCTCTATTGCCTTCTTTATCTGTAACTTATTAGCTCTCTTATCCACGATAAAGCCGTATTGGTTCAGCTTATCGGTTAAGCGCTCCATCTTTTCAGTTACAACTGGTTTTATCAGTATATCCATGGCGCTTCCTTGTTATGATACCTTAAACATTTTGTTCAGAGCATCTACAGAACTCTCAGTTAACACCAACATGTTGGCATTTAAAATCTCGTAAGTGTTTACTGATGAGGCAATTGCAGTTGCTTGCTTCTGTAAATTTCTGGACGACAAATATATATTTTTATTTGTCTCGCCCAACAAGAAGAGTGTTTTTTTGTCGGCTACGTTCAGGTTCTTGCAGATATTTACAAATTCCTTGGTTTTTGGAGTATCAAAGCTGAAATCTTCAATAACAAGTAGAGCATTCTCCTTAACCTTGTATGCAAGAGCGCTCTTACGAGCCAGCTGCTTAATCTTCTTGTTTAGCTTAAAGCTATAGTCGCGTGGAACGGGACCAAATATACGTCCACCACCACGGAACACAGGCGACTTGATGCTACCTGCGCGAGCAGTATCGGTACCCTTTTGGCGTTTGAGTTTACGGGTACTACCGGAAACCTCGTTACGCTGTTTGGATTTGTGCGTACCCTGACGACGGTTAGCTAGGATTTGCTTTACGTCGAGGTAAATGGCATGGTCGTTGGGTTCGATACCAAAAATCGAGTCTTCCAACTGAATGGTCCTGCCGGTTTCCTTTCCTTGTATGTTAAGTACCTTGATTTCCATTACTTCTCAATAATTATGTAAGAACCCTTTGCCCCTGGAATCGATCCTTTAACGAGTAAAAGATTGCTCTCAGGGATAACCTTAAGAACACGTAGGTTGATGATCTTCACCCTGTCGCCTCCGGTACGGCCTGCCAAACGCTTGCCGGGGAGTACGCGTGAAGGGAACGAAGATGCACCCATAGAACCCGGGTGACGCTGACGGTTGTGCTGACCGTGGGTTCTTCCGCCCACTCCGTTAAAACCGTGGCGCTTTACAACACCCTGGAATCCTTTCCCTTTGGTTATACCAACTACGTCAACCCAGTTGTCATTGGCAAAGAGGTCAACGGTTACTACATCACCAAGCTGTAATCCTTCCCAATCGCGGAATTCAACCAGCTTACGTTTGGGAGTAGTGTTGGCTTTCTTGAAATGGCCTAGCATAGGCCTGCTGGTGTGTTTCTCCTTTTTGTCATCATAGGCAAGCTGAATGGCGGCATAGCCATCGGTTTCAGCGTTTTTCACCTGTGTGACAACGCAAGGACCAGCCTCAATTACGGTGCAGGGGATATTCTTACCATCCTCACCGAATACGGAAGTCATTCCGATTTTACGTCCAATTAATCCTTGTGGCATTGTCTTTCTAGTTTACAATTCACACTCATACTTTAATCTCTACTTCGACTCCACTGGGAAGTTCGAGCTTCATCAGAGCATCGATAGTCTTCGCATTGGAGCTGTAGATATCGAGCAAACGCTTATAGGAGCTGAGTTCAAATTGCTCCCTCGACTTCTTGTTAACGAATGTTGAACGGTTAACCGTAAAAATCCGCTTATGTGTTGGAAGCGGAATTGGACCGCTCACCACAGCGCCTGTAGCCTTGACCGTTTTAACGATCTTTTCGGCCGACTTGTCAACCAGGTTGTGGTCGTACGATTTGAGTTTAATTCTAATCTTTTGGCTCATTGTACTTATCGGATAAAAGTAATTATTCAATTTCTTTTAGCTCTTTGCCCTTGGATTTCTCAATCACCTCCTTAGCAATGTTAGCGGGTACTTCGGCGTAGTGCGAGAACTCCATGGTTGAAGTGGCGCGTCCGGAGGTTAGTGTACGGAGTACGGTTACGTACCCAAACATCTCGGCCAGGGGAACCTTAGCCTTAACCACGCGGGCGTTACCCTTCGATTCCATTCCGGTAATCTGGCCACGACGCTTGTTGAGGTCACCTATTACATCACCCATGTTCTCCTCGGGGGTAACCACCTCAACATTCATGATTGGCTCAAGTAAAACCGGAGCGGCTTTTGGACCTGCTGCACGGAATCCGTAGCGGGCAGCAATTTCGAACGATAGAGCATCGGAGTCAACCGGGTGGAACGAACCATCCTTGAGCACCACCTTCATGCTTGGTATGGCATAGCCGGCGAGTACGCCGTTGCTCATGGCTAACTCAAAACCCTTTTGTACTGAGGGGATAAACTCACGGGGAATATTACCACCCTTCACCTCGTCAATAAACTGCAGTCCGGTAACACCTTCGTCGGCTGGACCAAGTTCAAAAATGATATCGGCGAACTTACCCTTACCACCGGTTTGCTTCTTGAACACCTCACGGTGCGAAACGCTCCTGGTAAATGCCTCACGGTAAGCAACCTGAGGAGCACCTTGATTGATCTCAACGTTAAACTCGCGACGTAGGCGGTCAACAATGATCTCAAGGTGTAACTCACCCATACCGCTAATAACGGTTTGACCGCTATCGGGGTCGGTGTTTACACGGAATGTTGGGTCTTCCTCTGAAAGTTTACCAAGCGCAATACCGAGTTTGTCAAGATCCTTTTGGGTCTTGGGCTCAATAGCCAAACCGATTACAGGCTCAGGGAAAGTCATTGCCTCAAGGGCTATAGGTTTTTCCTCCAAGCAAAGGGTATCGCCTGTTCTAATATCTTTAAAACCAACTGCTGCACAGATATCGCCAGCCTCGCAGAACTCAATTGGGTTCTGTTTGTTGGCATGCATCTGGTAAATACGGCTAATACGCTCCTTTTTACCGGTACGGGTGTTGAAAACGTAGCTACCGCTATCAACCTTTCCGGAGTAAACCCTGATGAAGGCCAGACGGCCTACAAAGGGGTCGGTAGCAATCTTGAATGCTAAACCGCAGAAAGGCTGATCGATGTATGGTTTACGAACCTCTTCGTTACCGGTGTTAGGATTTGTGCCAACCACATCACCCTTATCGAGAGGGCTGGGTAGGAAGGCAATAACCGCATCGAGCAAGTGTTGTATTCCCTTATTCTTGAACGACGATCCGCAAAGAACCGGAATAATCGACATGTCGATTGTGGCCTTACGGATAGTTTCAATAATCTCCTGCTTGGTAATGGAATCGGGGTCTTCAAAGAAACGCTCAAGGAGCTCATCGTTGTACGATGCAACTGCCTCAATAAGCTTGGCACGCCACTCGTCAACCTCGTCCTTCATGTTGGCAGGAACGGGCTCCAGACGGTAGTTGGTAGCCTTCAGCTTTTCGTCCTCAAAGAAAACAACGGCCTTATTCTCAACAAGATCGATAATGCCGTTAAAGTTATCTTCGGCCCCGATAGGGAGTTGAATGGGAATTGGATTTGCACCCAGTTTGTCTTTAATTTCCTGAACCACCCCAAGGAAATCGGCACCCACACGGTCCATCTTGTTAACATAGGCAATGCGGGGAACCCTGTACTTATCGGCCTGACGCCAAACGGTTTCGCTTTGGGGTTCAACACCACCCACAGCACAGAAAGTGGCAATAGCGCCATCGAGTACGCGGAGCGATCGCTCCACCTCAACGGTGAAGTCCACGTGTCCCGGGGTGTCGATAATGTTTATTTGATACTGCTTGTTCTCGTAGTTCCAAAAAGTTGTAGTAGCGGCCGAGGTAATAGTTATACCACGCTCCTGCTCCTGCACCATCCAGTCCATCGTTGCAGCCCCATCATGTACCTCACCAATCCTGTGAGTTTTACCTGTATAAAACAGGATACGCTCGGTAGTTGTTGTTTTACCGGCGTCGATGTGGGCCATAATCCCAATATTCCGAGTGAATCTTAAATCTCTGCTCATCAATCTCCTACCTTCCTCGTACTAATGGGTCTTAAAAACGGAAATGTGCAAAAGCCTTGTTAGCTTCAGCCATCTTATGCATATCCTCCTTACGCTTGAAAGCACCACCTTCCTGGTTGTAAGCAGCCATAATCTCTGCAGCAAGCTTGTCGCTCATACCCTTACCAACGCGTTTGCGGGCATAAAGAATAAGGTTTTTCATGGATAGCGATTGCTTACGCTCAGGCCGAACCTCGGTGGGCACCTGGAAAGTAGCACCACCCACCCTGCGGCTCTTTACCTCAACCTGTGGGGTAACGTTTTCAAGGGCAATCTTCCAGATTTCAAGGGGCGATTTTTCGCTGTCCTTCATTCTTTTACCTACTATATCAAGTGCATTGTAAAAGATTCCGAAGGCAATACTCTTCTTACCCGTTACCATTAAGTTATTCACAAACTTGGTAACCATTATATCGCCAAACTTGGGATCGGGTAAGATAATCCGTTTTTTTGGTTTTGCTTTTCTCATTGTTCAACCAATTCAAATGAGGTTAACTTTTACTTTTTACTAGCCTTATCCTTAGGCCTCTTGGCGCCGTACTTGGAACGGCCCTGTTTGCGACCCTCAACTCCGGAAGCATCGAGTGTTCCGCGAATGAGGTGATAACGCACACCGGGCAAATCCTTTACCCTACCCCCGCGGATTAGCACTATGGAGTGCTCCTGCAAGTTGTGACCTTCACCAGGAATGTAGGCGTTAACCTCCTTACCGTTAGTAAGCCTAACCCTGGCAACCTTACGCATAGCCGAATTCGGCTTCTTAGGCGTAGTGGTGTACACGCGTACACATACACCTCGTCTCTGGGGGCAAGCATCAAGGGCTGGAGCCTTGCTCTTATCCACCAGTTTAGACCTTCCTTTTCTTACTAGTTGCTGAATTGTTGGCATAAATCCAATTTATTGTTATAGTTTAAGTTTAAAAAATGGACTGCAAAGGTATTGATTTTTTTACAATTACAACTATGCAAATCAACTTTTTTGTACATCAGCTTTTTTAGCCGGTTTGCTTTTTGCGGGCGCAAAGGTATAACTTTTGATTTAAAAAAACAATCCTGATTCTTAGTAACTTGTAAAAAATATCGGCCCTGTGCCCCAAAATGTTTTACAACATAAGGCTTTTGGCAAATTTTATTTGTTGGAAACAAAATTTTACTATTTTTGGGCTACCCAAAAAAAGGGTAACCAGTCAAGGGAATTGGTTGTAAAGGGATATACCTTTTACTATATATGAATACCCGCGATTGGAAAAAATAAAATAACCTTATGTTAAACCAAAAATAAGCGTAAACCGCATGAAAACCTACCAAACCGAACAAATTAGGAATATCGCCTTACTGGGTAATACCGGCTCGGGCAAAACTTCACTGGCCGAGTCGATGATGTTTGAAGGTAAAATAATTGAACGCAAGGGAACAATTGATGGGAAAAACACCGTTTCCGATTACACCGAAATTGAACAACAGAACCAAAGGTCAATTTTTTCAACCTTGCTATACACCGAGTTCAATAACAGCAAGCTAAACATTATTGACACTCCGGGATCCGACGACTTTGTTGGTGCTGTTATCTCATCGATGTACCCAACCGATTTGCTGGTAATGGTTATTAATGCCCAGTACGGGGTTGAGGTTGGTACCGAAATCTTCAACCGTCACGCCGAGCACCTTCACAAGCCCATGATACTGGCCGTTAACCAGCTCGACCACGATAAGGCTAACTTTGATGCCACGCTCGACTCGCTGAAGCAAACCTTCGGTAATAAGGTTATCTTAACCCAGTACCCCGTTGCCACCGGTGCTGCTTTCGATAGCTTTATCGATGTAATCACCATGAAAATGTATAAGTTTAAGGGTGATACCGGTATCCGCGAGGAGTTCCCCATTCCCGACAGCGAAATGGATAAGGCCACTGAGCTTCACAATGCGCTCATTGAGGCTGCTGCCGAGAACGACGAATCGCTCATGGAGAAGTTCTTTGAGCAGGGTTCGCTCTCCGAGGACGAGATGCGCTCAGGCCTTTCAAAGGGTATTGCCAGCCGCAGCATTATGCCGGTTTTCTGCCTATCGGCAGCTAAAAACATTGGCACCAAGCGCCTCATGGATTTTATCATTAACGTTGGGCCTAATCCTACCCACTCACCGGTTCTTAAAAACAATAACAATAAACCCATTACCTGCGACGCCAGCGCTCCAACCTCGCTTTTCATTTTCAAATCGACCGTTGAGCCACACATTGGCGAAATCAGCTACTTCCGCGTAATGTCCGGTAAGGTAACTGAGGGTATGGACCTAACCAACGCCAACAACTCAACCAAGGAACGCCTTTCGCAGCTATTTGTTGTAGCCGGCAAGAACCGTAACAAGGTTACCGAGCTGGTTGCTGGCGATATAGGCGCTACCGTAAAGCTCAAGAACAGTAAGACCAACCATACCCTTTGCGGACCAGGTCTGGATTTCACCTTCGATCCCATGGAATTCCCCGATCCCAAGTTCCGCACCGCTGTTAAGCCTAAAAACGAGGCCGAGGTTGAAAAGCTTGGCGAACTGCTTAACCGTGCCCACCAGGAAGACCCAACCATTCTGGTTGAACACTCCAAGGAGCTCCGCCAGATTATCCTTTCCGGTCAGGGTGAGTTCCACCTCAATATTCTGAAGTGGCAGCTTACCAACCTACACAAGCTCGAGATTGAATACATAGCCCCACGTATCCCATACCGCGAAACCATTACCAAGGTTGCCCAGGCCGACTATCGCCATAAGAAACAATCGGGTGGAGCCGGTCAGTTTGGCGAGGTTCACCTGGTTATTGAGCCCTACGTTGAGGGTGCACCCGATCCCGTTAAGTACAAGGTTAACGGTAAGGAAATCAACCTCTCGGTTAGGGGGAAGGAAGTTATTGACCTGGAATGGGGCGGCAAGTTGGTGTTCTATAACTGCATTGTAGGTGGAGCAATTGATGCTCGCTTTATGCCTGCCATCCTCAAGGGCATTATGGAGAAGATGGAGCAGGGCCCGCTTACCGGTTCATATGCCCGCGATATCCGCGTTGCCGTTTACGACGGTAAGATGCACCCGGTTGACTCCAACGAAATCTCGTTTAAGCTTGCTGGCCGCAACGCATTCAAGAACGCATTCAAGGATGCCGGGCCTAAGATCATGGAGCCCATTTACGATGTTGAGGTGCTAGTTCCTGCCGACCGTATGGGCGATGTGATGAGCGACCTGCAGAACCGCCGCGCCATTATCATGGGTATGGGCAGCGTTAAGGGATTTGAGGTGATTAATGCCAAGGTTCCCCTAGCTGAACTAAACCGCTACTCCACTGCCCTATCATCGTTAACCAGCGGTAGAGCTACCTACACCATGAAGTTTGCCTCATACGAGCAGGTGCCTGCCGATGTTCAGGAAAAGCTCCTAAAGGCATACCAGGAACAGGAAGAGGAAGAATAGCCATACCCTGTTCAGCAAAAGAGGACTACCAATTGGGGTTAGCCCTCTTTTTTTTATACCTTTGTGCCAAACAAACAATACCATGAGAACAGCAGAAATTCACACATCGAAAGGGGTAATGAAGGTTAAGTTCTACGAGGAGGATGCCCCAAACACCGTTGCTAACTTTGTTAAGTTGGCCAATGAAGGCTTTTACGATGGGTTAGCCTTTCACCGTGTAATCCCCAATTTTGTGATTCAGGGCGGATGCCCCTTCTCCAAGGATATGACCGATCCCCGGGTGGGTACCGGTGGACCCGGCTATAAAATTAACTGCGAACTTACCGGAAATAACCAGTACCACGACCGTGGCGTACTTTCCATGGCGCATGCAGGCCGAAACACGGGTGGTTCACAGTTCTTTATTTGCCACAACAGGCAAAACACCAAGCACCTCGACCGCCAGCATACCTGCTTTGGTAAGGTTTACGAAGGCCTTGAAGTAATTGATGCTATCCGTGTTGGCGATAGGATTGAAAAGATTGTGATTGTTGAGGAATAAGGGGAGCGTGTATAGAGTTTAGTGTTTAGTGAATATAGTGTTCTGCGTAATTAGGACTATAATATATTCATTTTCAGCGAACAACAATACACTAACAAACTCCACCTGCCATCCTGAGTAGCCTGTACTGGGCATATCGAATTGTAGCGCAGGATCTTATTAACCCCTAAAAATGCGAAGGAGCGAACAGAGCTGGAAGACGTTCTCGGACAAAGGGGTTTTGATGTTTTGTGTTATACGCAGCCAGCGTTCTAAACTATTCATAATCAAAAACAACCAAACACAATACTCTGCCCCTACCTCCCCCTAAACAGATGCAGGAACCCCTTGTAGGGGCCACGGGCAAAACGACGATCGTCCCAGCCACGGGCCTCGATAATGTAGTAGTAAACACCCTCGGCGGCCTCGGCTCCTAGGCTGGTGCGACCATCCCAGCCCTCCCAATCGCGGGGATTGCCACTATAGGTGTACACCAACTTACCGCTGCGGCTATATATACGGATGGTAAACGAACGGATGGAGCGGATGCTCTCATCGGTGTCGGAAAAGCGGAAAAGGTCGTTCTTGCCATCGCCATTGGGCGAAAAAACATTGGGGATGGCATCGGCGCTTATGCGCGAGGAATCAACCTTAATATCGGTAATAACCGAGTCGATACACCCCGAGAGGGTATTTACCGAGTAATGGTAAACCTTGTAGAATCCGGGAACCATTACCTTTTTATCGGGGAAGGCCTCGTTTCGCTGTGCAATCAAGGAGCTATCGCGCCAAACAGTAATTTCATAGATGCTTTCAGGGGTAATCTTTCGGGTTGTAATGCGCCAGTAAATGGAATCGCAGTTCAGGCTTTTGCTTTCAAGCCTCAGGCCAAGCAGAGCCTCATACTCGGCATTCGCATCAAAATCGTTCCATACTCCATTTTCGTCAACCTGAATCAGATTATCGGCCTTGGTTGCAATGGCAGCAACCTCCGGGGTTGTAAGGGTTAGGGTTCGGCCAAACGGGTTTTGGATGGTAACGGTATAGGTGGAATTATAAAGAGGTGCAGGATTTTCAATAACCAACTTTAATGCTGAGGACGATGCCAGCTCAATACGGCTCTCCGATGCCTGCCAGGTAACATTAGCAAAGTACTGCTGTCCGTAAGTATTCCGTTCAGGCTGATTTGAGCGCGAAAGGTCATGGTAGACAAACCGGTCGTAGGCAACGTTGTACGACGAGGGAGTTGTGATTGGGTTAAGCTCAAGGAACTGGCAGCTGTTGTATATGTCTATCCGGTTGAGCGTAACATTATCGGTAAAAAGCCAGCAGGTAAAGGTTTCAGTTGAATCGGTAATATCAGTGATTACCACTCTGTAGCCACCCTCGGTCAGGTTTAATTGGTTGCTTTGCGCAACACCTGTTTCCTCGGCAAACTGCTCAAAGCGCAAGGCAGGATTTGAGATTAGAGGGTTATACCTATACCATTTAAAGCTGGCACTATTCCCGGTGGTGTGGCGAGCGCTAAGCGTGCCAATATCGCCATAAAATACAAATATTGAATCCTGTTTAGCCGTATTGCTGTACTGGGTAAGTAAGGTTAAAACCCTCCCCGGAGCAGTTAGCTGTGCCTGCGAGGCAAAGGCCCAACTCACAGTGGCGATTAACACAAGGTGTATTTTAGTCCAAAATCGCATCAGAAATAGTTAGTGTAACGGTATGGTTTTGGTTTATTAAACGGTAAAGATGCAAAATTATGCATAAAGTTTTGCAGAATATTTCTGAAGATTTTGGCTATTCAATCCTACGAATATCGGCGCCAATGGCATTGAGTCGCCCATCAATATTCTCATATCCGCGGTCAATCTGCTCAATATTGTGAATAACGCTCTTCCCCTCGGCTGAAAGGGCAGCAATAAGCAGGGCAACGCCTGCCCTGATATCGGGCGAGGTCATAACGGTGGGGCGTAGCTTCATATTCCTATCGTGGCCTATAACGGTAGCGCGGTGCGGGTCGCAAAGGATTATTTGAGCGCCCATGTCAATTAGCTTATCCACAAAGAATAGTCGGCTCTCAAACATTTTCTGATGGATTAGCACTGAGCCCTTAGCCTGGGTGGCAACCACCAGGAAAACACTGAGCAGGTCGGGAGTTAGCCCGGGCCAGGGAGCATCGGCAATGGTGAGTATGGAACCATCAATAAAGGTATCAATCTCGTAATGCTCCTGGGGTGGAATATGGATATCATCGCCTATAACCTCAAACTCAATGCCCATGCGACGGAACGAATCGGGAATAATGCCAAGGTTTGGATATGATACGTTACGAATGGTGATATCGCTGGCAGTCATGGCCGCAAGGCCAATGAACGAACCAATCTCAATCATATCGGGAAGAATGGTATGGGTGCAGCCACCCAGCGACTCAACCCCCTCAACGGTAAGCAGGTTTGAACCAATACCCGATATTTTTGCCCCCATGCTAACCAGCATCTTGCTAAGCTGCTGAAGGTATGGTTCACATGCAGCATTGTAAATGGTGGTTGTGCCCGAAGTAAGCACCGCGGCCATTAGTATGTTAGCCGTTCCGGTAACCGAGGCCTCATCGAGCAGCATGTATGCCCCCCGCATGTTTTTACCCTCAAGGGTAAAGAAATTCTCACGTGTATCAAAGTTAAAGGTTGCGCCCAACTTCTGGAATCCCAGGAAATGGGTATCCAAGCGTCGGCGGCCAATTTTATCGCCACCGGGTTTTGGGGCGTATGCTCGGCCATATCGCGCCAGCAGTGGTCCAACCACCATGATTGATCCGCGTATGGCTGCTGCTTTGACCTTAAAATCGTTTGTGGTAAGATACTCTACATCAACATTCTTGGCCCTAAAGGTGCATTCCGAGGAGCTATGCCTCTGAACCTCTACTCCCATTCCCTGAAGCAGCTCAATTAGCTTATTAACATCGCGGATGTTTGGGATATTCTTGATTGTAACAGGTTCAGCTGTGAGAAGTGTGGCGCAGATGATTTGCAGGGCCTCATTCTTTGCCCCCTGCGGGTGTAACTCGCCTTTTAGCGGCTTACCACCGTATACCTCAAATGTTGCCATGTAGTAAATATTTTAACGCTTACGATGATGCTTGGGCCGCTTACCACCAGTAGGTTTAACCTCGCGCTTATCAATCAGCTTTGAGCCGGGAGCCATAACCAGCCTGCCTTTGCTTAGATGCTCCATATCGCGAAATATATCATCGTCGGTAACCGATTCCTTATTCCATGTGATGTTGGCCTTTTTCATCTGGTTGGCAATAAGTTGCTTAAAGGCTTCCTTTTCAGGGCCCTCATCCATCTCAATAGCTTTTTCGATCATCAGTTCAATGATACGTCCATAGTGCTTGAAATTAATGGGATGGCTTGGGTATGGTACCCTACGCGGTTTCTCATTGTACTTTTCAAGATCGGGCTTAGGGTAAGGCGATTCGATGTCGAGCCTGAAGTCAGACATGATAAAGAGGTGGTCCCAAAGCTTATGGCGGAAATCGTTAACCGCTCTTAGCTGGGGATTAAGGTTGCCCATAATGGCAATAAGCGATTTGGCAAGCCTGTTACGCTCCTCCCTATCATCAATGCTGGCTATGTGATCGACCATTTGCTGGATATGCCTTCCGTATTCCGGTAATCGCAACTTTTTTCGTTGGGTATTGTAATCCATCGACAGAATTTTAAAAAAATATCAGTAAATATTAGTAATATATAACATTCTAATTTATCACAAAGTTACACTAAAAAATTCATTTTAAGCAAAGTCGGGCAAAAATAGCAATCAAGTCGATTTTAATGAATCGAACCTAATGGTATGCGCCCAACAAAGATTAAGGTGTAAAGAGCCTCGTATAGCTGCCGAACAGCGAAACCATAAAAAGGCAAATTGAACTATCCTTTAATCCCATACCCCTCCATTTTCAAAGAATTCAAACAGGTACTCGTACTGATACTTGATATCAATCTTTCGCAAAATCTCCAGATATTCATTCCTAAACGATTTCTTTTGATGCTGCTCTTGGTTTTGGATGTATTTCACAACAGTATCGAGTTGTGAACGCGAATGGGAGAATGCCTCATATCCTCTTTGCCATTCAAATTTGTATTTTGATAGTTTTTCTTCCTTTTTTTCCCAAGCATTGCTCGATGTTTTAATGTTCTCCACCAAGTTGGGTATTAACTGGTTTACATTGTACCCAATAAAAATATGGATATGGTCGGGCATACAGTTTATTGCAAGCGTTTTATGTCCGTTGTTGTTAACAATTCCCGTTATACATTTTTCCGATTATTCTTTCCACGATCTTTTTATTAAAGCATCTCTGTTTTTAGGCGAAAAACTAGATGTATGTATAATTGAGTGTATGTGTTAGCCATAGTTGTTTTTCTTCAAAGTTAACTAAAGGTTTCGGTGCTACGCATCTAATGGTTCCTTTGCATGTGCTTTGGGTACAAAGGTTACGGTGCTACGCACCTATTTTAGCTGCAGCGCAGCGGAATATTTGTTGGGGAAGAGGGAACTGGTTCCACCCCCAAGCTGCAGGGCAGTGGAACACTGGAGTATCTTTTAATAAATTTGCTCAGGAGAAGAATAATGTTTAGGTGCCATGCTTTTGTAGATAGCAAAACTTTTTACTCCAACTGCTTAAGGTTGGCAAATTTAAGCAATAAATTTTTAGAACCCACCAAATTGAAGTTGACTAAAGCTTTCCGGTTAGGACCAGCTCCTTCAATTGATTCCACAACCCCTTCGCCAAACTTGGCATGGTAAACAGACATTCCCACTGTAATGGCCTCGGGCGAAATATCCCTGGTGTTTTTCGGGGTTGTTGGCACCTGCTGGTTAGGTTTAGTGTATGAGGGAGCAGCCAGTGCGGAAGACTGGCTAGTAAACCCACTGAAGCTTTGCCCCTTTGAGTACGGCCTTTCGGCTATATTGCCATGGTCGCCCTCATCAAAGGGCACGTCAATATACTCCGAATCAATCTCCTTGATAAATCGGCTTGGGGTGCAATGCGTTGGCGATCCCCACCTATAGCGGGTTTGGGCATAAGTGATATATGCCCTTTTGGCAGCGCGGGTAAGTGCAACGTAGAACAGACGGCGCTCCTCTTCCAAATCCTCAGGTGATTTAACATTTAATGTTGAAGGGAAAAGGTTATCCTCAAGTCCTGTAAGGAAAACGTAATCGAACTCCAGCCCTTTGGCGGAGTGAACGGTCATCACGCTAACGCATTTGGTATCGCCTTCCTTGTCGGTGTCCTGGTCGGTAAGCAAGGCAACGTTCTCGAGGTAATCGACCAGGGTTACGGTTTCCTCGAACCCTTCCTCTTTACGACTTTCAATAAACTCGCGGATACCGTTAAGCATCTCATCAATATTCTGAAGGCGCGATATGCCTTCCTGACTCTTATCGGACTTAAGGTCGGTAAGCATACCCGATGAGTTAACTATGGTATGCACAGCCTCGTAGGCATCCATAGTGTAGAGCTTTTGTTGGAACGATACTATCAGATTCCTGAACTCTTCAAGCTTTTTGGCAGCAGCAGGTTTAACCCCTCCATTATGTTTACCCAGTTCACCCACGGTTTGCCAAAGGCTAAGTCCCAACTGGTTGGCAAGGGCCTGAAGGTGCTCCATGGTTGTGTCGCCTATTCCACGGGCTGGGTAATTAACCACCCGGTTAAAAGCTTCATCATCGTTGGGGTTTACGGTAAGGCGAATGTAGGCTATAAGGTCCTTTATCTCCTTACGTTGGTAAAACGAGAGGCTACCGTAAATACGATAGGGTATGTTGCGCTTGCGCAGGGTCTCCTCAAAAATACGCGACTGGGCATTGGTTCGGTAAAGAATGGCAATATCGCTATAGCTGCAATGGGCCTGGTGCACCAGGCTCACAATCTCGGAGGCCACAAGGAAACCCTCCTCCTGATCGGTAAACGCTTTAATCAACTTTATAGGTTCGCCCACCTCGTTACTGGAATAGGCCACCTTTGGTATTTGACGCTGGTTCTTGGCAATTACGCTGTTTGCAGCATTTACAATGGTTTGGGTAGAACGGTAGTTCTGCTCCAGCTTGAACAGCTTATAGTCCTTGTAATCGTTCTGGAAGTTGAGGATATTCTCAATTTTTGCACCACGGAACGAGTAAATGCTCTGGGCATCGTCGCCCACCACGCAAAGGTTACGGTGACTCTCGGAAAGCTTTTTTACAATCAGATACTGCGAGAAGTTGGTGTCCTGATACTCATCAACCAGAATATAGCGGAACTTATTCTGGTACTTTTGAAGCACATCGGGGAAATCGCGGAAAAGGATATTGGTGTTCAGCAGCAGATCGTCAAAGTCCATAGCCGAAGCCTTTTGGCATCGCTGGGAGTAAAGGGTGTAAATTCGATGTATTTCACCCTTGCGGGAGCTAATATCCTGCGAAACGATGGAGGCATTTTGTGCGTAGGCTTGAGGCGTTATCAGGTTGTTCTTGGCAATGGATATTCGCGACAGAATCTCGCCGGGCTTATACACCTGAACATCGAGCTTAAGCTCCTTAATGATTTGGGCAATCAGGTTCTTGGAGTCGGTGGTGTCGTAAATGGTGAAATTCTTGCTATATCCAAGTAACTCGGCCTCGTTACGCAGGATTTTAGCAAATATTGAGTGAAAGGTTCCCATCCAGAGCTTAGCAGCAGTCTCATGACCCACAATGCGGGCAATACGCTCCTTCATCTCCCTGGCTGCTTTATTGGTAAAAGTAAGCGCCAAAACCGACCATGGCTTAACGCCTAGGGTAAGTAAGTGGGCAATGCGATATGTTAAAACCCTTGTTTTACCTGAACCTGCCGAAGCAATCACTAAGCTGGGCCCCTCAGTGCAAGTAACCGCCTCGCGTTGAACCTCGCTTAACTCATCCAAATAGTTTGTCATTCCAGCTCTAAAAAAATTTACCACAAAAGTAGTGGTAGCATACCATTACAACAAGCATATCATTAGTTTGTTATCAACATGCTTTATAATGAAACGATATTTATTGTCAAATTCGATACTGGTTAATAGCGAAACTGCAATCCACCAAATACATCGGCACGGTTACATCTTGTAAAAATCGATTTTGTTTTATACTTTTAGTATGGGAAAAACCTTTTGATAACCAAAATGGAAAAATTAATTCATTCACGGTCAACCATTGCCAGTCTGATATTCAACGGTAAAATGTTCCACCTGCTAAACCCCTGGCATATTGAGGTAGATACCAATCAGGAAACCATTACCATACGTAAGCGCAACCCATTCCTGATAGGGTTCGATGAGCAAATAGTATCGTTCAGGTATATCCGCAGTATAATGATAGATGAGCACCTGTTTGGCGCCGATATTCACGTAAAGGTAGTAGGAGGCAGAGCCTCGGCCTACTGCATTTCCAAGAGCGATGCAAGGAGAATTAAAAATACGCTCCTGGAATACAATGCCACAAAAAGGGGAAGGGGAATAATCTTTTCATAGAGCAGATATCTCGCTAAAAAACTTAAGTTTATTTTTTTTGATTTACTTTGGGGCTACAATTTTGTTGTAATTACCCCAAGGAATCTTTTATATGCAATCGCAGGAAAAACATCAGGAATCTATAGTAGTGCTCATCCTGGTAATGTTTACATCGTTTATTACTCCCTTTATTGGGTCGGCAATAAACCTGGCTTTGCCAATGATTGCCCATGAGTTTGGGCTAAATGCTGTTACTATGAGCTGGGTGACCATGGCCTTTCTGCTCTCGTCGGCAGTATTTCTGGTGCCCCTAGGTAAGTTGGCCGACATATTCGGACGGAAAAGAGTTTTCCTTACCGGTAATGTAGTGCTTGCATTGGCATCGCTTTTGGCCGTATTTGCGCCCAATGACGCAACACTCATAGCATTGCGGGTTGTTCAGGGAATTGGAAGCGCCATGATGTTTGCAACTGGCATCGCCCTTATCACATCAGTTTTCCCGCCCAACGCAAGGGGTAGAGCTATTGGAATGAACGTTACTGCGGTATATGTTGGCCTTTCGGCTGCGCCAGTTCTTGGTGGTTTAATGATTGACGCACTGGGGTGGCGAAGTTTGTTCTACATCCCAGCATTGCTGGGCATACCTGCCGTGATTGCTGCTATACTTACCATTAAAGGCGAATGGGCCGAAGCCAAAGGCGAAAAGTTCGATATTTTAGGGTCAGGCATATTTATAGTATCGATGTGCGCCCTGATGTATGGGTTCTCAAAACTCCCATCCACTGTTGCTATAGTCCTAACCGCAGTAGGCCTTTTAGGCCTTGCCCTTTTTGTTAAGCTGCAGATGAAACTTGAATACCCGGTTTTTAACGTATCGCTTTTCAGGGTCAATAGGCTTTTTGCGCTTTCGAACCTTGCTGCGCTGATAAACTATGCAACCACCTTTGCCATAACCTTTGTTTTAAGCCTTTACCTGCAATACATCAAGGGTTTAAGTGCGCGCGAGGCTGGCTTGCTACTGGTTATTCAACCGCTTGTTATGGCGGTTATAGCATCGTGGTCGGGGCGGCTTTCCGATAAGCACGATCCACGCATACTGGCATCGGCAGGCATGGGAGTAATTGCAGTAGGTTTGGCGCTGCTTATTCCTATAAGTAACGAAACAGCAGTTACCTACATTGGGGTGGTTCTGGGCATTCTGGGGCTTGGTTTTGGAATGTTCTCATCGCCCAATACCAATGCCATTATGGGCTCGGTTGAAAAACGTTACATTGGGCTTGCATCGGGGACGGTGGCAACCATGCGGTTGGTTGGCCAAATGTTGAGCATGGGTATTGCCACCATGGTAATCCACGTATTTATTGGCACGGGAACCATAAACGCATCAAACCATAAGCAGTTTATTCTTTCGGCCAGTGTTACGTTTGCAATATTTGTAGCCTTAAGCGTTTTAGGGGTTTGGGCATCGCTGGCAAGGGGTGGAAAGAACGGAAATCAAGCATAAAAGCATTTCAACATCAATTTTATTGGTCAACCCAATCGCCATGCGCCTTAATTAATGCAATTAGCTCATCAATAGCCTGTTCCTCAGGAATATTCTTCTTTACAACCTCCTTGCCCTTGTAAAGGGTAATCCTGCCGGGGCCTGCACCCACATAGCCGTAATCGGCATCGGCCATTTCGCCCGGGCCATTTACTATACAACCCATTACCCCAATTTTTAACCCTTTCAGGTGCGAGGTAGCGCTCCTAACCTTTTGTAGCGTTTGCTGCAGGCTGAATAGCGTGCGTCCACAGCCAGGGCAAGCAATATATTCCGTTTTGGTAACTCGTGTTCGGGCAGCCTGCAGAATGGCAAATGCTGTATTCCTTATCACCTCAGGGGATAGTGGCGAAGTTAACATTACCCCGTCAATCAGCCCATCAATCAGTAGTCCTCCCACATCGGCAGCAGCTTTAAGCTGAAAATCTTCCTTTTCAGCATCGGAGTAACCGCGTGCGACAACCACAGGCAAGCAAATTTCCTGGCGCATCAGCTCAATCACAGCAGCACGCTGCTCAGCAAATCCATTTGAATTGCTGGTGGATAACAACAGTACCACGTTTTGGCTTCCCTTTAGTGCCGATACCAGATCAGGGTTTAACAGATCGGCATAGGTAACGCTTAACATCACCGAACCCAATGACTTTTGGTTGATAAAATCATCAACCTTTATCAAGCGGAAATTGGGTGTATGTTCCGAAATAACCGGTAAGCCATCAAAGTTTGGACTGGGGCTAAATCCGGGAACTACAAAGTAGTCGGGTGCGGCATCGGTTGGCTGCCATAACTTTTTTACCGAATCGAATCTCCATCCCCACGCATTGGCAGTAGACTCAGTAAAAGTTTCGTTGATGTAAGCAAACACTCGTGGAGGGTTTGCTCCTCCAACGCCTTTAACCTCAGGTATTACCCGCCGGTTATACTCGTACGGATTGTACGGTAGGCTATCGATGCTTTTTAAGCTAGGCGAAGTTTTCCTATTGGCAAAGTAGTTTACCAATTTCTTTGCTACCGGTATTTCGTTTTCGGGCTCCTCGGTAAGTGAAACCCGAATGGTATCGCCAATACCATCGGCAAGGAGCGCTCCAATTCCCACTGCCGATTTAATGCGGCCATCCTCGCCATCGCCAGCCTCGGTAACACCAAGGTGAAGCGGAAAATTCATACCCTCGGCATCCATGGTGGCAACCAAAAGCCTTACGGCTTGCACCATCACACGGGTATTGCTCGATTTCATGGAGATAACCAGTTGGTTAAACCCATGTTTTCTGAAAATACGCAGGAACTCCATGGCCGACTCAACCATTCCAGCTGGAGTATCGCCATAGCGACTCATAATCCTATCGGAAAGTGAGCCATGGTTTACCCCAATGCGAATGGCAACGCCTCGTTCCCTGCAAATCTCAATTAGCGGAAGTAACCTCTCCTCAATGCGTTTGAGCTCATCGGCATACTCCTGGTCGGTGTAGCTTACGGTTTCAAACTTGGCGCGGGGATCCACATAGTTGCCCGGATTTATTCGCACCTTTTCCACATGCTTGGCAGCCTCAAGGGCTGCCGCAGGGTTAAAATGAACATCGGCTACAATGGGGGTGGTATAGCCCCTGGCAATAAGTTCGCCCTTTATGTTTTGCAGGTTAGCAGCCTCGCGGGTACCCTGAGTAGTAATACGCACAAACTCGGCTCCTGCCTCAATTGCCCTAATGCATTGCTCAACGGTTGCCTGCGTGTTGTTGGTATCGGTAGTGGTCATGGTCTGCACCCGTATAGGATTACCTCCGCCCAGCGGAGTGTTGCCAACCATAACCTCAACGGTTACTCTGCGCTTAAAATCAGCTATACTATCGATGTAGCTCCTCATGGCAAATAGTATTATTCTGCAAAGTAAATACTTTTTACAGTATTACCTGGGTTGAGAGGTGATAGTTGAGCACAAAAAAATTGAACGCAGATTACACTGATTTATTGGATTTACACAGCTTTCCAATTAACTAAACACTAAACACCAAAAACCAAACACTATCCCCTCCTGTACACTGCACACTGAACACTGCACACGGTACACTATTTTTCGCTACGCTCAGGATGACAAGTGGGATAGTTAACTAGCGGTACGAAAAATCAAACAGCAGCAAGCAATTGAAAATACAAGTATTACACCAATCATTGTTCCGCTTACCCAAACCTCATAAAATCGTTATATCTTTGTAAAAAATACGGAAATGGAAGGAACACGATTACAGAAGGTGGGACGGCTCATACAGAAGGAGCTTAGCGAGATTTTCCAGCGCGAGGGGGCTGCCAGGTTTCCCGGTAAAATGCTTACGGTTACGCAGGTTAGGGTTAGCCCCGACCTCTCGGTGGCTAAGGTTTACGTTAGCATATTCCCCTCAACCGATACCGATAAAACGCTCGAGCATATCAGGGATAACTCAAAATTCCTTAGGGGCGAACTGGGCAAAAGGGTAAGGCACCAGCTTAGGGTGATACCCGAGCTTACCTTTTTCATCGACGATTCGCTCGACTATATCGAAAAAATTGACCAGTTACTTAAAGAGTAGAAACCCAAGAATGATAAGTCGTTTAGTTTCGTTTACTACCCGGTTCATACCCCGGCACTACCTACAGCTTTTTGCATCGTTTCTGATGAAAGCCATTGGACTTTTTTACCGGGGCAGTCGGTTTCAGGATCCTATCGATGGGGTTAAGTATCGCAAGCTACTCCCCTACGGGCGGGTTACCACACGGGAAAACGCACTGGCGCCAAACTCCATGTCGCTGGAACGGCACCGGCTGATATGGCTTTACCTGCAAAGGAAAACCGACTTTTTCACAGCCCCCAAAAAGGTTCTGCATGTTGCCCCGGAATACTGTTTCATAAAACCGATAAAACGACTAAAAAACATTGACTATACCACAGCCGACCTCATTTCGCCCTGGGCCGATGTAAAGCTCGATGTTCAGGCAATGCCTTTTGCCGACAATACCTTTGATATGGTGATTTGCAACCACGTGCTTGAGCATGTTGACAACGACCTTAGGGCGATGGCCGAAATACTCCGGGTACTCAAGCCGGGTGGGTTTGCTGTGCTCCAGGTACCAATGGATTTAAACATGGAGCAAACCCTTGAAAACCCGGAGTATAACACCCCTGAACTCAGGGAAAAGTATTACCAGCAGCGCGACCATCTCCGCCTTTACGGCCGCGATTACGCCAAACGCCTTACCTCTGCCGGGTTTGATGTTTTAGAGGACAACTTTGTTAAGCAGCTGCCACCCCACGAGGTGGAATATTACGCCCTACCTAAGGACGAAATCCTTTACATTGCCCGAAAAAAGTAAAACCAATGAATGTTCCGCTTTACATAGCCCGACGTTACCTGTTTGCGAAAAAATCGCATAACATCATCAACATCATCTCCGTAATATCGGTTATTGGGGTTGCAACAGGGGTTATGGCGCTTGTGGTTGTTCTATCCGTTTTCAATGGCTTCGATTCCCTGATTGCCAACCTCTACTCCCATATCGATGCCGATTTGCGGATTGAAGCTAAGCAGGGAAAAACATTCCGAACCGATAGCTTACCCATTGAAAGGGTCAAGCAGATTCCCGGTGTGGCAGTATTTTCCGAAGTGGTTGAGGAGAATGCCCTTTTCCGCTACCGCGGGAAGCAACACATTGGAATTGTTAAAGGGGTTAGCAGGAACTACACTGAGCTAACCGGACTAAAGAGCAAAATAGTTGATGGCGATTTCAAGCTATGGCAAGGTAGCCAGCCCATGGCCATCATGGGCGAAGGGGTTGCCTACTACCTCAACGCCAATCTAGCCCACTTTGACCCGCTGTTTGTTTACATTCCCAGGCGGGGCAAAAACTACTCCCCCGATGCTGCCTTTATTAAAAAAGCCATTATGCCCTCGGGCATTTTTGCCATTGAGCAAGATTTTGATACCCGGTATGTAATTACACCCGTTGAGTTTGCAAGGGGTCTACTCCTTTACGATTCACTAACTGTTAGCGCCATTGAAATCAAGCTGCACACAAGTGCAAATGCCGCCAGGGTTAAAACCGATGTTGAAAACATTATTGGCAATAAGTATAGGGTATTGGACCGTTACCAGCAAAACGAGTCGCTTTACCGAACCATGAAATCGGAAAAGTTTGCCATTGCGCTAATACTGATACTTATACTCATTATTGCATCATTCAATATAGTGGGATCGCTCTCCATGCTAATTATTGATAAACGCGCCGATGTGGAGACTCTGAAAAGTCTTGGAGCGAGCAATAGCCTGATACAAAAGATATTTCTCTTTGAGGGCATGCTTATTTCCATTGGTGGCAGTATAATTGGAATTATAATTGGTTTGATAACATGTTGGCTGCAAATCACCTTTAAGCTCATTAGGCTTGAGGGCCGTGGCAACTTTATAGTTGATGCATACCCCGTTGAAGTCCAGGCCAGCGATATGATCCTAATTTTCCTGGTGGTTATAGCCATAGGATACCTGGCAGCCCGATTTCCGGTTAGGGTTATAACGCGGAGGTTGATTCAGAACGATAGTAGGAATTAGAAACGCTTTTTTTATTAATTTTTCAAGTATACTTTCCATTTTGATTTTTCTTTGTTTTAAACCAAAATGTAAGTTCATCCTAACAGGATGATGTTTGTTCATATTATTTGAAATTGAATCAAAAAAAATAAATTCAATAAACAAATTAAGCCATAACAAATTACCAGATAATTAAAACTAATAAATAATCCTAATTTTTTGAAAGATTACCTATCTTCTCCAATGATCTTTATTCTACGCTTTAATTCCTCACCATTTTCATCGACAAGTGTTAGAGTATAGCTTCCAGGTTTTGGACTGATGGCTATTTCATGAACATTCTTAGTCATACCTATAAACTCATTATTCAAATGCCAGTAAATGATTGATTCAGACTTTCTATGTGTTGCTTTTAAAATTATTTGACCACGAGTGCCATCATTTTCTATTGGAATATAAAGATCAACTCCATAAAATGGATATATGAGGTCAATATTGTTTATTTCATCATATTGAACACTACACTTAGGGTGCATTGGGGGGAGAACAGTATAATCAAAATGATTTTTTTTGTAAAACCACTCCTGTCCTGGAGGAAGGATGAACCAAGTTGTATCTTTTAAATCACTATTTGGAAAACAGGAACGATTTACTCTATACCGTTTAGATTTATCAAGAAAAATTTTTTTGTGATAAATGCATGGTAATGTTTTAATTTTTACTGCTGGAACCAACTCTTCTGTAGTATCAGGGCAAAGGTTTGAAGCAAGCATACCCGTTTTTTTGCATGTTTTTACCGTTTTTAGATCATAGTAAGGTGGCGAATACCAGCTACACGAAGGTAAAACAGAAAAAACATCAAACATTACAGGAGCCGCTGTTGCTGCACCAACTAAATCGGGTCGGCCTTCGCCATCGGCATTTCCAACCCAAACTGAAACTGTAAATTTTGGGGTTACACCAATTGCCCAAGCATCCCTGAAACCAAAACTTGTTCCGGTTTTCCAAGCTATAGTTTGCGAAGCAATAAAATTACGCCATGTGCCATCCTCCCCGGGTCTATTTGCCTCTGTTAATGCTTGAAGCGTAAGATACGCTGCACCGGGTTTAATATTAGCAGCTTCAAATGCTTGGTTAAAAAGCATTCCTCTATCAACCGTATAACGGATACTGGTTTCACGCAAAGTATCGCTTAATGCAGCCCTTGCAATTGCGGAGTATGCACGAGCCAATTCCCACATAGTGGACTCTGCACCTCCAAGTATTATTGACAAACCGTAATGCGAAGGAGGCATGTTAATACTAAGTAAACCGGTCTTATGAATGTTATTGTAGAATTTTTCGATTCCATATTCTTTCAGGAGAATAACTGAGGGAACATTTAATGAGCGAGAAATTATCTCATTAGCCTTAACCGCACCCTCAAATTTTTTACTAAAATTTAAAGGTGTAAATCCAGCAATAGCTACCGGTACATCTTTAACAAATTCCTTAGGTAATAAAAGACCCTCGGAAAGCATATATGCATAAAGGAAAGGTTTAAGTAAACTACCATAACTTCGTTTAGCTGTTATGATATCTACTTTAGATGAAAAGCTTGGATCGTCTGTCAAAATATTACCAATGTATACTAGAACTTCTCCGGTTAAATTATCCACAACCAAAATTGCCATATTTCTTATGCCATTTGCCTTAAAATGACGATGATAGCGCAGGGCTATTTTGTAAAAAATATCCTGAAGTTCACGACTAATAGTAGAACGAATAATTTTCCCCTTTAATCCATCTTTAATACAACGTGTAAGCAAGTGGGTTGCTCTCTGGCTATATTTGTTATCAGGATCTGGCAATGGCTCCAACAGTGCCAGTTGATATGTTTGGTTATCGATAACCCCCTTTTTTAAAAGTTTTCCTAGAAGAAAGTTCCTTTTAGCTAGGAGTAAATGTTGATTCCTGCCCGGGAAAATTAGACCGGGGGCGTTAGGAAGAACCGCGAGTGTTGCAGCTTCAGCCCAACTCAAATTGTCCGGACTTGTACCAAAGTATCGCCAAGCAGCGGCATCAAGGCCAATAACGTTACCCCCAAAAGGAGCATGCGATGCATACATGGCCAAAATGCTTTTTTTTGAGTATGCAAGTTCTGTTCGGAAAGCTAAAACTATCTCAATGGCTTTTTCCATGTAAGTTCGTTGTTTACCCTTTCTTGATAGCCGAACAAGTTGCATAGTGATTGTACTCGCACCACTGATTATTTTACGATTTCTTAAATTTTGAATAGCAGCTCTAACTAACGAAACCGGATTAAAACCGGGATGATAGTAAAAGTATGAGTCCTCAAATTGTAAAAGACATTTGGAAAATCGGAAGGGAACACTATCGGGCGCAGGGAACTGCCACATTCCCTCATCGGTTACTGTGGCTGCAAGCAACTGTCCATTCCGGTCAAGCAAAACAGTTGAGGACGAAGCCTTAAAACTAACCGGTTTTACAAACAATAAAAATGCAAGCAGGAGAATTACTCCTGCAAGCATATATTTTATAAAAGGCTTGGCTGTTTTAATAATCACCAATGGCTTAATCAGTTTATTCCACTCTAACCCAGCCGCCTTTTTTATACGATGCAATAGTGTTATCATACATTGCTTCACAGTACGGCCCAGGCATGTAAAATTTTCCGGCATAGGTTGCAGTAAGTTTTACAGAAAATTTCTTGCTTTCGTTAGGTTTTAAGCTAAAGTATGTAATTACTCTATCGTCACGAATATCTTGATAATCAAAGTTACTCGACGTAGTATTCTCGCCGCTTTCTAATCGAGTATTTTGAATTTCCCACCCCGATGGGAAGATTTGAGTTAGTGCTAGCTCCTTAACTTCTCCTCTAACACCAGGATTGAAAACTGTTACCTCACATTTAAAATCGGTACCTTTTTTTAATTGCTCTGGGCTGATTACATTACCATCGTTGGAAAGGTATGCTACCTTCATGGTAATATTACTTTCGAATGTTTTTTCTTCACCTAAAGGAGGAATACCAGTAAGTGAAAGATTTACAAACATTGGCTTAGTAGATAAATTCTCATATGTAATATTGTTATTACCTTCCTTTATTTGCAATACGCTCCTAGCAATTGGTTTTTCGGTAGTAATTTTCTCGGTTTTTCCATTTATGGTATACCGAAGGTTTACATCGCTTCTCTCTTTAGTCTGCATGGACATCTTTGATAAGGCAAGTAGTGATACTGCCGTTTCCTGTGTGCTTAACCAACGGTTACCTGAAAGACTGTTACTTATTTCTCTAGCTAATCGGAAACCGTTGGAATCATCATTAAGTAGAACTAAAGTTTCAAGAACTATTGCCTTATCTCGTAAATCCGAACCATAGGTGAAACTAAGTTCCCTATAAGGCTCAAACTTTATAGGTGTATTTTGAATAAGTGCTTTTGCCGTTTCAACCTGACCAATTAAGGCGTAAGCGGCAGCAAGTCTCATTTTTGCAGTTAAGTCCAACTGTTGTTCCTTTAGCTTATTCATTGCTCCAATTTCAGGCTTTTTAGCAAGAGCTAATGTATAAAGCCTATAAGCTTGAATCAAGCCAGAGTTAGTGTAACGGCTAGCGTCATATAGGTATTCACGTGCAGCATTTCGTTGATAGTTAACCCAATTGTTTAAAATCGATTGCGGAATATTATAACCAGCATTTTGTGCTTCAATCAGAAAATGACCAACGTAGCTGGTGCTCCACTCGTCACTATAGTTGTACGATGGCCAATAGCGAAAACTCCCATCAGTATTTTGAAGTTTTGAAAGTTTGGTTATCGATTCATTGACAAAGTAATTTATATTACCTCTTTGCTCCGATGAGAGCTCAACAAGTTTATCCAGATATATCTGGGGGAATACAGCAGACGTAGTTTGTTCAATACAGCCGTGTGGGTATTGGATAAGTTCATCGAGTCTACGCTTTAGGTTTAAAGGTGGCATTACCGATGCTTCTAGCATAGCTGAGTTACTACCAGGAATACCAAATGTGCTGAATAAAGCTGAAATTTTCCCATTGGCAGTAATTATTGTATCAATGCTTCGAGTTACTGCCGATATAGGATTTCGAACATAAATATCAATAGTTTGATATGACTTTACCTCGTTCCCAGAAGCCTCCACAGTTACTTTTGCAGGTCCAGTTCCATCAACTCTAAGGTTAAAGTAAACCATTCTATCTCCTGGTTTGTTAAAACTTACCGATCTTTGTTCATCGCCTACAATGCTAATGTTTGACGATGTTTTCACCTTGACCGTAACATTTTTCACCTTGTCTGTCATTGTGAAAATGTTTACCGGAAGACTGATTTCCTCTTGCGGTCCTAATACCCTTGGAAGAGTTGCCAAAACCATTAAATCGTTTCTTACCGGACATGCTTTTTCGGCATTTCCGTATGCACCCTCATATGCAGCTACAACCATTACCCTAACGCTTCCAATGTAGTTACCAAGGTTAACCGAAACTTTTTTAGTGTCGTTTTTACCTAAACTAAAGGGGCCAAAATATCGTACAACAGGTTTGAATCGCTGATTATTATCACCATCCTGAGACCTGAGTTCATCGTCGCCGCCTATGGAAATATGCCTTTCAAGCTTTCCTCCGTAGGCTCCAATTACATCGTTAAAAATATCCCATGTTTTTACCCCTATTGCTTCCTGAGTATAAAAAACCGCATGCGGATCAGGTGTTTTAAAACGATTTATATCGAGCAAGCCTTCATCAACCACTGCAAGAGTAAAACTCATTCTTTTCCCGTTCTTTTCAGATACTTTAATATCAAAGGTTTGATTCGTTTTTATCTCATCAGGCATTTGAATTACAGGTTGAAGAATAGTTTGCGGATCGGTAACAACAAGTCTAGAAATTCCGTAGAGTCTTATGGGTAAATCGTTGGTTTTACCTTTATGGGGCTGAATAAGGGTTACGTGCAGGTAAACATTTGGTGACATTTCAGGGGTTGTTTTAACCTCAATAACATTAGTAGGTTTTGAAGCATCAACCCACCAAGCTGAAATAACTCTAGTGCCATTTTCAATACTTACTAAAGCACGAGCGTTCTCTGCACCGGGAATAGTCAATTGCACACTCTCACCTACACTACATTCATTCTTACTGGTTGCTATAGCTAATATAGAAGCACCTCCGGGTCTATCGGCTTGAGTTTTACTATATCCCCAAGGCCAATCAAAGTAAACAATATTGCCACAACTTACTCCTGTCTCCTTATCGGTAATTTTAAGATAGAAACGCCCCCATTCTGGGTAATCTACCCGAAGTGGGAAAGTTGCCTTGCCGTTAACTGTTGATATTTTTTTTCTGGTAATCAACTTATCATAGTTCCTGCTTACATAATTTGCATCACTATTGTCGAGTTGCTCCCACCACCAGCTCCAGGAAAGCTTGTAAAGTTCAACTTCAAGTTGTGAACTATTAACTGCATTTCCTTTTGCATCGATAGTAACCACTGAAAATTCCTGGTCAGCATCAGTTTCGAGCCACCCCATTCCTGGTTTGGGTTTTGGAGCCAAAACACCCACAAGCTTGTTGTAGGGGTAGTATGTTTTTGAGAATAAATCGATGCTAAAATCGCCTCCTTGTTCAAATACACGCCCTTTGAATGCAACATTTACGGCTGCAGGCATGCTCTTCGATTTATTGATTCTACCTACAACTCGAGAGTTTCCGTTGGCATCTAACGTGCCCTCCCAAAGAGTATAGGTATTAGTTTCAAAATCAATACCAGGATCGTTAAAATTATACTGGCTATATTTTGGAATTACTGCATTCCCCTTTGAAAGGGTTATCTCATATTTGGCCTCAAGGTTAGCTGCATTTTCGCCATGTAACCATTTTACATGAATAGGGGCATTAACTTCGCCTGAGGCTGGAATTTCACCCAATTCAAAATTTATTTTCAGCCTATTGGGCTTGATGGTTTCAACCTTTAAATACTTTTCAAATACAGCGCCACCAACTTTTACAATAGCCCTCCAATTACCTGTAGGTGCTTGTTCATCGGTTGGAACTGGGAAATAAAAGATACCTACAGGGCTATTAGATGCAACCATTTTTTTAACAATCAACCCTTTGGGGTCGTGAAGTTCAAAAATTATGGGATGATTTTCAGGAATGGATTTTGCTTTATCCTCAAGGATAAATGTAATATGAAGGGTGTCGCCTGGACGCCATACCCCACGCTCACCATAAATCATTCCCTTTATTCCTCGCTGAACCTCAAACCCTCCTACATCAAAGTTACTCAACGAGTTCGACGTTCCGTTATCAACTCTTAAGTATCCCTTTTGGTTTCCATCTATGGCAGTTACAAGATAGGGTGTGCGTGAGAGTTGTAATTCAGCAATACCATCAGAATTCGTTTGTCCTTCAACAATTAACTGGTTTTGGTAATCAGTAACTTTTACAGTTACACCCGATTTTGGTTTTGCTGTAGGCAGGTCGGTGACAACAACAAGTATCTTATCGTTCTCGCCCTTTTTAGCTAGCAAACCTATATCGGATGACAGTATAATTTGGCTTATCATTCTTGAACTTGAGTAGTAAGCAGAATTACATGGGTTATCGCGCTCATTCCAGTCATAATCATCACTGTAATAATATTCATCATAATCCTCGTAATAGTCATTTCCCGAAGTTACGTTATCATCAGGAGTTGCTTCATTGGAATTCTCTTCCTTGTCGCATGGTGTTAAAAGTTGCTTTTTATTGAAAGAGATTTTAATTTGATACAAAGCCCCAGGATCCGCTTCAAAAAATTTGCTCATGTCAAGTGTGAATCGAGTCCATTTATTAGGGACCACAACTCCATAATCAAACAATGAGATATTCTTTTTAAAAATACTGTAACCCACCCTTCGCAAATCGTAATTCTCTCCTAATCGATTGACCTGCAAGTAGTAAGGAATGTTGTTTTCGAAAATTTTAAGAACTTCAACGGTGACCTCTTTAAGGTTAACCGCTTCAAAAGGATAAATTAAACCTTGCGATGTCGGAAGTACAGTTCCTTTACCCAGTGACCGTAATCCGGGTTTTATATCTTCAAAAACAAAACGCTCAGTGTAATCGTGCTCTAACTTTTTCCCTTTAAAATTCTTAATGCCTTTAAAAACTTTCACTTCGCTAGCACCCTGTTTTTCTAATGGAAGATAAACTCTCAGTATATTCCCATCCTGCTCAAATTTCAGATTTGACAACCCATCAACATCTACTAAACCTTCATAATCCTGATTCTCACTCAGATTTTCCGAAAATAGAATCTGAATGTATTGACTGGGAGATTGAACTACTTTTGCACTAAGAACAGAAAAGTCATCAATAGCAGGTACCTCAAATTGGGCAGTGCCACCGGAACTTCCACCAATGTTCTCAGAATTCCAACCTACATGTACAACACCCGAACGGGTTGTCCTCTTTATGCCAAAAAATTTGATTCTGTAGGATTTCAGATCAATTTCCTGAAGTTCCAACTCTAAATTTTGACTATTATAATTTGCCCAAAAGCATTTTGTCAATTTTTCAATGGAAGTATAATCCGCCACCCTCACAGTGCCCTCTAGATTATAGGTAATAGAGTCATCCTTCCCGTTAATTATTAAACCATCAAAATCTACGTCAATAGATTGAGGAATTACTCGTATCGAAAAATCAAACTTTTCAAACCTGCTATCATGAACTTCTAGTACTTTGCCAAGAAAAAACCTTATTGTATATATTTCGCCAGATACTAAAGGATTAGTAGGTTTGAATTCGATTGTTTGATCATCCACCCAATAGGTTTTCCCATCTATGCTGGGTGAAATTTTAAATACATTATCGTCTAATTCGTCACCTGCCTTAGTAAATTTTTGCGCAGGCATTGTAAATCGAATTGTAATAGTTGAATTGGCTGACACCATGCCCGATGTATATGCCGAAATGTATTGGCCAAAAGTTGGATCAACTTCGATTATGATGTCTTTTGCTTTCTTCTTACATGAAATCAATGTTGAAACACCTATTAAAACGAGTAATAGGATTTTTAATAAATTAAATTTACTAGTTCTCATATTATTTAAAATTTAGAGGTAATTCAATTGTGACTACGGGTAAACCACCGCTGCATAGCCCACCCAGTGCCTGATATTCGCTGGTGCGGTTTGACCCATACCCAGATCTGCTACCGGTAAGGGTTGGTGGTCGATACTGGTAGCGTAACCAACAGGTAATCCAATGAGGTCGGATCCTTTCATAAGCTGATTCAGCTTAATGGCAGTTAGCAACGCAAATGGAATACTATACCGGCCGCACCAGGTCCATTTGTATTCCCTGTAATTCTCTGCATCGACCGTATAACCGAAAAAGTTACGGATTTTCACATCGTTGAGTGTCCCTTTCAGTGTGGTATTAATAATTTCGAGTTCCAGATCAACCGCCTTTCTGTAACCTGCTGAATCGGTACCAAAGGGGGCATAATTCCTGCCACCCCACTCCTCATCACCGTAATGTACTGCATCGGTCGTTACTACCAAAGCAACATCGGAACCCCAACTCAAATCATACTTCTGAAAAACCTTTTGAAGGGCAGTTGCAAGCGCTGTTGCTACTTCCTTCATCCTATCAAAGCTCATGCATGGAACCAGGATTGGCACAATTTCGATATCGCGTTTACTATACTGAAGGAAAGGTAGCATCGACTCAACGGAGTGTTCAACAATATGCATGCTATCGTGCCTAATAGCCATATCCCCTGGCAATTCTTTGATGATGTGTTCACGCAGCTCCGACACAGGAATGTTTCCGTAAGCACCATGCCAATGTGTGAAGGAATCGAAAACTAGCGCATCCTCAAGGTTAAACTTGCGGGCTTTGTGTGCCACACCAAATAAAATAATAGTTTTTGCGCTGATGTTCCTGAGGGTGGCCGGGTATAGCCATCCCACATAGGTATAGTCGTCGTGTGGGCAAACTGCAAGCCTACAGCCATTAACTGTAGGGGACTTTGCAAGCATTTCGCCCTGTAGTGACATAATTCGGCTCATGACCGAATCTATTTGATACTGCTTTGTAGCAAATCCAATAGTATCGACTGGCTTGCGAACCGATACATTCTTATATTCGTGCTTACAATTTGTCAAAAAGAGTGACAATAGCACTATTAACCTAAAGTTCATTACTATATCCTATGTTGATGCCTAAAAATATAAATATTTTATCAATTAATCAATTATTTAATATTAGATAAATGTTGGTAAAATAAGTTTTTGGTAAAATTTTTTGAATATAAACTACTTGTAATATATTTTATACTTTAGTTGGAGCGCATTTTTCTCATCCAAATTAAGTGCTGAAAAATCACATTTAGAACATGAACCTTTAAGATATGATATATTCTGAGAGTTTTTTACAGGAACCATAGTGATGTTAAACTCTTCAACCTTAGCGTTTTCTGAAGCACTAACTAACTCAAATCCCACAAAAAAAGAATCAGTATTTTCCAATACGATATTGTAATGCGATAAATTAATATATATTTCTTCGTTAATATTATTACCTACAAAATAAACACATTGTGAGTTTAACAAATCATTACTAGGCTTACCATTATCAACACACTTAATTATTGGTTTAATATAAAACCCCTCATTATCCACGCCGCTCCACTTGTAATTAAAAAAGAATTCAACTGCTTTGATGTGATATACATTATCTTTATTTAAATTTATTTTGGATACAATTGAAGCATTACCATAGCCTCTTATATGCATTACGTTTCTACTTTTTTTATTATTTAGAACTTCCATTTTTTGTTTGGCATAAACCGTAACCTCTTGTATTTGAATCACTGAGTCAAATAGAAAATGATTTTCTTGAGCAAAAATGGCAGAATTAAAAAATAATAGTATTAAAGATACGATAACTTTGTAATTCATTATAGTATTTTTTTAATATGTAAACAAAAAATGACTGGTATAATATGAACATTATTCCAGTCGTAAAAAATTACTGATTATTTAGATGTGAGCAGTCAATACTTTCAACAGTTACAACAGTATCATAACGGATCCAAAAAAAGTATTTTTTACAAATACTTTTAGTAACGTAGCGACTATCACCTCCACCAGTGGTTACAGTTTCACACTCTGCTCCAATAAACTTTGCTTCCGATTTAGCTGGAATAAGTAGTATTAATGAAGCCAATACAAATACAAATTTTAATATTCTCCTCATATAGTTTAATATTTAATAAACCCAAACAAATATACCCTTGGGTTTTGGGTAGTTTTTGATTAGGCCTAAATCCAAACATCTACAATAATAATAATAATAGATTAATCTATTTTATATTATGTTATACAGCATATTTTAATTTTTCAACACAATTCGTAATATTAACATATATTATTATACGCATCCTAAGCGATTTCTTCATTATATGGTCAATTAGGATTGCATTAGTGAGAATCTTTGATACCTTAAAATGACTATTCAATAACTAAAAGCATCATAAGACGTACTTAAACTCTTTAAAATAACAAATCAGTGTTAAGCCTGTTTAACCCTACCGCAACCAATTTTTATGCTTAATAGCATTATTCGCTTAATTATCACCCCAAATTAACAGGCTGCTATTGTAGCAATTGTTAAATTTGCAAATCAAAAATCCTAAAAGTCTGATTATGGCAGAAAAAAGCAACGAGAAGCTTTTTACCGAATTTCCGCCGGTTTCAACAGCTGAGTGGGAAGCGGTAATCCGCGAGGATTTGAAAGGAGCTGACTACGATAAAAAGTTGGTATGGAAAACGCTCGAGGGGTTCAACGTTAGGCCATACTACCGCTCCGAGGATCTTGCAAACCTTGAAACAGTTCATGTTAAACCAGGCGATTTCCCGTTTGTAAGGGGTAACCATCAAAAAGGTAATCCCTGGCTCATCCGTCAGGATTTTGAGGTATGCCTCGACAAACCCACCGAAGCCAATCGAAAAGCGATCGACATGCTGAGCCGCGGTGTGGAATCGTTAGGTTTTAACCTATGTAGCGACTGTGAACCCTCATACGACTCCATTAGCCGATTGCTTAAGGATATCGACCTTTCAAGGGTGGAGGTTAACTTTACAGGGGGATCAGCATCAGCCAAGGCGCTTCCTTTCATTATCAAGTTTTTTGAACAGTCGGGCGTAAAGCCAACCGATATCAAAGGTTCTATTGATTACAGCCCGCTCACAACTTTTGCGCTTAAAGGCAAATTCTGCTGCGAGAACGATGCCTCGTACCAGGGTTTGGTGAATGTACTAAACGCCGTAAAGAGTTTCCCAAACTTCAGGGTTATTGGTGTTAACGCCCATGTATTCCACAACAGTGGCTCCTCGACTGTTCAGGAGTTGGCCTTTGGCCTTGCCATGGCCAGCGATTACCTAAACGCCCTAACCGACAAGGGTTTTGGTATCGATGAGTTAGCAGCTCGTATCCGTTTCAACTTTGCAGTGGGAGCAAACTACTTCATGGAAATGGCTAAGTTCCGTGCTGCACGCATGCTCTGGGCAAAAATGGTTGAAGCCTACAACCCCAAGAGCAAGGATGCTGCCCGCATGAGCATTCATGCCGAGACCAGCCGTTGGAACCTTACAGTTTACGACCCATACGTTAACATGCTCCGCACCACAACCGAGAGCATGAGCGCCGTATTGGCTGGAGTTGACTCGCTCAACGTGTTGCCATTCGATGCACCATTTGCTCAGCCTTCGGCTTTCAGTGAGCGTATTGCCCGCAACCAGCAAATATTGCTTCGCGAGGAGTCGCACTTTGGCAAAGTAGCCGATCCTGCTGCAGGCAGCTACTACATTGAGAACCTTACAATCTCAATTGCTGAGTACGCCTGGAACCTATTCCTTGAGGTTGACAGCCAGGGAGGATTCCGCGAAGCCTTTACAAAAGGATTTATTCAGGAAAAGATTAATGAGGTTGCTGCTAAACGCGACGCCAATATTGCCTCGCGCCGCGAGACCGTTCTTGGAACCAACCAGTACCCCAACTTTACCGAGGTTGCCGACCTTGCCAAGGTTAAACCCGAGGCAGTTAGCCGTCCAAAGCCCGTGAAATCAGCCGATGCTATTGCTCAACCTCTTGTTCCTTACCGTGGTGCTCAGGCTTTTGAGGAGTTGCGCTACCGAACCGATAGTAGCGGCCGTCGCCCACGTGTGTTCATGCTAACCCTTGGCAATTTGGCCATGCGTCGTGCACGTGCCCAGTTCAGCTGTAACTTCTTTGCCGTTGCTGGCTTTGAGGTTATTGACAACATCGGTTTCAATACTGTTGACGATGGTGTAAAGGCTGCAATGGATGCTAAGTCCGACATTGTGGTGATTTGCAGCTCCGACGATGAGTACGCCACACTTGCCCCCGAAGCCTTTGAAAGGCTTAATGGCAAAGCAATTTTTGTTGTGGCCGGCGAGCCCGCCTGCAAACCCGACCTTGAGGCAAAGGGGATTGCCAACTACATCAGCGTGAAGAGCAACCTGCTCGATACCCTGCTCAAGTATCAGGAAATGCTGGGAATTAAGTAACTGCAATTTTACTTAACCATAAGAGGTAAACAATGAAACCCGATTTTAAAAAGATAGATATAAAACACATCGATAAAAGTAGCGGTGTGTTAAATGTAGAGGCCGACTGGTTAACACCCGAACGTATTCCGGTGAAACCTGCCTTTACCGAAACCGACCTGGAGAACATGGAGCACCTGAACTATGCGGCAGGTATTCCGCCTTTCCTTCGCGGCCCTTACAGCACCATGTACGTGATGAAACCTTGGACTGTAAGACAGTATGCAGGCTTTTCAACCGCTGAGGAATCAAATGCCTTTTACCGCCGCAACCTGGCCGCTGGCCAGATGGGGCTTTCAGTAGCATTCGACTTAGCCACTCACCGCGGCTACGACTCCGACCACGAGCGTGTAGTTGGCGACGTGGGTAAGGCAGGCGTGGCTATCGACTCGGTAGAGGATATGAAAATCCTTTTCGACGGCATTCCCCTCAACAAGATGTCGGTTTCAATGACCATGAACGGCGCAGTACTCCCCGTTATGGCATTCTACATTGTGGCTGCGCTTGAGCAGGGTGCCAAGCTCGAGGAGCTAAGCGGAACCATTCAGAACGACATCCTGAAGGAGTTCATGGTGCGTAACACCTACATTTACCCTCCTGAATTTTCCATGCAGATTATTGCCGATATCTTTGAGTATACCTCAAGGAAGATGCCCAAGTTCAACAGCATCTCCATTTCAGGGTATCACATGCAGGAGGCCGGTGCTACTGCCGATATTGAGCTAGCATACACTCTTGCCGACGGGCTTGAGTACCTGCGCACTGGGGTAAAAGCTGGTATTGATATAGATGCCTTTGCGCCCCGCCTATCGTTTTTCTGGGCTGTTGGCATGAACCACTTCATGGAGATAGCCAAGATGCGTGCTGCACGCTTGCTCTGGGCTAAGATTGTTAAGCAGTTCAACCCCAAGAATCCCAAATCGATGGCGCTGCGTACACACAGCCAAACATCGGGGTGGAGCTTAACCGAGCAGGATCCCTTTAACAACGTAGCCCGTACCTGCATTGAGGCAATGGCAGCAGCGCTGGGTCATACACAAAGCTTGCACACCAACGCACTCGATGAGGCCATTGCCCTTCCAACCGATTTCTCGGCTCGTATTGCCCGCAACACTCAGCTATACATTCAGGAGGAAACCAACGTTTGCCGCGCAGTTGACCCATGGGCAGGTTCGTACTACGTTGAGTACCTTACCCACGAGATAGCCCATAAGGCATGGAAACTTATTCAGGAGGTAGAAGAGCTTGGCGGAATGGCAAAAGCCATTGAGACCGGCATTCCAAAAATGAAAATAGAGGAAGCCGCAGCCCGCAAGCAAGCACGTATTGACTCGGGCAAGGATATCATTGTTGGTGTTAACAAGTACCGCCTGGACAAGGAAGATCCCATTGAAATACTTGATGTTGACAACACCGCCGTGCGCGAAGCGCAGATCCGTCGCCTGCAAAAACTCCGTGCTGAACGCAACGAGGCAGAGGTTCAAGCTGCCCTCAATGCCATTACACGTTGCGTAGAAACCGGCGAAGGGAACCTGCTGGAACTATCGGTTGAGGCTGCCAAGAAACGTGCTACACTCGGTGAAATATCATATGCCTGCGAGAAAGTGGTTGGCCGTTACAAAGCGGTTATCCGTTCCATTTCAGGCGTTTACTCAGCAGAATCTATGGATGATCCTAACTACCAGAAAGCCCGTGAGCTCTGCGAAAAGTTCGCTAAGCTCGAGGGACGCCAGCCCCGTATCATGATTGCCAAAATGGGGCAGGATGGCCACGACCGTGGCGCCAAGGTTGTATCGACCGGCTATGCCGATATAGGCTTTGATGTGGACATTGGGCCTCTATTCCAAACCCCTGCTGAGGCAGCTAAACAAGCCGTTGAAAACGATGTTCATGTGCTTGGCGTGTCCAGCTTGGCCGCCGGCCACAAAACCCTAGTTCCTCAGGTAATTGAGGAATTAAAGAAACTTGGCCGCGACGATATCATGGTTATTGTTGGGGGCGTAATTCCTCCTCAGGACTACCAGTTCCTTTACGACCATGGCGTTGTGGGCATATTTGGCCCCGGAACCTCAGTGGCTTCAGCTGCCGTTAAAATTCTGGAAATCCTGCTCGGGAAATTCGAAGAGTAATCACATCGTTTAAACTGAAAAAGGGTTGCGATTGCAACCCTTTTTTATTTATTCCTGATTTATAAGTATATACTCCGCTAAAACGCCTTTCTGTCATGCTGAGCAAGCTGAAGCATCTCTTTATGCCTTAAGTCCTGTATCCTTGGGGAATTGTTTTCCTGCAATTGCACTTTGTAATGTTTTTTGTTGCGATGCAACGTTTCAGGGTTGTTCTTTGGAAAAGGTATTGCGTGCATCGCCCAAAATTTTGAATACAACAATACCCAGGGTTAAAACCCTGGGCTTAGTTGATTTGCCCCTACAGGGCTGTTCGCTATACCTGAGAGAGATTCCTCTACTAGTTCGGAATGACATTCCCCTTTTTTCCTTACTCCCATTGTCATGCTGAGCTCGCCGAAGCATCCCTTTGTACCTTCATTCCCTTTATTAATGAAATTCCTCAACCAACAAAGAATGACTTAAGCAGTGGCATAAAAGCCTGGCCCGAAAATGGGTCGGGGGTGGAGCGTGGTGGTGGGCTTAGTAAGCGATACCACATGAGTCACGCCGAAGGCGTGGCGAATAGTATCGCGTGGCAGTTCCACCCACGGGGCACCCATCGGGTAAGGCTTTTCAGCCTTGATTTTCTTTGGTTCTTTCTTGTATCAAGACAAGAAAGAACATCTAACCCGCTCTTTGCCATGCATTTCTGTTGCGATGCAACGTTTCAGTGTTGTTCTTTGGAAAAGGCATTGCGTGCATCGCTATACATGTGGGAGTAGCCATGGGGTTACAAATATTTCGCCCCTACGGGGCTGGGGACGGCGTTCGTTGTTCGTTGATCGTGATTCGTTGTTCGTGAATGCCATTCTGTGTA
>JAGPEQ010000119.1 GCA_018056955.1 Bacteroidales bacterium | reverse complement strand
GTTGTTTTCGAGTTGAACTCCAAGCAGAGCCTTTGATAGTTCAATGTGTCCGCTACTACTAACAGGTAAGAACTCGGTTAAACCCTGTATAATGCCAATAATTATGGCCTCAAAAATGGTCATTTCAAATACTTTTTAATGAAAAAAAATTAGCTATCCTTTTTCTCGCGTTTCATTATGGCGTAACCCACAAATGCGAACCCAAACAGTACAACAACGGGGGCAAGCGTAATACGTCGGAAACTGAAAATGTCGGGGTTGAACACATTGGGGTCAGTTGATCCACCGCCTGCCATGAGAATGAAACCCAGAACTATTATGGCAAAGCCAATTATCATCAGCTTATAGTTCATCCAGCTTAAGGGAAAAAGATTCTCTTTTTCCTGTATCTCCTTTTTGGGGGTATTTTTTGCAGACATAACTGTTAATTTTATCGGGTTAATAGTAAAGATCATCGGTGCTTGAGCGTAAAAATTTATTCACTGCCATCAGGGTTGCTAAAAAGTTAATAACTATTCCAATTGCAGTAATTGCTGCAAATACAAGCACAATGCTTGGCGGATCGAGGATGGCAAGCAAATCGGCAACCTCCTTGTTTATAGCATACAGCAATCCTATTAACAAAGCAATGGCTATAAAGGAAGCGTATAGGGCATGTAAAATGCTTTTCAGCAGGAAAGGTCGTCGTATAAAACCCCAGCTTGCCCCAACTAATTTCATAGTGTTAATGATAAATCGCTTGGAGTAAACGGACAACCTAATAGTATTGTTAATGAGCACAAGGGAAATGAAAAGCATCAGTCCTGCAAATGTCAGTATCACCAAGCTAATTCTACTAACATTATCGTTAACCAGATTGATGAGTGAGCGCTGGTAGTCAACCTCCTTTACCTGGGGGAAACGCTTTAACCACCCCTCAATGCGTGCAATGCTATCGTTATTGGCGTAATCGGCTTTAAGCCTTGCCTCAATGTATGCATTTAATGGGTTGTATCCCAGGTAGGCAATAAAATCCTCGCCAAGCTCATTAGCCATCATTTTAGCGGCATCTTGTTGTGTGAAGTACTGGGTTGATTTTATGTAGATACTAGCATCGAGCTGCTTTTTCAGGTAAAGGGCATCGGCATCGGTAACTCCCTCGTTCAGGTAGATATCGAACCCAATGTTTTCCTTAACGTACGCTGAAAGTTTCTTTGCGCTAATAACCAAAACCCCGAGCAAACCCAAGGTGAAAAGCACTAAGGAGATGCTTATTATTGATGAGATATAGGAACTCCTCAACCTCCCTTTAGTTGCCCTGTTTACTGAATTAGCCATTTACTCCTTAAATGTTTTATACAAACTAAAGCTTACCCAACCAACAAAGGTAAGTATTAATAGCAACGATGAAGCCAAATCGATATACATTCCTTTTTTCCACATAGGCGGGTCAAATACAAACTCAATTTCATGGTTACCAGCAGGTATTTGCATGGCTCTTAACACGTAATTTACCCTGAAATGATCGGCTGGTGTGCCATCGAGGTACGCTTGCCAACCTTTGGGATAGTAAATCTCAGAGAAAACAGCTAGCTGAGAAACTGGCGAATCGCTCCTATACTTCAGCCTATTAGGACGGTATTCAGTAAGTTCAATCTTACCCTGACCCGATTTACCCTGCTCAAAACCTCTAAGGTATTGCTCAAATCGTTTATCGACTACTGCTATTGATTTTGGGTTGAAGCCATTCAGGGCCTCAATCTCCTCATCGGCAATATTAACAACTTTAACTGAGTCCACAAACCATGCATGGCCAAGTGCATCGGGGTTATAAACTGCAACGGGACCTTCCTTGCCGGGTTGTATAATATACTTTGTGTTTAACATGTTAAACACAGCAATATTACCCTTGGATAGATGAAAATCAATTAAATCCTGATAGCGACGCAGCTTGGCTCCATGGTATCCGCCAATTGATTTATGGAAATAGGATGTGGATGCATCGTTGAATGGGCTAACGGTAAGGTTAAACACACGGAAATTTGGATCGTTATCGGCTAGTATCTGCTTATCGGCATCGGTTGGGGTAAAGGGGGCTTCAACCTGCTGGGGTAACTCAAAGTTCTTGTTATCCATAAAGCGCTTGTTTACTACCCACAAATCCACAGTAATGAGCAGGCCCAGCAAGGCAAAGAATAGTGTTGGCTTCAACTTTTTCATGTAGTAAAGCGCAATGGTAACTGCACCGGCAAGTACAAAGAATAGTGAGCGGAAAGCATCGTTCCACATCAGCGCTTGCCTATCCTTGCGCATTACCTCAACAATCTCCTTGGGCCAACCCAGCTGATTGTCAATTGAACCGCTAAAGGATAACATTCCCTTGCCAAGCAGCAGGAACAGCAGGCAAATTCCTCCAACCAATCCCACTGACCATTTAAATGATTTCCAAAAATCATCCTTTGTAACCTTGCCATCAACTATTTCCTTAAGGGCAAGTATTCCAAGCAAAGGAATGGTTAACTCAACTATAACCAGTATCATCGATACCGTTCGGAACTTGTTGTAAAAGGGGAAGTAATTCAGGAATAAATCGGTAAGAAAATTAAAATTTTTACCCCACGAGAGCATTATTGCCAGAACAGTAATCCCAAACAAAAACCACTTAAATCTACCTTTAAGGATAAACATCCCGAATACAAAAAGAAAAACTACAATTGCACCAAGGTAAACAGGACCAGAGGTTGATGGCTGTGGGCCCCAGTATGTGGGTAGGTTTTGTGCTATGGAACTAGCTTGACCATAGGGAACACCATTCTGCCTGAGAAAACGGAATGTTTCCGATTTTTCGCCAACATCCATGGTGCTTGAACCGCCCATCAAATTAGGGATAAGCAGGTTAAAAGTTTCAGCTATTCCGTAACTCCACTGGGTTGCATAGTCCTTGTCCAGCCCCGACGTTCTATTATCCCTATCATGGGTTAACTCAGATTTGCCTCTGATTGTATCCTTGCCATAGTCGTTAGTGAACCATAGGTAGGTAAAGTTAGCGCCAAAAGCCAGAACTGCTGCCAGAAGCAAAATCCCGGTAGCCTTGGTAAACATCCTTAAGGCTTTTGCCTTAAATGCCTCAACAAAATAGTAGAGATAGACAGAGGCCATTACAAGTGCACCGTAGTAGGTGATTTGCGGGTGCCCTGCATTGAGATTGAGTCCAAAAGCTAGTCCAAAAACTGCCAAACCAGCAAAAAGCTGTCCACGTAAAGCCAAAATCATTCCAGCAATGGTTGGGGCAACATAAGCTATGGCATGAATCTTAGCGTTATGCCCTGCTCCAATAACTATGAGAAAATAGGTTGATAGGCCATAGGCAATTGAACCCACAATGGCAAGCCAAGGGTTTACCCCAAAAACAAGAAGTAGAATATAAAATCCTAACATGGTTAGGAAGATATAGCTGGCAGGCCGTCCCACCACATTTAGGAAGCTATCGACATGCTTTAGCAGGTTTCCCTTGTAGTTAGCCGAAATGAGATATGCCGGCATTCCTCCAAACATACTGTTTGTCCAAAGCGACTCCTCGCCTGTTTTTGCCTTGTAATCCAAAATTTCTTTCGCTGAGCCTTTCCACATAGCAATATCGTGCTGAGCTAGCCTTTTACCCTGTAGCTGAGGGTAGAAATAAGCTAACGGTATGGCCATGAAAAGCAGCAAGGCTACTATATGAGGCTTTATCTTACTAAATATTGAATTCATGCCGGCAAGTGTTTATTTATATTTGACGTAGTAGGTTAGTTAGCGAAACCTTATCGTTCATTATCTCGCGCAGGCGCGATGCGGGAACACGCTCTTGCTCCATGGTATCGCGGTAGCGAATGGTTAC
>JAGPEQ010000118.1 GCA_018056955.1 Bacteroidales bacterium | reverse complement strand
CAAACCTCGGGAGCAATTCTTCACGAGAGCAAACTGCCCGTTAAACTTGGTGAGGGAGGTTTTACTGATAAAAGGCTTACACCCGAAGCCATGCATAGGGCATATAATGCCATTAATGCTCACCTAAACACAGCTAAAGACTTAGGGGCAACCCAGTATTATGCCTTTGCAACATCGGCAGTGCGCGATGCTTCAAATGGACAGATATTTGTAAGTGAGATAAAGCAAAGGTTTAATATTGATGTTGAGGTGATCAGCGGTGACCGTGAGGCAGAACTGATTTGGAAGGGGGTAAATGCAGCGGTTGACTTGGGCGAAAGGCCAGCAGTTGTTGTTGATATTGGGGGAGGTAGCAACGAGGCTATTATAGCCAACTCGGAGCAAATATTCTGGCTTCATAGCTTCAACCTTGGCGTAACCCGTATTGCCGAGAGTTTTCCAATTTCCGATCCCATTACTACACGAGAGTTAGCCACCATTGAAAATTTCATGCTTCAAACAGTTGAGCCATTGCTACTGGCCGCAGCAAACCTAAATCCAAAAGTTATGGCTGGTAGTTCAGGCGCGTTCGATTCTTTCAGAAAAATACTAGCGCACAAAGGGATTATACATGACACATCAAAGTTTTCGGCCGAAATACCGGTTGATGAATACCTGAAGTTACATCACTTTTTTATTACATCAACGCATGCCCAAAGGCTTGCACTACCGGGGCTTGACCCCATAAGAGTCGATTTGATTATTCCCGCATCGATATTTGTTAACTTACTGGTTCAAAAGTTAGGCATCAAAAAGATGTTTCAGTCCGATTACGCCTTAAAGGAAGGGTTTTGGGTGGAACTAAGTAATAAGGTTAAAGATTAAAGGATAAAGGATAAAGGATAAAGGATAAAGGTTTCAACTACCCGTTCTGAAATTACGCAATTGTAGGATTGAAACGAGAGGTTTTTAGGGTTTTGGGGCTGGAACTGTTAGCTGGTAACATCTAACTATTTTTTTTATCTTTACACCAAAATACTGGTTATGTCCAAAATATTGGTAATTGACGACGAAAAGGCTATTCGTAATACACTGAAAGATATCCTGGAGGTTGAAGGGCATAGTGTTGATGTTGCCGAGGATGGCCATGCTGGCCTTGAGATGTTTGATAATGGCAGCTATGAACTTGTGCTTTGCGATATCAAAATGCCACAGATGGATGGCATTGAGGTACTTGAAAAGCTTCAGGAGCGTCAGCCCGATGTGCCGGTAGTTATGATATCGGGGCATGGTAATATCGATACAGCGGTAGATGCTATCAAAAAAGGTGCGTTCGATTTCATTGAAAAGCCTCTCGATCTTAACCGTTTGCTAATTACCATTCGCAATGCTACCGATAAAACCATTCTGATACAGGAAACTAAAACGCTAAAGCGTAAGGTTTCAAAGGCATACGATATTGTTGGAGAATCGCCAGCCATAGTTAAGGTTAAGGAGATGATTGACCGTGTGGCTCCTACCGAAGCCCGTGTGCTAATTACTGGCCCTAATGGAACAGGGAAGGAGTTAGTGGCGCGCTGGCTACATGAAAAGAGCAATCGGGCTGCCATGCCTTTTGTGGAGGTAAACTGTGCAGCCATTCCTTCGGAATTGATTGAGAGTGAACTTTTTGGCCACGAAAAGGGGGCATTCACTTCGGCCATTAAGCAGCGAAAGGGAAAGTTTGAACAGGCCGACGGTGGCACACTGTTCCTTGATGAAATTGGCGACATGAGCCTTAGCGCTCAGGCAAAAGTGCTCCGTGCCTTACAGGAGAATAAGATTAGCAGGGTGGGTAGCGATAAGGATATCACGGTAAATGTTCGAGTTATTGCTGCAACCAACAAGAATCTTACCCAGGAAATTGAAAAAGGAAACTTTCGTGAGGATTTGTACCATAGATTGAGCGTAATAATAATAAACGTTCCTCCTTTGTGCGAACGGCTTGAGGATATTCCTTTGCTTGCACAGCACTTCAATGAGCAGATATGTGCCGAATACGGCATTCCACCCAAAACCATTACATCCGATGCCATTGATGAATTACAGAAACTAAAATGGACCGGAAATATTCGTGAGCTTAGGAATGTGATTGAGCGTTTAATAATACTTTGCGATAGGCAAATTACCGGCAACGATGTTAAGGCCTTTGCTGGGCCTGCGTTTTGAGGTATATAAAAGCAAAAAAAAGGCCGGGGAAACCCGGCCTTTTAAATTTGTAGTAATAACTACTGAAGGGCGTAAACTGCTACCTTATCAACATCAAAGGTTGTTGAAAGAGTTTTGCTGCCGGTGTATTTAAAACCAATATAGGCATCACCAGCAAAAGCATTAAGATTTATCAGTCCTGAATTTACCCATGAGTACTGACTAACCGATTGGTTTGCAATTGTTGCATCGAGCTTTGTCCACTCAGCAGCCCCAGGGTTTGTTCCATCAAAGTTCTTTGATATATAAACCTCAAGGGTAGCGTTAGCCCAGTGGGAATGCTCTGTTTCAAACCTAAGGTAAACGTCTTTCCCGCTTGGAATGTTGAATTTTGGTGAAATTAACCAGGCAATATTACTATTCTCGTTTGACTGGTATGCACTCATACGGGCATAAACATTCCCACTGAATGAACTGGCATTCCATACTTTAGTGCCGGCTTCAGCAATGGTTTTCCATCCATCGATACTGATTGGGCTACTTGGATTAGTAACTGGTGCCGATTGAAAACCTTGGCTTAATATGTAATCCAATCGGGGTTCTATCAAATTTACCTCGCCAACTTTACGGATAGTGAGCTGGTAATCGCTATTGTACTTGGTAAGAACAGCAGTTATTTTACCACGTCCACGGGGAAGTTCAACTCCTGCAAAATTGGCGTAGTTGCTGGTTCTAACTATAATTGTTCTTCCGGTAGTTACCTCCTCCACGATTCTGTTTGTGGTTGCGGCACTTTCAGCGTAGGTTTTACCCATTTCGTAATCGGCAAACTGAACGCCCGAAAGGGTGACAACTTTTCCAATTAGGTTGTTATTGAGTTGCGAGATTGAAATTTCGGTTTCGCTAACCGGATTTCCGGTGCTAATTACAAAAACCTTTTTGTAAAAATCGCTTGCAGGTAAACTCCCTAATTTTTCATTATATATACCTCCAAGTTTTATCACTCCTCCTTCAGTGCCCATGTAAAGGTCCTTGCAGTTAACCCTTATTTTGGTTCCAACGGGGAAGTCGGTATAAAGGCCTGCAACATCAATCTTAAATTCAATGGCTCCCGTTTCATCTTCAATAAAAAGTTGTTTGTAAAGGTTACCAGACTCATCGTTAGCCGTAACAACTCCTTCAATAACTAAATCGTATAGTATCTGGTAAAGTTGCGAACCGTCATAGAAGAGTTTAAGCTGTTCTATGGTAGTGTTTTTAGCTGGCACCTCTGAACCAAATCGGGGCTGGTTAAACTTAACATCAAGGGTGTCGCGAATAAGGAGCTGGTAGGTGCTACCAAATATGCTTAGAACACCGGTTATGGAACCACTACCGGTTGGAACTTGATCCTTAGTAAACTTTGCGTAACCGCTATTTCGCAAAATGATTTGGTTACCGTTCTGGTCAACAAGTATACGGTTTGTATTCACTCCGGGAATACTATAGGTTGCGGCAGGGTTCCAGAATTGAACACCCTCAAGCTTAACAAGTTTTTGCACCTTATCAGTGCTTAAAGTTGGGATGGTGATTGTTTCTGGATTTAAGCTGATTTTTTCGCCGGTTACCTGAATGGTTTTGGCTACTGCCGAGGGGTCGATACCCGTAACCTTGAGTACACCACCATCGGTATAGCCCAAACCTATTTGGTACATACCGTTATAGTTGTCAATAGCCAGATTATCAACTTTAACAAGCACTCTTTTACCAGGTTTTA
>JAGPEQ010000001.1:1772-168391 GCA_018056955.1 Bacteroidales bacterium | reverse complement strand
GAAAAAGTAAACCTGAAATCGCATACGAAATTGTAGAATACTATGCTACAAAAGAAACATCACCATTTGACTTTTGGGTTGAATGGACAATAAAATAGTCAGTGCACAGGTGTAAGCACATTTGCAATTCGCACAAGCCAATGCACAGACCAAAAATTGCAAAAGAGCTTTCACCTTTCCGACCCAAAGAATGAATTTCAAAATATTTTTCCAACGCTTTTAAAAAAAATAAAACACCCATACGCACAGACCAACACGACAAAGAAAAATGACACGGAAACTCAACAAAGACAATGGTTTACAGACATGGTGGACAAGAACGCCAGCACACAACAGGCGTTTGGCGGCAATGGCGGGTGACGTGGTTAATTGAACATTATACCTCGCATCAACTTTGGTGGTGTATTGACAGTTTTGTGCTCCGAAATCCGCCACTGCGCCAAGCGCCAAAACGTTAGCACCAATAGTAAAAAGACAGACAATGAAACGAATAACATTAACAATCTCATTGACACTTTTAATGTGTTCAACCATTTTTGGACAAAAAATTACATTGACAGATTTAACGAATCTTTGTAATAAAAAAAACTGGGAAGACGTGAACCAAGTCTTGCTAACAAAAGGTTGGACTTATTATGACTCTGAAAAAGGAAATACATATAAATATAACACAATAATTTGGTCATTTAATAAAGATTATTACAGCGACAAAGCAGAAGCTTGGTTCTATCTATATACATATGAAGGTTTTCCAAATAAAATATCTTATACAGTTTTCAATAAAGAATCCTATTCATTAATTCAAAACTCAATTTCGGCTGCTGGATTTAAACTAGTTAATAGTGAGATTGAAGATAATGAAGTGATTTCTACATACGGCAATGTCTCATACACTTTAAAAATATCAACCGAAAAAAGAAAAGATGATAATTGGAGTAGTAGAAGTTTTACAGCATATAGAATAACATTGATTAAAAAAGCAGGAATTTATGACTCTGATAATGGTAAAAAAACTGAATATTATTATGGTGATGTTGTTAAAGCTGAGTATACTCTTCTAAATGGTAAAATAAATGGGCAACTTAAAGTTTATCATTATAATGGAAAACTTAAAAAAGTAGGAAACTATACAAATGGTAATGAGAATGGTTTATTTAAAGAATTTGATGATGAAGGTAATTTAACAGCTGAATACACAATGTCAAATGGTAAAAAAAACGGGATACTGAAAATTTATGAAGACGGAAAAATTGTTGTATCAACAACATTTAAAGATGGTATTAAGAACGGACAAACAATAGAATACTATTATGATGACGAAACCGGAAATTTACAACTCAAACAAATTGGAGAATATTTAAATGATTATAAGAATGGCACTTGGAAATTAATTTTCATAGAAGATGGGAAAGAACGATTATTGAAATTTGAGAATTACACCAAAGGAGTTTTAAATGGAGCTTTTCAAGATGTTAAAGGAGACAGTTTAATTGTTGGTTCTTACAAAAATGATGAGTTACACGGAGAATATAAGGTTTATAGAGATTTTATGAAAACTTTATTTGGTGGAGTTATCCGTACAGATATAAGTGTATTAACTCTTACTATTGAAGGAAACTATTATGAAGGTTTGGAAAGTGGATATTGGAAAAACTATGATTTAACAGGAACATTAAGAAGTGAAGGAAGATTTTCAAACGGACAAAAAACAGGAGAATGGAAATATTATTACACGAGTTGGGTTGACGGTGATGGTGGCAATATGCCATTTTCAAAACAACTTTACCTTGTACAAAACTTTGCAAATGGGAAATTAGACGGAAAATCAACTAGATTTTCATACTTGGAAGAAGAAGAGTTCCCTTGTTCAGAAATTGATAGCAACCAAAGCCCATTAGACACTTGCAGAAAGTATGTCTATCAGAAAGTTCTTGAAACTACATATTATAAAAACGATAAGTTAAATGGCCCATATGAACTAAGGGATTCTACAAATGAAATAATCGCCAAAGGCTTTTTCAAAGACGACTTAAAAGACGGAGAATGGTTATATAGATATAGTTATAAAGATATTAATGATGAAACTTATTTCATATATCAAAAAGGGTATTACATAAAAGACAAAAGAGAGGGCAAATGGATTCAATATTATACTGAAGGCAAAATTTCAGAAACTTTTAATTATAGGAATGGTGTGCTACACGGTGAGTATATAGTATGGAATAATCAAAATAAACCAAGAGAAATAAAACAATTCAATAACGGAAAATTGACTGAATTAATCACTTATGACAGCTTAGGTGTGAAACCGAAGAATCATTATGAGATTTACAATGAAAAATACAATAGTTATAAATGTAGAAAAACTGAGTATTACACCGACAATACATCAGCATCACAAGAATATTGGCTAAAAAAAGAAAATGATATTGACCACAATTGGTTTGAACTCAATTTCGCTTTATCAGTATGGAAGTTTTCCGATGGAACAACGGGGTATAAAGACGGTGAATTCAAACTCTTCAATTCTGAAAATCAACCATTAATAACAGGAAAGTACTATAAAGAAGATAGAATTGGACTTTGGACATTTTTTTTCTATGACCAGAAGGTGAAAATTGAATCTAACTACATTCAAAACAATCGAACTGACGAAAAGTATTTTACACTTAACGGAGATTTATTTACGGGTGAGTTTATTTATAATGATGAAGAAAACGAAATTACAGAAGTACGAAAAATAAAGGACGGATTAAGAAATGGAAAAACTGTTTACATAGACAAAAAAACAAAAAAGATAATAAAAAAGGAAAGCTACAAAAATGGAGAATTGAAATAACTACTGGTGCTAACAGGCGTTTGGCTCAATGGCGGGTGACGTGGTTAATTAAACATTCTATCTCGCATTAACTTTTGTGGTGTATTGACAGTTTTGTGCTCCGAAACCCGCCACTGCGACAAGCGCCGCTCCGTTGTGTGTAACTTTGAATGTACCAATAGATTTTAATTCCTAGCATATGACAACAATAGTTAAAATTGAAATTGGGATTCAAATAGTCGGTTTACTAGTTTCAATAGGAACCCTATTTATTGCCTGGTTGATAATGAATAATTTTCAAAAACAAGAATTATCCCTTAAACAACTTGAAAAAGTAATTGAATTGATAGAATACATTAATAATCATAGAATTGGTTTTCTTTTTGGAAGGACTGGAAGTAATATGTATACAGGTGATTTTATAGAAATGACATTATTTGAAATAAAAAATATAAAATTCAATGACAAGGATTTTCTCGCTGAAAGAATCTTACTTAATGAAAGTACGAAAGGGATAATTGAAACATCAAAATTTGTCAATAATCCATTATTACCAAAAGAAATATCTGATGAATTAAAAAATTTCGATTCCCAAATTGGCTCTGCTGTTCATATCTCAGATATTGATGAGGAATGCAAAAGTGCAAAAGAATTAAAAGCAGTTATCATAAATTCGAATGTAAACTGTAACTTTCATATTTTTAATAAGGAAAACGATGAAAAACCAATATATTTTGCTTACGATGCATTTTCGTGTATAGATTGGAATAATTTCAAGGAATGTTCATTAAGTTTAGAACGTTCCATTAGAAGTTGGCTAATTAAACATAAGATTAATAACATAAAATTGAATGATTAATTGATTATTACATTAAACTAAAAAAAACGGATTATGGAAACTAAACATAATTGGCAAATTATTATAAATGGGATTAGTACTTCAATCGGTATAATTTTAATGTCCATCGGTTTGAAAGACATCAGTTACACTCAAATGCCACTTGAATTGTATTCAATAGGAGCAAGTTTAGTTATTTTTGGACTAATTATAAATCAATGGTATTCTCTAAGTTACATTAAATTATTTATTGGTTTTTCTTCTTTCTTTAAGTTCATAGATTTATTATTGATTATAATTGGTTCTGGTTTTTTTACTTACGGAATTAAGAACACAGATTGGGATGCCTCAAATCAAATTATTATTGGAGGTATTTTTATCTCTATTGCATATTTTTTAAGAATTATTACCCTAGACAAAAACAGAGAACAATTATCTCTATCAAGTAATATTTTAAAGTGGATATTCTTTTTGTCAATTTTAACTTTCTTATCATCAATTTATTTGGATCAAGATTATCAAAACAGCGAAATATATGATATTAAATCAAAATTAGAATCCATAGAATATAATGTTAATAAACTAACTAAATAACAAAAAGCTACACACAACAAGGGGCTAATAAAATGCAGGTATCCAGCGGATTAGGAAACATTTCCGCTTTTTCGTAGCTTCATAGCGTGGGACAATGAAACGTTTCAAACTCCTGCACTTTACCAGCCCCCAGCCGTTGTATGCAATTTTAAAAAAGACATTGACACTGATAGAAAATGAAAAAAATAATTACAACCTCGATATTGATATTACTAACAGCGTTGATTTATGCACAAGACTCTGATATAAATAGAAATTGTGAATATGCACGATTTGAAATATCTTTTCCTGATTCATTAGATAACAATTGTATTGATACTGCATTACAGATTAGAATTTGTAAATACTTGATAGAGAAAATAAAATATCCAGATGAATTATATGCCGATTGTATAAAAGGTGATTTTATTCTGTATTTTAAATTCAAAGCAAATGGATTTATAGATACAACTCAACTCAGAATGATAGAAAGTATTGACAAGAGAATAGATAATCAAGTAATTGATTTATTTAAAAAAATGCCAGGACTCTATTTGGAAAGACAATTACATTCAATGAGATATGAACAAATTCCTCCTATCAAGATCGAAGAAAAAGAATTTTGTCTTAGATTTAAATGTATTGTGACAGAGACAAAATCCAAAAAGAATGTTGAAGCAAAGATTATGAAAGTAGATAAAAAATGAAAAACTGCAACCAACATGCGGTATTGCCAATAAGTGTTTCAGTGCTATGCGAAGTTCATCTCCCGCATCAATCATTCGTCTCGGTTGAAAGGAACGCCACTCCGCAATCCCTTACTGGCCATACCGCCAAAACGTTAGCCCTAACTAGTTGACCCTTATTAATATAATGACAGTTTGACTACTAATAATATAGCAAGTGGTTTTCGGAAAAATATTTGCAAGATCTAGTGAATTTGGCCTATAAACCTTGCATTATTTTTAACCCCTATCCGCTATGAGAATTATGAAGGCATAAACAATTGCCAGCTCATTAGTTCAGCTGAACTCCAAAGTCCCCTGAACTATTCTCTCCTTTTCATTTGCAGGAAGAGTTTTAGAATACTGCTATTGCCGTTTTTAATCATAGGTAGATTTTTTGCATTTGCAATGAAAATCTATGTATTAGGATTTTTCGCTAGCTCTCAACATGACAATACACTCACGAACAACCGTCAACCATCAACCATCAACTATCAACCATCAACTTAATAAAAAAGGCCACCCTAAACAGGTAGCCTCTCCCTGCGAATAGCATTAAGGATTATAGCCTTGTGAGCATCTCCTTGAAAATTCTTGTCATCTTTTGTTCGGCCATGGCTCCTACCTTTTGAACCTCCTCGTGCGACACCTCAACAATTTTGCCTGGAACACCCAAATCGGTAATAATGGATATGGCAAACACGGGCAGGTTCATGTGACGGGCAACAATAACCTCCGGAACGGTTGACATACCCACTGTGTCACCGCCAATAATACGGAAATACTGATATTCCTTAGGTGTTTCAAAGGTTGGGCCAGTAGTTCCCACGTAGCATCCAATCTGCAATTTGAAGCCCAGTTCAGCCCCAATCTTTTGGGCTAAGGCAATCAAATCGTGTTCGTAGGGTTTATGCATATCGGGGAAACGGGGTCCGAGCTCATTGATATTGGGACCTAAGAGCGGATTGGGCATTAGGTTGATATGGTCGTTAATTATCATCAAATCGCCAATCTCAAAGTCGGGGTTTACGCCCCCGCTGGCATTTGATACAAAAAGATACTTAATGCCAAGGAACTTCATCACCCTAACCGGGAAGGTTACCTGTTTCATATCGTAACCCTCGTAGTAGTGGAAGCGGCCCTGCATGGCTACAACCTTTTTACCGCCAAGGGTGCCAAATATTAAGCGACCCGAGTGTCCTTCAACAGTGGAAACAGGAAAGTTAGGTATATCCTTATACTCCAATGCCTGTTGATTTTCAATTTCACGAACTAAGCCACCCAAACCGGTTCCAAGTATAATCCCCACTTCGGGCTCAATGGTAACCTTACTCTTGATATAGGTTACTGTTTGGTTTATTTTCTCCAACATAATTGAGTATTTGACTGTTAAACCTATTTTCGTTGTTATTGATAAAGTAAACCTCAAGCGGCAAGTAGTAAATCCTACTTTTTACATCCGATGGCAGGTTTAGCCCACGAATACGAGCTGCATCCTTTTCGGTGGTTACCAGCATTACATCGTTTGAGGTGACCTCAAAAATAGATAGAATTTCCTTAACCGTAAAATTATGATGGTCGGCAAAGGTCTTCTTTCCTACCAATTTATAATTTTTTTCGAGTTGATGGATAAATGGCTTGGGATTTGCTATTCCCGATAAGGCGAAGATGGTTTCATTTGGATTAAAATTACAGTCTTCGTAATTGCTAAAAACAGCCTTTGGCTTACCATAGCTCACTGAGGTAAAATAAATATCCTGGTTTTGCTTGATTTTAATCCTTTGGGCTATTAACTTTTGCTCATGGGTTGTAAGGTTATCGGGACATTTGCTCACTATAACAATATTGGCCCGCTTAATCTCCGAGATGCTGTCGCGGAGATTCCCGGCAGGCAAAAAGAAATCGGCGTAAACCGGTCGGTTGTAATCCACCATTAAGATGTTAAGCCCTGCTTTTATCCAACGGTGTTGGAAGGCATCGTCCAGAACAACAACCTCGGTCTCAGGGAACGAGCCCATTACCTCCACCACGCCGTTTAGCCTGTCCTCATGCACGGCACAGGCAACATCGGGGTGTTTGAGCTTAAGCTGAAGGGGTTCATCGCCTACCTCAACGGCCAGCGACGATTGCTCAACAATTCTGAAACCTTTGGTTTTACGACCATACCCACGGCTTAGCAGTGCCGTTTTATAGTTGTTTTTCAGTAAACTAATAAGGTAATCGGTATGCGGGGTTTTGCCTGTTCCCCCCACGGTTAAGTTACCAACACAAATGGTTGGAAGGTCGAACTCAAAGCTGCGCAGAACATTGATATCAAAAAGGAGGTTCCGAATCTTTACTGCAAACCAGTAAAGCAACGAAAAGGGCAAAAGTAAAAGACGAAGCTTTTGCATGGTTTTACTGATAAAGTTACTACTCAAATTTAAGTGTTTTATCGGGGCTAATCCGCGAAATTACCATCGATGGCACCACCAGCATAGCCACTCCAACGGCAAAGGCTAAAACATTCAAAACAATTACATGCCACCAAACTATGTTGATGGGCACTTCGGATAGGAAGTAAAATGCCTCATCGAGCTTAACTATACCAAACTGCTTTTGCAAAAAACAAAGTATCAAACCCGCTGCGGTTCCAATAAAAAGTCCGCGTATCATAATGAACGCCGACTGTATCAAAAATATCTTTCTAACGCTCCGGTTCGATGTTCCCATCGATTTCAAAAGGCCAATGGTAGATGTTTTTTCCAGAATAATAATGAGTAAGCCCGAAATCATGTTAATTGCTGCCACTAGCAACATTAAAACAATTAGAACGGCAGCGTTAATATCCTGCAGGTTCAACCAGTCAAAAATATTTGGGTACTTATCGATAATGCTTTGAACCTTTAGCCTTGAGCCATCGTCGAGGAAAACAAAGCCTGCAATATCATCAACCTCAACCCATAGGTCATCAACCCTATCGATATCATCAACCAAAACCTCAAATCCTGTGGCCTGGTTCTGGCTCCACCCGTTGAGCCTCTGGATGTGCTTAATGTCGCAAAGCACAAACATTTTATCGAACTCAACCATTTTGGTATCGTAAATACCAGCAACCGTAAACCTTCTATAACGGGGTGGTTCTTGAACAAAGAACATATCGTAGGTATCGCCTACCTTTAACTTTAAAAGGTTTGCCAGCGTTTTGGAAATAAGCGATGCAGTGGTTGTGGTTGAGTCGGTAATTTTGAAAATCGCCCCATCAACTAGGTTCTTTTGGAAAAAAGTCCAATCGAAATCGGAATCTATCCCCTTTAGGACAACTCCTTGAATATCGGTGTCGGTCTTTATGATACCTGCCTTTATGGCAAACCGCTGAATATGCCTTACTCCTTTTACTTTTTTTACCTCATCAATTACCGGAAGGTTTGTTGGTATGGGGTTGGTTTCAAGCGATTGGTTACTGTCGTAGTTTGTTATTTGAATATGGCTTCCAAAACCCACAACCTTTTGTTTAATCTCCCTTTTAAAGCCGGTAATAACGGCTATGGCCACAATCATAACGGCCACGCTCAGGGCTACCGAGGCAATGGTAATACGGATAAATGGCCTCGATAGGCTTTGGCTATCGGAACCGCTTAGGAATCGTTTTGCTATGTAGCTTTCAAAACTCACTTGTAGTTGGCATTTTGTTTATTTTCTGCCAAAATCGGCAGGGATTTCGCCCCAGTACTGGGTTTCCCATTTAAGCAAAGGGTTTTTCCATGTGTTTTCCCTTAACCATTTTTCGGCCCGCTCTAGTAGTTCAAAGAGATTCTTATTCCTTTCCGTTTGAATAAGTTTGGTACGTGCTTTCTTTGCCCTAACCCAACATATGGCAGTCATGGAGTCGGTGTAAATGGGTATTTCGCTATTCAGCTTTTTCAGATGCGCTAACCCATGGACAATGGCAAGGAACTCGCCTATGTTATTGGTGGCGTCGGGGAAAGGTCCTTGATGGAAAATCAGCTTGCCGGTTTGACAATCTACCCCTTGGTATTCCATTTCAAGAGTAGCAGTATTCCAGGCTGCATCAACAGCCAATGAGGGGTATATTGGTTTTGGGGTATTCTCGTTAACATTAAATAGTGCTTCCTGCTCGGGGTTCATGCTATTGTATGCCAAGTAACCCATTTCATAAGCACGCTGTGCGGCAAGCATGCTTGGAAATCCTTTATACTTTGCACCCGGAAAGCCCTTTATTTGCTTTTGACACTCCTCCCAACTCCCATAAATGCCAGGTTTTAGCCCTTCCCAAACCACATAGTGTGTATTTTTCTTTGCCATTCTTTTACAGTAATCAAGTGTCAAAGTTATTCAAAATCGGGGTAAAGCAGGTACTTTTTTCGAAGCAGTTTGAACTGCTCAAGCGCTGGCTGCCAGGTGGCTCTAATTTCCGAAGGGGTTAACCCGTTTTCTATTTGCTGGCGCAGCACGCTAGTTCCGGCAAGCAGGTTGAAGAAGTTATTGAAGAATTTATCTTTTTCAGGGTAGTTGTTGTAGGAGTATATTAGCCAATCGAGAATTATCTCGCGGCGGTCCAGAAAGTAGTTTACCGAGTAGTCCCTTAGGTCGATACCGTAAACCGGTTTGCCCTTGTAGGGCGGATTCAAGCTTGCCCCACGTTTCTCAACCGGTATGTACCTAAAACCCTTATCGGGGAAATTAGGGAAACCAAAAACCTGGAAGGGGTAATCGGTTCCACGGCCTACGCTTACCACCGTCCCCTCAAACAGCCCAAGCGAAGGGTAAAGCAGAATGGAAAGGTGATTGGGGAGGTTAGGGGAGGGGCGAACGGGTAGGGCAGTGGTCATGCTGTGGGTGTAACCCTTACAGGGAATAACTGTGAGGTTACACTGAATTTTCCCCTTTAACCAGCCCTCACCGTTTATCATTTGGGCAAACTCACCAATGGTCATACCGTGAACCAGGGGTACAGGATGCATTCCCACAAACGAGCGGTAAGCGGTGTCCAGTACTGGCCCATCAACGTAAAAACCGTTAGGGTTTGGCCTATCGAGTATTATCAACGGCTTGTTATTTTCCGCGCAGGCCTCCATTACGTAATGCATAGTTGAGATATAGGTGTAAAACCTTACTCCAACATCCTGCAAATCAAAAATTAGAACATCAACATCGCTCAGGTCGGCTGGTTTGGGTTTTTTACTTCCGCCATACAGCGAAATTACAGGTAATCCCGTAACCTTATCGGTATAGTTTCCAATAAGCTCGCCAGCCTCAATATCGCCCCGAAAGCCATGCTCCGGGCTAAATATTTTTTTTACGGCTACACCAGCTGAAAGCAGAGTATCGACCAGGTGCTTCGAACTAACCAGCGTGGTATGGTTGGCCACAACAGCCACCCGTTTACCCTGAACTAGCGGAAGGTAGTTGCTCATCAATCGAGCACCGGGCAAAATTTCCTGTGCCCTTGCAGTTATCAGAAATAATGAAACCGAAAGGGTTAATACTATTTTACCAAACCTCATACCTCCCTTTTGCAAAATATGCGCCAATTATGGTTTTGCTAAGGTAGAAAATAATTTATACAGAAAAAAGAAAGGGGGAGAACCATGCTCTGCATAAACAACTCTACGGGAGGCTGAGTTTAGCTGAAAAATTCAGAACCGGTAAAACGTAATTAAGGATAAAGGTTAAAGGATAAAGGATAAAATGGTGAAATATCTCAAAGTGAATTTTTTAGATTTCATTGATTTTTACTCTCGTTTTAAAATGATGGATTATCTATCAATGTTGCTTAGTTAAGTTTATTTGTCATGTTGCGCGCAAGAGAAACATTATGCTGTCTTGCTGAGTCCTGATTTATAGGGATAGACTTTGCCGAAGCATCTCATTATACCTTCATTCACTATTTAATGAGATTCTTCGACTACGCTTGGGATTACAAAAACCCTATCTTCCTTTCTGCACTCTTGTCATGCTGAGCTAGCCGAAGCATCTCTATCTCCCTTCATCACCTTTTGATTGGTTTTTCGGCAATCGCTCTTTGTAATGATTTTTCTGTTTCGATGCAAAGTTTCAGTGATGCTCTTTGGAAAAAGTCTTGCGTGCATCGCTATACATTTGGGAATAGTCAGGGGGTTACAAATATTACGCCCCTACGGGGCTGGAAGCGTTTTTGGTGAAGCCATTGTCATGTTGAGCGCAAGCTAAACATCTCAATGGGTCGATTAGAGATCCTTCGCTACGCTCAGGATGACAAATGAAGTTATTCGTGTAAGTTGCTCGTTGTTCGTGGGAAACGACCTCACCCCAGCCCTTTTCCCTGAGAGGGAATGGAGCGGAATAAGCAAGCAGAGGCATAAAAGCCTGACCCGGCAATGGGTCGGGGGTGGAGCGTGGCGGTGGGTCTAGTAAGCAATACCATATGAGCCACGCTGAAGGCGTAGCGAATTGTATCGCGTGACAGTTCCACCCGCGGGGCACCCATCGGGAGGGCTTTTCAGCCTTGATTTTCTTTGGTTCTTTCTTGTATCAAGACAAGAAAGAACATGAAAATCACTCTTTGCAATGTTTTTCCTTTGCGATGCAACGATTCAATTTCGCTCTTTGGAATATCATAGCGTGCATCGCTTTACATACGGGTGTTCCATGGTGTTACAAATATTACGCCCCTGCGGGGCTGAAAGTGGTCTTCGTTGTTCGTTGTTCGTTGCTCGTTGTTCGTGAATGTCATAGTGTTACACTGTGAAACCCTATGAGGCTTATTTAGTTGATGGTTGACAGTTGATGGTTGTTGGTGAGGGTAATGTCATGTTGAGCGTTAGCGAAAAATCACTTTAGGGCCGATTAGAGTTCCTTCGCTACGCTCAGGATGACAAGCTGAGATGGCAGTTTATGGTTGATGGGTGATAGTGAATAGAAGCATTTCACAAAACACTAAAAACCAAACACTACTTTCCCTCATCCCTGTACACTGCACACTGTATACTGCACACTATTCAATAGTTCCTTCGCTGCGCTCAGGATGACAGGCATGTATATGTTTGTTAACTAAACGACTTTGAATTATCTATTAAAAAATTCAACCCTTTTCTGTAACTTTATCAACTTAAAATAGTCTTATTTAATAATTGAATAACTAAATCTCAATCACTATGAAACAATTTTTCAAGTATGTGCTTGCCACAATAGTGGGCATAGTAATCTCATCAATAGTAATCTTTTTGATGTTCCTTGGGATTGTTGGTGCAATTGTTTCCTCGGCCGATAAAAAAGAGGTTAAGATTGAGCCCAATTCAATCCTTTACGTCGATCTAAAACAGGAAATAGTTGACCGCGGTAGCGAAGACCCCTTCAAGGGCTTCGATTTTGCTTCGTTTCAACCCAATAGCCCAATAGGGTTGAACCAAATCCTAAAAGCCATTGCCAATGCCAAGGAGGATTCCAACATCAAGGGTATTCTTCTTGAGCTCGACGCCGTTAATGCAGGCGCCGCCACCACCGAGGAAATCCGTAACGCGCTCATCGATTTCAAATCGTCGGGCAAGTTCATCTATGCATACAGCGATACATACAGCCAAAAAGCATACTACCTGGCATCGGTTGCCGATAGTGTTTTCCTTAACCCTGAGGGTATGATTGAGTGGCTTGGCTTGCGAAGCGAGATAATGTTCTTTAAGAAAACCTTGGAAAAGTTAGGTGTTGAGCCACAAATACTCCGCCATGGTAAATTTAAAAGCGCCGTTGAGCCATTTATGCTCGATAAGATGAGCCCCGAAAACCGCGAGCAAACGCTAACCTACGTTTCATCCATTTGGAACCAATGGGTTAAGGGAATTTCCGAAACCCGAGGCATATCTGCCGATAAGCTTAACAGCTTGGCCAACAACATGGAGATATTCAATGCCAAAAAGGCGCTGGAAAATAAGCTGGTCGATGGTCTAATCTATAAGGATGAGCTTATTGCAACCTTAAAAACCAAGCTTGGCATTGAGGAAAAGAAGGATATCAGCAGCATTGAGCTGAAAAAATACTTTAAAGCCCCCGAGGTTGCTAAACGCAAGTTCTCAAAGGATAAAATTGCCGTTATTTATGCAAGTGGCGAAATAGGAATGGGTGAAGGTGGCGATGATAATATCGGTTCCGAGGGTCTTTCGCGAACCATTCGCAAGGCACGCCGCGATAGCTCGATTAAAGCCATAGTTTTCCGTATCAACTCTCCCGGCGGTAGTGCGTTGGCCTCAGAGGTTATATGGCGCGAGGTTGATTTAGCCGCAAAGGTTAAGCCTGTTATTGTTTCCATGGGCGATGTGGCTGCATCGGGTGGATACTACATTGCAGCCCCTGCTACAACCATTATGGCCAACCCAACCACTATCACGGGTTCTATTGGCGTATTCGGCTTGTTCTTCAACCTGCAAAAAGCGCTCGATAATAAATTGGGCATTACCGTTGATGTTGTTAAAACCAACGATCATGCCGATTTCTTTAGTGTATTCCGTCCAATGACCGCTGAAGAAAAGGCAGTTGGCCAAATGTTCATTGAGCAAACCTACCAAACCTTTATTGGTCATGTATCCGCAGGCCGTGGTATTCCTGTTGAACAGGTCGATGCCATTGGACAAGGCAGGGTGTGGAGTGGCGTTAACGCCAAGGACATAAAGCTTGTTGATGAGTTTGGTGGCCTAACCGATGCCATTAAGCTTGCCGCCGAAAAGGCTGGGTTAGAAAACTACCGCCTTGTTGAGCTACCAAAGCAGAAAAAACTGTTTGAGCAGCTTATGGAAGATATGTCGGCCGAAGCAAAGGCTTGGATGCTAAAGGACGAACTCGGTTTGTCGTTCAAAGCATACAATCGCATTAAGAGTATGCTTAACAATCAGGGCGTTCAGGCTCGTATGCCTTACGATATCGAGGTTTACTAATACATTCCCATAACAACATTTTGCCCCGATTCTAAAAAAATCGGGGCATTTTTTTCCCTTAATCCCAAAAATATGTTTCTTAACATATTTTATGAAACCTACCCCTATTAAACTGATATTCTGATCTTTATATACAACCATTCATGGCGGTGAGGGTTGTAAAATTTTTGGGACGAACATTTTGAATTTTAAAAAACTAATTTTGAGAACTGTAAAAACCAAAATCTAAACAAAAATATCTAAGGAGGTCTTATGAGACGTAATGTAGTTATTATCGGAGCAGCCGGAAGAGATTTCCACAACTTCAACACTTTCTTCCGCGATAAAGAGGAGTACAATGTAGTTGCTTTTACCGCTGCTCAAATTCCCGATATCGATGGTCGTAAGTATCCTGCCGAGCTTGCAGGAAAGCTCTAACCCAACGGAATTCCCATAGAGGCCGAACAGAATCTGGCTAAGATTATCAAGGAGAAAAACGTTCACGACTGCGTTTTTGCATATAGCGATGTGAACTACCAGCATGTAATGCGACTTAGCTCAATTGTTAACGCAGCAGGTGCTAACTTCATGCTGCTTGGTCCCAACGAAACCATGTTAAAAAGCACCAAACCGGTTATTGCCGTTGTTGCTACCCGTACCGGTTGCGGTAAGTCGCAAACTTCACGTAAGGTTATTGAGTATCTTATGGGACTTGGACTTAAGGTTGTTGCCGTTCGTCACCCAATGCCTTACGGCGATTTGGTTGCCCAAAAAGTACAGCGTTTTGCCACTGTTGACGACCTGAAGAAACACAAATGTACCGTTGAGGAGATGGAAGAGTACGAACCACACGTAGTTCGCGGTAACGTGATTTACGCTGGTGTTGACTACGAGGCCATTCTTCGCGAAGCCGAAAAGGATCCCAGCGGTTGTGATGTTATTCTTTGGGACGGCGGTAACAACGACTTTGCCTTCTTCAAGCCCGACCTTACCATAACCGTGGTTGACCCGCACCGTGCAGGTAACGAGGTTAGCTACTACCCCGGCGAGGTTAACCTTCGCCTGGCCGATGTGGTTGTTATCAACAAGATGGATTCAGCTTCGCCCGAGGGTATTCAGATTGTTCGTGAAAACATTCGCAAAACCAACCCCAAAGCCATTGTGGTTGACGGCGCTTCGCCCATCAAGGTTGACAAGCCCGAACTTATCGATGGTAAGCGTTGCCTGATTGTTGAGGACGGCCCAACCTTAACCCACGGCGAAATGAAGATTGGCGCTGGTACCATTGCTGCCCGCAAATTTGGTGCAAGCGAAGAGGTTGATGCTCGTCCTTACCTTGTTGGTAAACTGAAGGAAACCTACCGTATTTACCCCAACATTGGCCGTGTTCTTCCTGCCATGGGCTACGGTGAGCAACAGCTCAAGGACCTAGAGGCCACCATCAACAACACCGATTGCGATACCGTTATTATTGGTACCCCAATTGACCTCAGCCGTATTATCAACATCAAGAAACCTACCACCCGTGTATTCTACGATTTGGCCGAGATTGGTTTACCTGACCTAAAGGGTGTTCTTGAGAAATTTGTTAAAACCCACAACCTGAAATAATTCAGGATTACAAGATAGAAAGGGCGCCTTACGGTGCCCTTTTTTTTGAGTTGAGAGTTGTTCGTGAGGGTATTGTCATGTTGAGCATTAGCGAAACATCTCCCTTACCATAAAGGGGAGATCCTTCAACAGGCTCAGGATGACAAGCGTTGTAGTTGCTGTTCTACTTCGCTTTACGGCTCAAGGCATACGTTTCCCGATTTAACTCGTAATTGAGATTCCTCGACGAGCTCGGAATGACAATAGGTAATAATTAGATTTCGCTTAACGACTCACGGTTAACGGTTAACGGCTCACGGTTAACGGTTAACGTTTTTCCTGTAGCGCCTTGGTTGATAACAATCCACAAGCAGCCTGAATGTCCTGCCCACGCGAGGCACGGATTGTGGTAAATATGCCTTTGGCGGTTAGTGAATCGCGAAACTGTATAATGCGCTCGTCGGGTGAGGTGCGGAGCGGCGAATCGGGTATGGGATGGAATCGGATTAGATTTATCCGGCAGTTTATCCCATTAAGCAGCTTCACCAGTTCCTTTACGTGGCGCGGGGTATCGTTTAGCCCATCAAACATTATATACTCAAACGACACCCTGTGGTGGTCGCTAAATCGGTACTTTTTGAGCTCGTCAACCACATCGGCTATTGGGTATACATTCTGGATAGGCATAAGCATCCGGCGCTCATCATCGAACGGAGTATGAAGGCTAATGGCTAAGTGGCAGTTTGACTTTTCAAGGAACTGCTTCATGGCAGGGATAAGACCAATGGTTGAAACCGTAATGCGCTTGGTGCTCCAGCCCATTCCCCACTTTGAGGTAAGAATTTCAAGGCTTTTTAGAACATTCTCAAGGTTATCGAGTGGTTCGCCCATCCCCATGTACACAATGTTTGTCACATTTTTAAACTCAGGGATGCTGCGTAGCTGGTTCAGTATTTCACCAGCCGAAAGATTTCCCTGAAATCCCTGCTTTGCAGTCATGCAAAACAGGCATCCCATCTTACAGCCCGATTGCGAAGAAACGCAAAGGGTTGCGCGGTCATCATCAGGAATATAGGCAGCCTCAACGAAGCGGTTATTGGCTACCGGAAACAGATACTTTTTGGTACCATCGGCCGATTCCGAAACCCTTTCGGGTTTGGATAACCCTACGGTATACTTTGCTGAAAGCATCTCCCTGGCCTTTTTCGATAGATTGGTCATCTCATCGATACTATCGGCATGGTGATGGTAAAGCCAATCGGCTATTTGGGATGCCGTAAACGACGGAAGCCCTTCGGCAGTTACTATCGATTTAAGCTCATCGAGCGTTTTTCCGTAAAGTGGAACCATCAGCTAAAAGTATATCTCCGAATTTATATTGCTCACAGGAACACCTCTCGATATCAGTATATCGCGGGTTTCCACAACCATCTCGGCACTACCGCAAAGGTAGTAGGGCCTATTGACATCCAGGTCGTTCCACTGTTTCACAAAGTCAGTTACGCGCCCCACAAACAGGCATCCGGGCTGGCAACGTGAGCAGCATCGGATATAGTTTTCGCCAAGCCTACTTATTAGAGTATCGGAGTAGTAAAAGTATTCGGGGTAGGGCGCGCCATGTATGAGGGTAACTCCGCTTGCCTTACCCGTAAGCAACATCGACATGAATGGGGCAATTCCTGTTCCTGCTGCAATGAATACGGGCGAAGGCTTGACATGAGTAAAGGTTCCAAATGGTTTGGAAACCATTATGTTTTCGCCTGGTTTTAAGAGCGATAGCATGGGTGTTAGTTTCCCTTCAACCCTTTCAGTATAAAGTATCGATATCAGCTCGTCGTTTTCGGCCGAGGCAATGCTATAATACCGTGGTTCTATTTCCTTGGAAACACCCAAGGCAAGCACTTGGCCTGCAATAAAGGGGTTATTTTTTTTAAACTTCAGAATATATGCGCCGGGGGCTACTGCGGTATTCGAAATTACACGCTGTATATCGTAAGGTATTTCGTTCCAGCTTTTCATCAAGATAACTTTTGAACCTAAACATGCTGAGGGCTAAAAAGGTTCGCCTGTTTTATCCTTATTTTACGTTATTTCCAAAATGATACAGGTAGCCTACGTTTACGCTTTGAAATACAGCTTTTGACTGCTTTGGCATTCCTGTGTAGGTATGCTTTTGCATATCGCCATAACCATATCCAACTCGCCCCTCTGCAAAAAAAGTTCCCCACTTAAAATCGCGGCTTAAGCCAATACCACCAATCAATCCATAATCGATTCGGTTATCGCGTAATGGATTAATGGTTATGTTGCTCATCTGGTATTCACCCGATGAGTTATCGCCCTCGCGCGCCTGAACCAGGTATGCAATATAGGGTCCGGCATTGAAATGAATCATGAAAAGCTTAAGGTTAAACCTAACCTGCATGAAGATGGGGAGTTCAATGTATGTGTTTACGCGTTTGTAAAGCGTATCGCCCAACTCAGCCAAATCAATAGGCTTACGGTAACCCCTGTTTACCATGTAAAGCTCAGACTGGAAACCAAAGTATTTCAGGTTAAAGTACTTAAAAACCAGTCCGTAATCGAATCCATCGGCAAAAAGCATACGGGTATTCTGAACGGGCGAGAAAGCAATATCGCTCATGGTGTATCCCCCCTTTACCCCAACATAGGTTTGACTATATGCCGATAGGGCAAAAATGGTGAGTAATACTGTCAGACTTTTTTTTATCATGTGCTACTGGTTACTTTTTTAACTTTTTTGTTACCGATTTAACTTTCCCATCAATCCGGCCTAAATCACTTTTCCTGATATCGAGGTTGATGCTCACGTAAACCCTTTCACAATCGGACTCAAGTAACTTATAGGCTTTATCAACCACATCGAGGGCCTGCTGAAGGGTAGGGGTTTCAACTATGGTTCCCATGGCCGTTAGCCTGAATTCATAACCCAACCCGCCTATCAGCTCAATAATCTTAGCCACGTAGGGGCTAACACTTGCCCCTTTATCGGTTGGGAACATGGCAAAATTCATTAGTACTGACATTGCTTATTCCTGTTTTAATGAGAACTGTAACTCGCTATCCCAGTTTGCCCTGATATTTATAACTCCCTTTGTTTTTTCATCGGTAAAGTAAATAACCCTTTCGGGCTGAATTCGCTTCAAGTAGCTACCCGAATCCCATTTCCCGTTACTGTTAGAGTCATCAATAAACCGTAATCTATATTTTCCCGGCTTAACAAAACTGAATTCTACTATTCCATTCCCCTGAATGGTTCTTGCATCAACAGGTATGCCCTTTTCGCTCAGCAATTCAACCACAGCTGACTTACTAACGCCAGTTAGGTTGATTCTTAGGATACCATACTTTTCAGGATCGGCACCAATCATTTCCAGCATTAGGGTATCGTTGGTTTGACCTGTATAGTCTTCAAAAGCACCAGGTAAAACGTTAAGCTTATACGAAGTATTGGGTTTCCAGTCCTTTTCAAACCTGAAAATTCTTGGGTTCAGGCTATCTACCTTCAATTTAATCTGCTCTTCAGCTATGCTGTCGGTGGTGTTGAAAATCGATATTTTGGTGTTGTCTGCCTTCCGAATGGGTATGGGAAGCGTGAGTTCAAATGGCACATTCGGTATTACCATTCTGTCAGAGGGTAAGGAGGTGCCAACCGTAAAACCTTTCTTTACCTGGGCGGTTTCATCTTTCTTACCCTTACGCTTGGACTGTTGAACCTCTTCCTTGTAGTAAAGGAATCGTAATGTATCGGTTTGTGGTTTTAGCCTGTATAACGAGTCAGTTTTTTGGTATTCAAGTATGGCCATAAGGGTATCACGATTGGCTATCTCATCATTTACTATCCAAAGTTTAAGCGTATCGCCATTGTTATCGGGTTCAACCACATACCAGTTCTTTAATTTAAGCCTATCAACAGGTTTCAGGCTAAACCCACCAACAGGTTTTCGAGAAAAGCCCAAGGAGAGTATGTTGCGTTCAGGCCTATCGTACCCTGTTACTATTTGGTTGGGGAGTTCCTCCCTGAACAGTCTTATACTGATACTTTTGGGGTTTTTATCGGATGGGTTTACTTCATAAGAAATAAAACCAATACTCTCCGAACCCTGGTTATATAGGTAATTGCCGTTTTTATCGTCAACAACCACAAGCTTGTACTTTATGGGCTTTAGGTTTACCAATGTGTATTTTCCGTCCTTATCGGTTTTTGCAATATGATTGGGTAGAGTAGTGTAGGGTAGGGTATCGGTAAATGAATCGTAAAGCATTACAAGGGCGTTTTCAACGGGCTCGTTAGTAATTGCATTCAATACACGTCCTGAAAGGGTAAGGGTATCGATTGTTTGCCCGGTTGAGAATGAGAATATAAAATTTTTAATCGGGTTACCTTCATTGTTGTCCCTTACTGCATCGGAAAAGTAAAAGGTATATGTGGTATTGGGTTTTAGGGTGTCGGTAAGCTCAAGCTCTAGTTTCTTGCCTTTCTGCTTGGGTTGGGGTTTACTTTTTAGAGGTGGCGATACCAACAGTTTTTGCTGTAACTCCTTGAGCTGAATAAACTCATCAAATTCCAGAACAATTTTTTGTCCGCTAAACCCGGTTGCGTTTAGTTTTGGATTACTATTGACTAAAACCGGGGGAATAGTATCCTTTGGCCCACCGGTTGGCGAAACCACCTTGGCACACCGAGGAAACATAAGTAAAACCAAAACCGAAGCGCCAACTGTAATTAAAATCCTTTTCAAGGCTATACTATTATAGGTTAAACTTCGAGCAAAGTTAACCTAATCTATTGTATCTTTGCGCTGATTAACCTTATTTTTATATTGTTATTGGGTTTAAATCAACCTGTCTGTTTACTTCAAACTTAAAACTGATGAATCTTTTATTTATTATTCTTGGGGTAGTAATCCTTGTATTAGGTGCTACATGGCTTGTTGAGGGCGCATCGAGTATAGCAAAGCGTTTGGGTATATCAGCATTAACCATTGGCCTAACAGTGGTTGCTTTTGGTACCTCGGCTCCGGAATTATCAGTTAACCTTATTTCGGCTATAGAGGGTAATTCCGATATTGCCCTTGGCAATATTTTGGGAAGTAACATTTTCAATACTTTTATGATTCTGGGTTTAGCTGCCCTGGTTAAACCGATTGGTGTACAGCATAGCACCGTAAAGGTTGAAATTCCTTTCTTTTTACTCTCGGCTTTAGTGCTATGGGTGCTCTCAAACGAGGTTTTCCTCGATTCAGCAGAGCTAAATGTAATATCGCGGTCGGCAGGCTTGGTTTTACTTTTACTTTTTTGTGTTTTCATGTACTACAATTTCCTGGTTGGAAAGGAGGATCCAGCCTCAGCCTCGCCCGAAATTGAAACCCGAAAACTTTGGATGTCGGTGCTGATGGTTATTTGGGGGTTAGCATTTCTGGTAGGAGGCGGTAAACTTATTGTGCTTGGGGCTGTTAATATGGCCACAAAACTTGGGGTAAGCCAGTCAATTATAGGTTTAACCATTGTAGCTGCGGGAACATCGCTACCTGAGCTGGCCACCTCGGTTGTGGCTGCATACCGCAACAAACCCGATATTGCCATTGGCAATGTGGTAGGTTCAAACATTTTCAATATCTTGCTAATATTGGGCCTTACTGCCGGAATAAACCCCATTAAGCTATACAGTGGTGCAAACCTCGATTTAGCCCTAAACATTGCTGCTGGAATTCTAATGTTAGTCTTTGCAGTTAGTGGCCCAGGTCGTAAGTTCGACCGACGCGAGGGGGTGATTCTTGTGATGGTTTACATGGCGTATCTTGCTTATCAAATTATCAAAGCCTAACTCATTATGAATCAGCAAGCCAAAGAGCATATACTGCATTTCTGGACCCGCAACCTGGTGGAAAAGCCTGGTGCGTTTTCGTTCAATCTTTTTCTCTTTTTATCTTTTGGTATTCTATACTCATTCAGGATTTTACAATCGCCTTTTATTCTTCTGGTTTTCGGAATTATTACCCCTGTTATTCTTACCATTTGCCTTTACCACATGTCCGGGGTTAGCCTACAGCACTTGCTGCCAAAAGTTTTTCATAAAAAAACAAGCAGGGTTTTCCTGGCCCTGCTCGATTGTTCTATTATTACCCTTCTAGGTATTCTCATTTACCGCGGTATACTCAACTTTTTTTTCTTTAGGTTTTTACAAACCGTTATGCTTCCAATACTTTACCTAATAATGCTCCGGGTTTTACTATTATCGGAACACAACTAGTTGTCGGAGTACTGGTATTTGAACCGTTTAATGCTCTTTTTGGGAGTTTTCTCAAACTCCTGGTTGTGAACCACAAGCTTGGCTATTTGGCTATACTGGGGTAGATGCTTGTTTACCTCAAGGCGATGGTGTTCAAGAACCGGCTCCAGCTTATCGGGGTCAATACCTTGCTGCTGAACCGACTCGTAATCGGGGTAAATCAACCCAATAAGTTTACCCTTTTGCTCTATCACAAGCGATTCCTGAACAAAAGGAATATTATTAAGCCGTGCCTCAATCTCCTCGGGGTAAATGTTTTGACCACTTGGGCCAAGTATCATGCTTTTACTTCGGCCTTTTATGTATATAAAACCTTTACTGTCGTATACCCCCAAATCGCCAGTGTGTAGCCAGCCATTGTCCAACGCCTTTTGGGTGGCTTCGGGGTTTTTGTAGTAGCCCATCATTACGTTCTCACCCCTTACCAGAATTTCGCCAACCTCGCTATATGGGTCCGATGAATCTATTTTCATCTCAAGGTAGTTTATCACCTTGCCGCACGAGCCCATGGGATTGGTACGCCACCCCGAATACGAAATAAGCGGGCCGCATTCTGTCATCCCATACCCAACTGTATACTTGAATTTAATACGACGTAGGAAGCGTTCTACATCGGGGTTTAGCGCTGCACCACCTATTACTATCTCATGAAAATTGCCACCAAATGCATTTGATAGTTTCTCGTTAATCTTCTTAAATATTACCTTATTTAGCAATGGAATGTTGAGTAAAACCTTCATGGCGGGCTTTTCAATCTTAGGCTATACTTGTTTCTTGAAAATCTTTTCTATTTCCAGGGGCACAGTCAGCACTAAGCGTGGGCGAACCTTGGCAAATGCCTCAAGAATTATAGGGGGCGACGGGATTTTGGTTAAAAACGTAATATGGCACCCCATGGCAAATGGGAATAGAAATTCAAAAGCACATCCAAATGCGTGTGCCAGCGGTAAAAACGATACAATTTGATCGCCCTTTACCAGGTGCATGTTATTTCGGGCATAATCGGTATTGGCTGCCAGACTGTTAAGTGGCAGCATTACTCCCTTTGAGAATCCAGTTGTCCCCGATGTGTAGCTGATAACCCCAAGCTCACTGTTTGGTACTTCGGGATAGTTAACCTTGTCGGGGGTGAGACTTTTCATCTCATCGGTAATTGAGGATTTTGCAGCCTCAAATAGCCTTCGGCTTTCCTCATCATTTGAAACAAGGAGGTTAAACCCTGAAATGCTGAATATTGCTTTTAGGTTGGGCATTTCGGCTTGGTTCAGGCCGCCCCAAACCATATCGCCTGCAAAAAGAAGCACAGAATCGGAATGGTTTACAATGTTGTGTATCTCGGTTGGCGAAAAATCCGGTAGTATTGGCACAATAACAGCCCCATATGATATTACGGAAAGATACACTATGCCCCACTCAGCATTATTCCTTCCCACAAGGGCAACCTTATCGCCAGTTTTTACACCCCATATTTGATATAGTTTATGGAGATAGTGTATTTTTCGGGCTACATCGGCATAGGTAAAGGTTTCCCCTTTAAAATCCGATAGCGAGTTGAGTTCCCAGTGTTTCCTAATGGGTTTCTCAACAAACTCCTTTACATAGTTGTACTTAACCATATATGTTGTTTTTACCATGCATCCCCGCAAATATCAGCATTCAATTGTTGAAAATCAACATTTTGCCATTGTTTTATGGTTTAATAAACCCGCAAACGTTTTCGGAAAGATGTTTTTTTTATTTTCTCTACATTTACTTCCCTCACATTCTACCATTCCAGCTCATTCCGACTTTTATTCACGCTTTTACATTTAACGGTTCACATTTAACGGTTACGTTTAAATATTCTTGATTCGTCTTCCTCTAACTTCTTCTAACTCCATCATATTCACATGTTTAACTTTTAACGATTAACGGTTCACGATTCATATTCCTCTAACTTCTTCTAACTTCTTTATATTACTACTCATTCCGACTTTTATTCACGCTTTTACTTTTAACGGTTAACTTTTAACGGTTACGTTTAACGATTCATGATTCGTCTTCCTCTAACTTCCTCTAACTTCTTCATATTACTACTCATTCTAACTTTATTCACGCGCTTAACGGCTCACGTTTAACGTTTAACGGACTATAACTCCCTCATATTCCTTCCACTCCGACTCATCCCGAATTAACCCCTTAAGTCATTGCACTTGGGATAATTTTTGATAACTTTCGGAGCCGATAATCTTACTTTATGAGCACTAATCGTTTTGCGGTTATTGTTGCCGGTGGCTCGGGTCAACGAATGGGTTCCGAAGCCCCCAAGCAGTTCCTGATCCTGAACGGCAAGCCCATTCTAATGCATACCATTGAGCTTTTTTTGTCCCTTCCCCAAAAACCCGGTATTGTGCTTGTTCTCCCCAAAAACCAGATGGAGCGATGGAAAAACCTTTGCGTTGAGTATAATTTTACCGCAAATTTAACCCTTACTGCCGGGGGTGAAACTCGCTTTCAGTCGGTTAAAAATGGTCTTTCCCTAATCCCTTTAAACAACTCCCTTGTCGCCATTCACGATGGCGTTCGGCCACTTGTTTCAAAACAGGTTATTGAGGAGTGCTATGCAACTGCAGCCCAAAAAGGTATTGCAATTCCCGTAATCAAACCTGTTGAATCGGTGCGCCTGGTTGAGGGCAGTACCTCTAAAGCATTTGACCGTAATAGCGTTTTACTTGTGCAAACCCCTCAGGTTTTTAAATCGGAGCTGATTAAGGAATGCTATAACGTTCCTGAGCAACCCTACTTTACCGACGATGCCTCAGTAGTAGAATCGCAGGGATACACCATACATACCGTTGAGGGTAACCGGGAAAACATTAAAATTACAACTCCTTTCGATTTACAGATTGCTGAAATGCTGATACGTAGTAAACCAATTTAACTGTCATGGCTAATTTCAAACTTGTAGAGGTAAACAGTAAACACACCCGTAACGATTTTCTTGAACTACCGCTTTCGCTTTACAGCGATTATCCAAACTGGATACGCCCGCTTGACATGGATATTGAGAATGTTTTCAACCCCGAGGTTAACAAGCATTTCCGCCATGGCGAGGCTATCCGCTGGGTTTTATACGATAACGGTAAACCGGTTGGCCGAATTGCTGCTTTCTACGATAAAGAGATTGCCAAAAACTCTGAGCAGCCTACGGGTGGCATAGGATTTTTTGAGTGCATCAATAGCCAGGAGGCGGCTAACCTGATGTTCGATACTGCCCGGGAGTGGCTCAAATCAAAAGGCATGGAGGCCATGGATGGCCCCATTAACTTTGGCGACCGCGATCGCTGGTGGGGCCTGCTGGTTGATGGCGATTTCCCGCCCAACTACTGCATGGATTACCACTTGCCATACTACCGCAACCTCTTCGAAAACTATGGATTTAAGGTTTACTTCCACCAGTACACCTACCACCGGTTAGTTAACTCTGAAAATGTTGACCCGGTTGTTTGGGAAAAGGCCGAGCGTATTGCTCGTAACCCTTCGTACACCATTACAACAATATCGAAAAAGAATTTGAAGAAGTTTGCCGAGGATTTCCGCACCATTTATAACAACGCTTGGGGCCGATACACCGGTGTTAAAAAAATTACTGAGGCTCACGCCATGGCTCTAATGAAAACCATGAAGCCTATTATTGACCCCGAGCTCATGTACTTTGCTTACTACGAGGGCGAACCCATTGGATTTTTTATCATGGTACCCGACCTTAATCAGGTTGTAAGGCACCTGAACGGTAAGTTCGATATCCTTTCCAAGTTGTACTTTTTGTACTTACTTAAAGTTAAAAAGGTTTGCACCAAGGCCATTGGCCTGATTTTTGGTATTGTTCCAAAGCACCAGGGAAAGGGAGTTGAGGGTGCGCTGGTAAATGAATTCGCTAAGCGGGCTTTAGCCCCTGGATTCCGTTACACCGAGCTGGAGCTGAACTGGATTGGCGATTTTAACCCCACCATGCGACGCGTGGCCGAACAAATTGGTGCTCGGGTGCGTAAAACACACATAACCTACCGCTACATGTTCGACCCCACCAAGGAGGTTGTCCCTCCCCGTAGGGTCAGCTAGGTAGGTTTGGTGATGGTTGTTAGTAGATAGTAAAAGTTTAAATTTGTTCAACAAGAAAGTAGAAAAAATGGAAACTAAAGAAAATTTTAGGAAATACCTTGATGAGTACATGGTTGATTTTTTCCCAGAAATAAAGGAAAATATGGGAATAGAGTACGAAGACTTTTTGAGGGCAAAAACGGAAATGGCATTTAGATTATATAATGATATGATTGAAAGGGGAGAAATGCCATTAATGGCAGAACTCGGAGCAATAGAAGTTTTAAAAGAGGGATATACTAATTCAAAATACTCATACATTGAGGAAAGGATAAGAGAAATGGATGAAGATTATTATGAAAGATTGGAAAGTGAAGGAACGTTAAAGAAAAAGATAATTGAAATAGTGAAAGCAGGAGAGGGAATATTTGAGAAGTACGGGTTTGAAAAGATTGATTTTGCATATACCGATGAGTTTGAAGATGAAATGATGGAAGTAATTAAATTAAAATTATAGTGTATGAGTTACAATAAAAGACAAGTGTTTGAGGACAACCTTGAAGCAATAAGAACTTACTATGATATTACAGGTAATGAAAGAGAAAAAACGAAAGAAGATATTGAAAAAATTAGTAAATACAAAGGATTTGGAGGTTTAAAGGTTGTGCTATGAATCCAAATGAAATTACATGTTGGTACATTGAGTATCTTCAACTAAAACCAAAAGTGGAAGAACTAAATGAGTTAGTAAAAAAAATATAGAGAGAAAGAATTGATTTTTTAAATATATCTTTTAACCCTTTATCCTTTAACCTTTATCCTTTATCCTTATAACCTTTATCCTTATAACCTTTATCCTTTTCAATTTGAAATCTTAAGTATGAACACCAAATCTATCGCTTTTATCGGTTTGCTTTGGCTATCGGCATTACTTGCCTTTGGCCAGCGCGATATTGAACCAAGGCTGCTTTTCTCCGATACGGCAAGCTTCAACTTCACAGGCGAGTGGCAGTACCTCACAACCGACATCTTTCTGCTAAATGGCGATAAGTTCAGTACGCTCATCAATGAGCTCGATTTTGCAAGGGTTGAACCCAAGAAAAAAAGGCGCAAAAAGCTGGGTGTGGAGGAGGAGCAACTTGAGTACCTCTTTATTACCGCTAGCCTTAAGAACGTAAAGTTTTTTGGCGATAACGATATAACCTACCCCCTCTATAACTTCCAGATTTCACGCGACAAGGATAGCAAGTACCAAACCTTTGTAAGCGATAATATTGATTATGTCCGCATTATCGATAACCTGCCCTTATACTCGGCCCGCGATTACATCGATGCGGAAATACGTGTTCGTGCCATCACCAATAACGACCGCGACCAAATGCTTGCGCTTGTTGCCTCGCAGCTGAAAAACCTTTCAAAGATTACCACTCCAACCGATGCCGTTATGAGCATTATAGGCGAGTTTGGCAATTTTATTGAGGCTAACACCAAGAAAAAGGAGTACCGGTTTAGCTCTACCATCAGGTTGTTTGAGCAGAAGAATTTCGATACCCGCCTACACTCCATAAGGCTTTACTTGCTTTCTACTGCAAACACGCCTGCACTTGAGTTTTCTGGTGTACCACTTCGTCAATTCCTCGATACCGTTACAAATGGGCGGGTTAACCGTAACCAGCTGCGGGAACTTATTGGCATCCGGAGCTACCCTGTAATTGTAGTGGCAAACTACAAATCGTTATACCGCACCGAACAAATTTCGGGCGACGAGGTAACCTTTGCCAATATCGAAAAGCGTAAACTTAAGGTTGAGAACGACTTCCGCCAGGGACTTATCAATGCCGAAACTTACCGCCAGGAAAAGGATTTACTCAATTTCCTCAACATTTTTGCCCAGCTAAAAAATCACCTCGACATTTACAGCCTAAACTATCGAACCGGGAATAACGATGCCATTTCGGTCAGTCTTTTCCGGGTTATGCAGTACTACCGTCAGCTACAAAAAGCCTATGAGGAGATGAAGTATAAGTATCGGGGCAATAATACTTTTTCAACCGTTTTCAACCAGGAGTACGAATCAATCCTCGGCTTTGCCTCGCTTTACATGGATAACGACCACAACCTAAAATCGACCAAGAACCTTGTTAACACCCTTGTTCGCCTCGAGGCCGATCCCAAAGTACCCAATGCCGACCTGGAAAAATACATTGCCGACCTAAGGTTCTCCGATATCTTTAAGCCGGAGCTGATGAGCCAAAACCTCGAGGGTCAAATCATCGCGAACCACCTCTCAAGGCTGGAGGAGCAACTTTTCAAGGGAACCTTTGAGGCCGAAATTGAAAGGGTTCGGAAAGCCGAGGCAAATCCCAAAAACAAAACCATTACCGATAACCTACTCCGGCTTGCCAAGTCAACCTCTTGCTCGCTTTGCCGCGAGCGTTCCCTTGGCGCAGTAACGGAGTTTACCCAAAGGCTCGATGCATACTACCTTAAAGTAGAACTTCAGCGCTACGACAGCATTGCAACGGCTCTTCAACCATGGGTTTTTAATCGCATTGAGCTCATTCAGCTCATGCAGCAAAACTTTAAGCATTTGTACCCCGATAACGCAAACCTTGAAAGCGCACGTTTCCTGAACGGGAAAATTACTGAGATTGAACGCGATGTGTTCAACATACGTGATTTTCTAAAAATCGATTTAAGCGGTAAAGACCTGTCCATGGTGAAGAACTTCAACGAGAAACTGCTTGCCATTCAGCGCCAGGCCGATGCAAACATCGATTTGATTTGCAAGCTGCGTCCGGAACTCTGCTCCAGGCAGCAAGCAGCCACCCAAAACATGAAAAACACTGAGCTATCGAATCTTTTTACCCGCTCCGATTCCGTAGCGCGCCAAACCGAGGTTTTTTACTCCATATTCCAGTTCCAGCTCAATAGGTTAGCACGGGTACCTGAAACATCCAAAAACGACGAGCTACGGATTGAAACCGAAAGGCTGGCCCACCAGCTCGATGAGCTAAAGGTAGCCATCAGCCTGCTCGATGGCAAAAACATAACCCAGGAAACCTACTCCAAACTTGTAAAGCAGGTAAACCAACAGGTTAAGGATATTAGCGACAAGCTTGTAACCCTTAACGAGAAGGTAAGCCTTAGCAGTAACCCCTAGCCTAAGCGCAATAAATCAGCCAGAAGAACCAAGTTGCCCCAGAACTGTTTTTAGTGTTTGGTTTTTAGTGTTTAGTATTTTCACTATCAACTGTCAACTGTCAACTACATTTGTCATCCCGAGCGTAGTCGAGGGATCTATTGAATAGTGTGCAGTGTACAGTGTGCAGTTTACAGGGAAGATGGAAAGTAGTGTTTGGTTTTTAGTGTTTCGTGAAATGCTTCTATGCACTATCACCCATCAACCATCAACTGCCAACTCCGCTTGTCATTCTGAGCGCAGCGAAGGAACTCTAATCGCCCCTAAAGTGATTTTTCGCTAACGCTCAACATGACATTACCCTCACTAACAACCATCAACTGTCAACCATCAACTAAATATGTTTCATAGGGTTACACGGTGTAACACGGTGTTACACAGAATTGCATTTACCAACAACGAACAACGATTCACGAGCAACGATTCCAGCCCCGTAGGGGCGTAATATTTGTAACTCCAAGCCTACCCCCATATGTATTGCGATGCACGCAATGCATAATCAAAAAGCTACACTGAAGCTTTGCATCGCAACAGAAGAGCATGTCAAAGAACGATAAAAGGTATTAAGGGAATAAAGGTACAATGTGATGCTTCGGCTAGCTCAGCATGACAAAGTGAGTGAGGGAGCCAATTGTGTTGTCATTCCGAGCTAGTCGAGGAATCCCATTAAAGGGGATGAAAGGGAAAAGCGATGCTTCTACAGCTCTCAGCATGGCAATCACAACATAAACCAAGCAACAGCAAGTATCACAGCGTTTCACAATGTAACACGCTGTTAAACAAAGATATTCACGAACAACGATTCACGAACAACGAACAACGCTTCTAGCCCCGTAGGGGCGTAATATTTGTAACTCCAAGCCTACCCCCATATGTATTGCGATGCACGCAATGCATATGCCAAAAAGATACACTGAAGCTTTGCATCGCAACAGAAGAGCATGTCAAAGAACGATAAAAGGTATTAAGGGAATAAAGGTACAATGTGATGCTTCGGCTAGCTCAGCATGACAAAGTGAGTGAGGGAGCCAATTGTGTTGTCATTCCGAGCTAGTCGAGGAATCCCATTAAAGGGGATGAAAGGGAAAAGCGATGCTTCTACAGCTCTCAGCATGGCAATCACAACATAAACCAAGCAACAGCAAGTATCACAGCGTTTCACAATGTAACACCCTGTTAAACAAAGATATTCACGAACAACGATTCACGAACAACGAGCAACGCTTCTAGCCCCGTAGGGGTGAAACATTTGTAACTCCAAGCCTACCCTCTTGTTAGCGCGCCTCTGTTGACGCGTGCGGGCATGTTTGGGGGAGAGCACAAGCTAAATGCTACGCTACAGCCAGACATAAAAAGGTTTTTTTGGACGTGCGTAAACTAGGGGATTTTTTTTCTACATTCAATGAAGGCTCCCAGGCGGAGTAGCGTATGCCGTAACAAAAACTGAAGAAAACAGCTGAAAACGTTTCGCTCTTGTCAAAAAAATGACAAGTGCTAACTTTACAAAACTATTTAGCTAGCACTTTGTCTTTGGCACCCACGGCTGTTGTGCCGCATGTAAGAAATTGTTTACACTTATTGATTTGAATCTTGTGATTAGTATATTTGCAATATGTTGAATAGGGATGATATACTAAATAAGTTAAGAGAGTTGAAACCATTCTTGAAGAGGGAATACTCTGTAAAAGAAATTGGTTTATTCGGTTCCTTTGCATCTGACAGCGCTAGAGATGATAGCGATATTGATTTACTTATTGAACTAGAAAAACCCATAGGCTGGAAATTCTTCTCATTAGAAATCTACTTAGAACAAATTTTTGGCCGAAAGATAGATTTAGTCACCAAAAATGCTCTTCGCGATAGATTAAAAGAGGATATTCTTAACAAAGTAAATTACGTATAGTGTGGACAAGGACAAACGCACATACTTAATGTATCTTGAAGATATCCAGCTATCAATTTCTAGAATTTCAGAATATATTGCAGGTATGGATTTTATCTCTTTTAAGCGAGATTATAAAACCATTGACGCAGTAATTAGAAACTTTGAAATAATTGGAGAAGCATCTAAAAATCTTCCCGATTTCGTTAAAGAAAAATACCCAAAAATACCTTGGCGAGAGATGTATTATTTGAGGAATAAGGTATCACATGAATATTTCGGAATTGATTATGAAATTATTTGGGATATTGCGACCAATTACCTTCCTGAAAACAAATTACTCATTGAGCAAATAATTTTGGAGGAATCCAGAAAATAAAACTTAATGTACAACAACTTGTTTTATTTGGGTGAATTCCACTTGCATGATTATTCTCTTTTACAAACTATCCCCTTGTTAGCACTCGTCTGTGGACGCGTGCAAGCAAAGTAGGGGGTGAGCATAAGCTAAACTCTACATATCAGCCAGACATAAAAAGGTTTTTGGGGCTGTGCATAAACAAGGGGAATTTTTTCTACATTCAATGAAGGCTCCCAGGCGGAGTAGTGTATGCCGCAACAACTACTGAGGTAAACTGCTAAAAAACGTTTCGCACTTGTCTTATTTTGACAAGTGCGAACTTTACAAAACTATTCAGCTAGCACTATGGTTTTGCCACCCTTCCTATAAACAGAATGGTACTGGTTGGTTTATGCCTTAAAATAAACATGAATGGCCTGTTGGCATCAAAAACGTTGAAGTTGGGCATCGATTTCATGGCCACCACTACGGCAGTAGCCGCTGCTGCGGTTGTTCCTTCTTCCGATACCTCAATAAAGGCTTTATGGTAAGCATCGCTTATCTTTAAATCCTTATTCCCCGATATTCCGGAAAAATCGGCATCATCGCTAAAGGGTATGGTTAAACCCATCTCGCCAAGTACTTTCTTCATTGAGAAGCCGCTCTCAACGGTGAACCGTGGTATAAACACCAGGGTTTTTTGGGGTTCTATTGCCTTTACCACCTCGTTATACTTTTCAACGGTAAATGCTTTCTCAAATTCACTCAGCGGTTTTCCCTCGTTGGGCAGTATTAGCAGCATCGATAGCTCTTCGCCCTTATAGTCCATTTCCAGGGCAGCAAAGTCGGTTCCTTTGAGGTAACCAAAGGTTTTGTCGGCGCTCATAAACTGATGCTTGGTTTTTGAGCCATCGGCCAGGGTAAAGTCGCGCTCCTTGGTTTTTTCGGGTTCAAAGGTTTCCTTCCACTTTCCCTTAAAGTAAACCGCATTGGTAAGCACAAGTCGGGTTAAATTGCTAATACTACCCTGTGGTAGCAAATCCTTGATGTGGCGTTGCGTATCGTACTCCACGGCATGGTTGATAGTTTTACGGGCAGCCTCGGGGTCATTAATAAAATCAACCTTATACAGGCTTGTTTTATAGTTGCCCTTCAGGTCGCACCTATACCTTTTAAGTATCTTGTAATCGGTTTGCAGCCATGCCTTATTGGCAACATTTATAGTAATGTCAGCCGACGACGACTTAATTAAACTTTGCTGAAGCTTACCAACTGCCTGATGAAACTTTGGGCTATTGCCAAAATGAAAGGTAGCGTTCAGCTGGTTAAGTGTTTCGCCCCTGGCTCCAAGCGTAACCATTCCAAATGCGGGTGTAATGCTGAACGGTGAGTAAACCAGGTTTTCGTTACCTCCAACCTTTAGGCCCCTGTACAGGTCAAACGCAAAAGTATTTATTGATTCTGATGCACTTTGTGCATGGGTTACAGTGCCTGCTAGCACTGCAATTATGAACGACGAAAACTTTTTCATATCGATAGTTTTAGGGTTAACCATGGCTACAGCGTAAGATTCAAATATCATGCTAAGTTCATAATTTTAAACATTTTTTACAATTTTCTTTTCCTGCAATTTTACTATGTTTGTATTCAATAAGGTATGGCTTGGTTAACGGCTCTCTTTTAACCTAATTGCGTCCTGAGTAATGCGAAGGATATTGCTTTTATTACCATGAACATGATATTCGCTGCGCTCAACATGGCCAAAAACCTTATGGAAACAACATTGAGTAAAAATCAACATTGCTGATGTCAATTACAGTAAACAGTATCACCAAGCAGTTTGGCAAGCAGGTGGCTTTAAACAGCGTTACCTTTCAGGTTCCACAGGGGCAGGTTGTTGGCCTTTTGGGGCCAAATGGTGCGGGCAAATCTACCTTAATGAAGATTATCACCGGCTACCTTACACCCGATAGCGGCTCTGCACTTGTTAACGGTGTTGACATCAACTCGCCTGCCTACGATTTCCGCCGCGATATTGGTTACCTGCCAGAACACAACCCGCTCTACACCGATATGTACGTTAAGGAATACCTTTTGTGGGTTGCCGGAATTTACCGTTTGGGTAAAAATGCCCGTAAACGTGTTTTGGAGATTATTGATATTACCGGTATAGGACACGAGCAAAATAAAAAGATTGGCAGCCTCTCAAAGGGTTACCGTCAGAGGGTGGGCTTGGCCCAAGCCCTTATTCACAACCCATCGGTTTTAATCCTCGATGAGCCCACCAGCGGCCTTGACCCCAATCAAATTGTTGAAATTCGAAATCTGATTGCCGCGGTGGGTCAAAATAAAACCGTAATCCTTTCAACCCATATCATGCAGGAGGTGGAGGCAATATGCGGGCGAATAATCATTATCAACAAGGGTAGTATCGTTGCCGATGGACCTGCTTCGGAGATAAAAGCGCTTACCTCATCGTCGGTCCAAAACGTTGTTGTGGAATTCCTGGAAGCGCCATCCGTTGAACTTCTTCAGAGTATCGAGAATGTTTCAAACGTAAATCAACTAACTGCAACCACTTTTCTGGTTTCATCGTCGTCAAATACCGATATTAGGCCAACAATATTTAACTTTGCCAAGAACAACAATCTTACCCTGTTAACACTTCAGCAAAAAGTGCTTAACTTGGAGGACGTTTTTCAAAACCTTACACTAACCGAGCCAAATAACCGTTAACAATAGTAACCCAAACGTAAAAAACAAGATATGGAAAGCACAAAATCATCAAAAGCAGTATCGTTCCTATCGGTACTTATTGTCATTCTGCTAGTTGTAATTGCCGGCCTTTCGTACGTTTACTACCAGCAAAAAAAGGAGGCAAAGGAAACCGAAACCATGTTGCTTGCCGAAAAGGATTCGCTCAGCAACAACTTGCTTAACCTGATGAACGACTACAAGGATTTGGAAACCGACAACGATTCATTGAACCGCAAGCTTCAAATGGAGCAGGAGAGGGCACAAAAGCTTTACTCGGAGCTTCAAAACCTCAAGCGCGTTAGCTACGCTAAAATCAAGGAGTACCAAAAGGAGCTCGGAACTCTTAGGGCTATCATGAAGAACATGGTTCGCGAAATAGACTCATTGAATACCCTTAACCAGCAACTTATTGCTGAGAATATTAAGGTGAAGGAAGAGGCAGCCACGGCTAAAAAAACCGTTAAGGAGCTTGAGCAGCGCACCGAGGAGCTAAATACCCAGGTGGCAAAGGGTTCCGTGGTTAAAGCACGCAATGTAACAGCTGTTGCTCTCAATAGAAGGGGAAGCGAAACATCCCGCGCTAGCCGTACGGCTAAGATCAAAACCTGCTTTACTCTTAATGAGAATGCTATTGCCAAACCAGGCTCACGCTATGTTTACATGCGCGTAGTAGGCCCCGACGATTTTGTCCTTGCAAAATCGGAAACCGACCTTTTCGATTTTGAGGGCGAAAAGATTGTATTCTCGGCTAACCGTGAGGTTGATTACCAGAATAAGGATGTTGACATGTGTATTTTCTTCGACAGTAGCGGCGAGCTGGCTAAGGGCACTTACAAAATCACCCTTTACATGGATGGCTACATGATTGGTTATACCGAATTGGTTCTAAAGTAATGGCATAGCGTCCAATAAATACTAAAAGCGCCCTTTGGGGCGCTTTTTTCGTTTACCTATTTCTAAATATATCCCTTTAGGGTCTTATTGATATAAGGATAAACCAGAACAGCAACTGCAGCACCAAGAATATCGGCAAAAAAATCGGCCCACTCAGCACCGCGCGACGTAAAAAGGTATTGCTGTGTCAACTCTATCAAACCACCGTAAACCGAGGCTACAATAAAACCCACCCATTTATGCCGATTTTTAACCGTGAGCTGAACCCTCTGGTAGTTCATTTCTGAGATAAGTAAAAGGGCAAATACGGCAAATAATCCAAAATGAACCATTTTATCAATGCCGGGTATTTTAATGGTGGGCAAACCGCTTGGTGGCATTCCGCATAGGATAAGAATTACCAGCGCCCACATCAATGAATTCTTATACTTTACAATGAGTTGATAGGTTTTTGCTAACATTTTGCTCTACTGGTTTACTTGCTCAAAGGTATAACCAAAAACTTCAATTTCGTGTTTAAAGAGTTTTTCAACTCTTTCCTTTTGTTGTTTGTTAAAGTACTGGCTATAGTGTTTTTTGCCTTTTCGGGGTTTGCTTTTTAGGCGTGGCAAGTCTCCCAGTTGTATCCCTAGCATTTTTTCGAGGTCATTTATGCCTTTGTTAAGATTTTCGAACTTAAGGTAAACATCGCAAATTGGCTTCCCTTCCTCATCAAAGTAAAACCTTGAGTTGGTCCAGGTTTTATCAAAGTATCGTATGAAATTGCTAAACGATGATAGCACAAAAATCAATTTTATCCTGTGTAGTAACCTTTTATACCTTACTATGGCAAAGGGTTCTCTCAAAATGTTAGCAACATTTTTCCCGATACTGGGCCATAGGCGAGCCTTTTCCCAGTGATAACGTGAAACAACCATATCCCAAGGATTTCGGACAATGGTAATCTTAAGGTATTGGTTCCAAACCTCTTCGCCAACCTTTTTTTTAATTGCAATCGCCGACATATGGTTCTGAAATCCCTCGCAATTCCTGGGTTGGTATTCATAGTAATCGGCGTCGAATCGCTCATCAAAAGGTGCCAGGGGCGTTAAAACATCATCGGGCCCACATACTTTGCTTAGCATTAGCTCAACGCTAGTACTGGCAGTTTTGGCCGATTTAATGAAAATAAACCTATGCCTATGCGAAACTATCATTTATCTTACTCTTCTTATCAACAGGCAGTTATGATTGTTGGTTAAACTACAATTTCCGAATATACTGTTTTTTGCTTTTACTTTATGTAGATATGCAATATACGCCAAACCCTTTAACACTATATTGATTTTTTCTCTTGTTAAATAGGGTTTTGGTGCTTACATTTACAGCAACCATAAAAAATCAACAGCTATGTTCGAAAAGCAAGTTTACGTAGAACGCAGATTAAAACTCCGGAAAAAGATTAAATCGGGTCTGGTGATTATCCTTGGGAACACCGAAAGCCCAATGAATTATAAGTCAAACACCTACCGTTTCCGTCAGGATAGTAATTTTCTCTATTTCTTTGGTCTCGACATTCCGGGGTTAGTGGGTGTTATTGATATTGAAGACGGAAAAGATTGTTTATACGGCAACGATTTTGACATCGATGATATTATTTGGATGGGCCCCCAGCCAACCCTGAAGGAGCTGGGCGAAAAGGTTGGTATCCTTTCAACTCACCCTTTCAAGGAGCTTTACTCTACTTTAAGCCGCGCCATTAAACACGGACGCCGAATCCATTTCCTTCCCCCTTACCGTGCCGATAATGTTTTACTGCTTGAACAGCTGCTAGGAATTAACCAATCGGTCATTAAAAACTATTCATCCGTTGAGCTGATTAAAGCCATTGTAAGCCTTCGTTCAGTTAAGGAAGATGTTGAAATTGCCGAGATTGAAAAAGCATGCGAGGTAGGTTACCAGATGCACGTAACCGCCATGCGTATGGCCAAGCCCGGAATCAGCGAACAGGCAATTACTGGAGCTATTGAGGGTGTTGCAATTGCTCAAGGATACATGTCTTCGTTTCCAATCATTCTGTCACAGAATGGCGAAACCCTTCATAACCACGACCATTCCCAAATGCTTACTTCGGGTCGCCTGTTATTAATCGATAGCGGAGCAGAAATTAGCAGCCATTACGCTTCCGATTTTACCAGAACCATACCGGTTGATGGTAAATTCACCGAAAAACAGAAAGAGATTTACAACATTGTTCTTGCTGCAAATAACAAGGCCATCGAAATTTCCAAGCCAGGAATCCCCTATATGGATGTTCATAAGGCTGCAGCGCGTGTAATTGCCGAAGGGCTTACTAAACTCGGCTTAATGAAGGGTAATCCCGATGATGCAGTTGCCAATGGCGCACACGCCCTCTTCTTTCCTCATGGCCTTGGGCACATGATGGGCCTCGATGTTCACGATATGGAGGATCTTGGCGAAAACTACGTTGGCTACGACGATGAAATCACCCGCGCCGACCAGTTTGGTATAGCCTACCTAAGGTTGGGCCGTCGCTTGCAAAAAGGATTTGTTTTAACGGTTGAGCCCGGTATCTACTTTATTCCTGCCTTAATCCAAAAATGGAAGTCGGAAAAGATTAATGAATCATTTATAAACTATGCCAAGGTTGAGGAATATATTGGTTTTGGTGGCATTAGAATAGAGGACGATATTCTTATTACCGAAAATGGCTCCCGGATTCTTGGAAAACGCATTCCGGTTACAGTTGAAGAAATTGAAGCATTGATGAAGCATTGATACTGACCTTTGTAACCACTAGCCCATCGGACCAAACCCGATGGGTTTTTTTCACTAAAATGCTTCAGTTACCGTAAAGTAGTAAGCCATTTCTTTCCTATCGCTATAGGCCGCATCAAACCTGAGGTTTACCTTTATGGGGTTTACCCTAACTCTTACTCCAGCTCCATAAGTTAACTTGCTTTTGCTTATATCTAACTTGTCAAAGTAAGGTGCAACATCGCCTAAGCCACCAAAAATAGTCCCTTTAAGCCATTTATATATCGGAAATCTATATTCACCCTGTAGGCAAGCCATTGCGTTGTCGCGGTATCGGCCCTGGTAGTAACCTCGCATAACATCAGCTCCCCCAATCATTGGCATTAGCTGAAAAGGAACTTTCCCCCAGGTCATATCGGCTAGGAATTGAAGGGCAAATACATGATCGTCGTAAATATTATAGTAGTTTCTTAAATCGATGGTTAGCTTTGTAAAGTTCAACTCGCTGCCAAATATCTTACTGTAAACCATTAGCGAGGCTTTATAGAACTCACCAAACGATGGGTAGTAAAGATTCTCCCTGTTTTCCCAGGTTAAAAGGACACCCAAGCCCGTTGTTAACCTTTCGTTTACTCCAGATATGCCGGTTGCCAGCAAGCGGTCGCCGGGGTAGTCTCCAGTTCTGTAGTAATTAAGTTGACCTTGAACACCAGCCATTATTACACCAAAAAGTATTCTTTGATGTTGGATAAGAACCGAGTAATCATCGGAAACATACTTTTCCTCCAGGGTGTCGGGTGTGTTCCTTCCAACTCCCCAAAATTTGTTTGGGAAATGGTTTACCCTTATATGACCCGAATAGTAGTGTTCTCTATCAGTGGTATATATTCTAGGCGATATCCATAAACTTGCCTGATTCTTAAGGGTATAAACGGCAGTCCCCTGAACGCTCGATACCTTATTATCCCTACATCTAAAGTAGTATCCACCCGATAATCCACCGCCCCAGTTTGTCTCTTCTCCATAAAATGCAACGGGTACTACTACAAAGTAATTATTATCATTACTTTTCTTGTCTACGCATAGCGTATCCGTGTTGCTACCCCAACCAGAATGTCCGCAAATAAGGCCAATAGCCATAAATACAAACATACCCAGGCAATTTGATTTCATTACAAACCTTTTTGATTCCACTTCAAATATAAACAAAACCAACCATGCATATTTAGCTTGATGTGAGTATTTGGTTCAATACCTGTTAATATTTTTTTAAACTTAACCCTTGACTTGTTTCACTAAACCTACATATAATATTTTTTTCCAACCAACCATAGGTTACTATAAAATTGTTTAACCAAATTATTAAGGTATTTTCAACTTCAACTAACAGATTCCCTTCCCCTAATTTTATTAACATATGACCTTGATAACAACTGTTAATAAGTACAAATTTATCCTGTATTACAATGACTTATAAATTTTATGATGTTAATAGTTTGTTTTAATCCATTTAATAACCAATTTTGCAACACCCTTTTCAATAAAATTATGAACCGAGCTAACAGCTTAATATCATCATCCTTTTTTTATCTTTTAAATTTTTAAAAAAAGAATTAATGATAAATAAAGAATCTGTTGATAAGTTGGGATATATCGATGAACCTATCGATTCGGGTATCAATCTTGTAAATGAAATCAACCGTTTAAAGGTTGAGAAAAATGCTGTGATTCTTGCGCATTACTACCAAAGCCCCGAAATTCAGGATATTGCCGATTTTGTAGGTGACAGTCTTGCTTTAGCTGTAAAGGCCACTACATTGAAGTCGAAACTAATAATATTTGCTGGAGTCAAATTTATGGGTGAAACCACCAAAATTTTGTTACCTGATGCAAAAATTGTTTTACCCGATATGAATGCAGGCTGCAGCCTTGCCGATTCATGTAATTATAATGATTTCAAGTCATTCAAAGAAAAATATCCTGAACACATAGTTATAACCTATGTAAATACGAATGCCGATATTAAAACTCTTTCCGATATATGTTGTACTTCTTCAAATGCCGAGAAAGTAATTGAATCTATTCCAATAGAAAAACCTATAATATTCGCACCCGACAGAAATCTAGGTAACTACTTAAAAAATAAGTTGAAGCGTGAAAATATGCTTATTTGGGATGGTTTTTGTCATGTTCACCAGAGGTTTTCATTGGAGAGACTAATTGAGCTAAAGAAAAAGAACCCAAATGCTAAAATAATTGCCCATCCGGAATGCCAGAAAACTGTTTTAATAATGGCCGATTATATTGGTTCTACTTCACAACTCATTGATTTTACTATAAATGATTCTTCTACTTCATATCTAGTCGCAACTGAATATGGTGTAATACACCAAATGAAAAAGCATTCGCCAGAAAAAGATTTTATACCTGTACCTCCTGACGATTCTACATGTGCATGTAACGACTGTATTTATATGAAGATGATAACCTTAAAAAAGCTATATTTAAGTCTTAAATATGAGTATCCGGTTGTTGAGTTAAGTCCTGATGTTATTACCAAAGCCAAGTTACCAATTGAAAGAATGATTGCTATAAGGTAATGAACAATCAAATTATTATAGATAAAGAATTTGAAAAGCAAATAAGGCCAGTTGAATTTAACCAATTCAACGGACAGAATGATATTGTAAAGAACCTTAAAATCTTTGTAAAAGCTGCTAAGTTAAGAAATGAAGCACTAGATCATGTTCTATTGCATGGTCCTCCCGGATTAGGAAAAACTACTTTAGCAAACATAATTGCCAATGAGTTAGGTGTTTCAATAAAAACTACTTCCGGACCAGTACTCGAAAAACCTGGCGATTTAGCTGGATTACTTACAAATCTTGAACCGCACGATATTCTCTTTATTGATGAAATACATAGGTTAAGTCCTGTTGTTGAAGAATACCTATATTCAGCAATGGAAGATTACAAGATTGATATTATTATAGATAAAGGACCAAGCGCAAGGTCAATTCAAATAGAATTAAATCCATTTACTTTAATCGGAGCAACAACCCGCAGTGGATTACTAACAAGTCCTCTTAGGGCTCGCTTTGGAATAAAATTTCTTCTTGAGTACTATACTGTTGATATTTTAGCAGGGATAGTAAAACGATCAGCCTCTATTCTAAAAATTGATATAAGAGATGATGCAGCCGTTGAAATAGCAATGCGGAGTAGGGGAACACCAAGAATTGCAAATGCACTATTGCGCAGAGTTCGAGATTTTGCTCAGGTAATTGGTAATGGTTATATAGATATTGATATAGCAAAGGAAGCTTTAAATGCTTTAAAAATCGATTCCAGAGGGCTCGATGAGATGGACAATAAAATATTACTAACAATTATTGAAAAGTTTAAGGGCGGACCGGTTGGATTAAATACCATTGCAACTGCAGTTGGTGAAGATGCTGGTACCATTGAAGAGGTTTATGAACCATTCCTGATACAGGAAGGATTTTTAAAAAGAACCCCACGTGGCCGCGAAGTAACCGATTTAGCCTATAAACATTTAAATAAAATAAAATTTCCTGAGCAAGGTAGGCTCTTCTAAAAAATGGAATCCGATATCAGATTCATCTTTTTCTTATCGTTTATCTTAATTTTTTTTCCTTTGATTGCTATCAAACCCTCGTTCTTAAATTCGCCCAGGATACGAATTACCGATTCGGTTGCTGTACCAACAATACTCGATAAATCTTCTCTAGTTAGATTTACTGCTATATAGCCCTCTGCGTCTAGTTTGAAAGTATTTTCCAGCATTAGTAAGATTTCGGCAAGGCGCTGTTTAACAGTTTTTTGAGCTATATCTTTTATAAATATATTTGCCTGATCCAATTCCCTACATGTTAGCTGTATTAATGAAAGAGCAAAATCGCTATTTTTTTTAATTAAGTTAAAGATAATTTCCGATGGAATAAAGCAAATTTCTGCTTCTTCAATAATTTCAGCTGTTGTACAAGCCATTTCGTTGCTCAAAACCGATCTGTAACCTGTTATATCCCCCTTTATTGCAAATGCAACAATTTGTGGCTTAGAATCAATTCCTGTTTTGTAAATTTTTAAAATACCTTTTTTAACGCAGTAAATGCCCGTGATCCTGCTTCCCTCTCTATAAATTATTTCACCTTTTCGGTAGGTGTTACATTTTAAGTTTGCATTCAATAGTTCAAGTTCCTCGCTATTAAGCGATTTAAAAATTGGAAAACTTGAACTTATACAAGTATTTGAATTTCCGTCTTTCAGCATTTTCAGTAATTCTTGAACTGTTTTAGAAAACGAACATCATTCTCAAAGTAAAGACGCAAATCGCGAACCTGATATTTAAGCATTGCTATACGTTCAAGCCCCATACCAAATGCGAAACCTGAATAAATTTTACTATCAATACCGTTAAGTTCTAGTACATTTGGGTCAACCATGCCACATCCTAAAACCTCTAACCAGCCAGTATATTTACAAACCGAACAACCTTTTCCACCACAAAGCTTACAGCTAACATCCATTTCAGCCGAAGGTTCTGTAAAAGGAAAGTATGAAGGTCTAAGCCTGATTTTTGTTTCCGAACCAAACATCTCTTTTGCAAAGTAAAGAAGTGTTTGCTTCAAATCAGCAAATGAAACATCTTTATCAATGTAAAGTCCTTCAATTTGATGAAAAATACAGTGAGCTCTTGCTGAAATTGCTTCATTTCTGAATACTCTGCCTGGACAAATTACCCTGATTGGTAACTTCTCATTTTCCATGCTTCTAACCTGAACCGATGATGTATGTGTTCGCAGAAGGATATCTGGCTTTTTTTCAATAAAGAAAGTATCCTGCATGTCCCTGGCAGGATGTTCCTCGGGAAAGTTTAAGGCCGAAAATACGTGCCAATCATCCTCAATTTCAGGACCCTCATAAACAGTAAAACCCAAATATTTAAAAATTTCAACTAGTTCATTCTTAACTAGTGAAATTGGATGTCGGGTTCCAAATTCAAATGGATACTCCTCTAGCGAAAGATCTAAATTAGTTCCTTTTGATTTTGTAGATTCGGAAAATGTTTTTTTCCAGGTTTCAACCTTATCGGATATTTCAGATTTGAGCTGGTTTAGTATTTTACCAACTTCCTTCTTCTTTTCGTTTGGAATATTTTTAAAGTCATCAAATAGTTTTGTCAGATAACCATTCCTTCCAAGATACTCAACTCTTATTTTTTCAACACTTTGTAGGTCTTTAGGATCTAATGTCGAAAACGTTTCCCTTATCTGTTTAATTCTTTCCTCCATTTTACCAACTATTTTACAATGCGAACTTTGAACTTAATATCTTTTAAAGGTCTATCGTTGGAATCGGTTTGAACCTGCGAAATTTTTTCAACCACATCGTATCCTTCCACAATTTCTCCAAAAACAGTATAGTTCCCATCTAGGTGTGGTATGCCTCCTACAGTAGTATAAATTTTACGCTGATTTTCATTAAACTTGATATGTTTAACCTTCATAATCGAGTCAGCTAAGATAGAAACCTTTTGTGTTACTTCATTAAGAAATTTTGGGTTTAAGTTGCTTTGGCTACCTAACAGACTATCGTAAAGCTTCTTTTCTGTTTTCTCCCTTAATTTTTTGTTTAGCTTGTCTTCAAGCTTATTAAGTTCTTCTTCAGTAAATACCTTTCCAACAACAAGGTAGAACTGTGATGATGAAGATTTTTTTTCTGGGTTCACATCATCGCCTTCCCTTGCCATCGCTATTACTCCACGCTTATGGTAAATTGTATCAACAATTTCTGCATCAATTAAATAACCGGCATCCTTTTCGCCATATAGTTTTCCTGGCTCAGCATTCTTAGTTTCAGGATCACCGCCTTGAACAACAAAGTCTTTTATTACTCTGTGGAAAATAAGACCATCGAAAAAATTCTCTTCGGTCAATTTGATAAAATTTTCTGTATGCTTAGGCGTTTCATTATATAGTTTAATAACTATATCTCCTACATCAGTTGAAATTTTAACATATCTATTGTTATCGTTGTAATTCGTAGTGCACGATAGCATTGATACCAGACCGAGTAAAACTAAAGTTCTAATTTTCATTGCTTTAACTTTTATCTTTCATAGTTACTTGTGCAAAAATACCAAAAATTATACTTTTGACATTCATACTTGGAAAAATGTCATCCGTAAAACAACTTTATTCACAGTCAATTATATATGGATTAAGTACCATTGTCCCTCGTTTACTAAACTACTTGCTTGTTCCTATACACACTAACGTTTTAACAGACCCTAGGCAGTACGGTGTAATTACTGAGTTTTACGCTTACATTAGTTTTTTACTAATATTCTTGACCTTTGGTTTGGAAACTGGCTATTTCCGTTTTGTAAATAAGTATAAAAATGATGAGCGGGTTTATTCTAATGCATTTACTTTTGTTCTAACACTTTCATCCATTTTTTTCATTGCTGCTTACCTTTTTTCAGATTCAATTTCAAGTTTATTAGGATCTGGGTATTTACCCATTTACATTATCACTACTGCAGCAATCGTATCGCTCGATTCCATCACCGCTTTACCTTTTGCCAAACTTAGAAACCAGAATAGACCCCTTGTATTTTCGTTTATTAAAATTACCGGTGTTGCCATAAATGTATTGTTAAATATTATTTTTTACCTGGTTCTTAAACCCTCATACTTAAAAAATTTATTCCCACATATCGACCTTTTGTTTTATGTATTCCTATCTAACTTTATACAGAACATTGTTGTTTTTGTATTGGTTACCTATTTTACTGGTTTCCCAAAAATTAGAATCGATAAAAGTTTGATGAAAGAACTTATTTGGTATTCTTTCCCTATTTTATTAGCCGGATTATCCGGTACTACCAACGAGGCTTTCGATAGACTTTTTATCAAGTACTTATTACCTAAAAGTGTCGACTCGCTTTACCAATTAGGGATATATGGTGCTTGTGTTAAACTAGCTGTACTTTTAGTACTTTTCGTACAAATGTATCGTTTTGCTGCTGAGCCTTTTTTCTTTAAATCTTCAGGAAGTCAGGACCACAATAAGCTTTTTGGAAAGTCATTTAAGTATTTTCTAATCTTTTCAATTGTTATATCCCTCCTAATAACCTTTAATTTACCAATACTAAAGTTTTTTATTGGCAAAAATTATCGTGAATCGCTTTATATAGTACCTATATTACTTTTAGCAAATATTTTTTATGGTCTATTCTTTAACCTTTCCTTTTGGTATAAGCTTGCTGATAAAACTATTTATGGTTTAAAGTACACTGTTATTGGATCAATTATAACTATATTTTCTAATATAATACTTATTCCAATAATTGGCATTTATGGTGCTGCTCTTAGCCGTTTAATCACATATGTAACTATGACTATTATGAGTTATAGCGATGGTAGAACATCTGGATTTGTTTCGTTCGAAACTAAAAACATAAAATTTTATATTATTTTTATATTATTCATTACTTTATCTGGAACTTTATTATTGGTATTCTTAAAACCCTATTTTTCACTAATAGCAGCTAATATTTTAATTGGTTTATTTATTTACAAATTCATTAAGAAAGAAAACATAAAAATTACTTTATGGAGATAGTTAAAATTCTTAACAAATCAACGTTCGATAACCCTACATATGCTACTGAGCATTCCAGCGGTGTCGATTTAAAAGCATTTATCGAGGAGCCAATAAATTTAAAGCCATTAGAAAGAAAATTAATACCTACAGGACTTTTTATTGAATTACCTGTTGGTATTGAAGCCCAGATCCGCCCTAGGAGCGGTATGGCTTTAAAAAAAGGTTTATCTATACTAAACACTCCTGGCACTATCGATTCCGATTACCGTGGTGAAATTGGAGTTATTGTTGTAAATTTAAGCAATGATATTGTTACCATTGAACCAGGCGAAAGGATTTGTCAGATGGTTTTTACAAGGTATGAAAAAGTATCTTTTGAAAACGTAAACAAAATTTCTGAAACCGACAGGGGTGCAGGCGGTTTTGGATCAACTGGTCATAAATAATGAAAGTTATAATAAATTTAGTTTTAGTTTTTCTTTTTTCTGTGAATTTTACCTTTTCACAGAATAAAATAGATATTTTGAATAATCAAAAAAAGGAAATACTAAAACAAATAGACGATAACAATAAACAGATCGATATAATTAATAAATCAAAAAAAGCTACAATTAACGAGTTAACCTTAAAATTAAAATCTATTGAGTTACAAAACAGGTTACTTATAAATATAAAAAATCAAATAACAGAAATTTCGAAAAACCTAACTGAGACTACCTCACAAGTTGATAGTTTATCTACTCTTATTGATACTCGAAGAAATGAATTAATTAGAATTTATAAATCATACTTTAAAAAGTTAAAGAGGAAAAATGATTTATTAATACTTCTACTTTCATCAAGTAGTATAAATCAAGCTTATACCCGCCTTAAAATGTATAAAAATCTTGTTAATTATTTCAATCAACAAATATCATTACTTAATGAAAATAAGATTGAATTAGAACAGAAGAGGTCAAACTATGTGCTTTTTTTAAAAGAACTAAAACTTAAGGAGAATGAATACCAAAAAACGATAACTACTCTAAATAAGGAAAAAAATGAATTAGAAGCAACTAAAAAGGATTTAGAGAAAAAGAAAATTGAGTTAACTAAAGAAATTTCCAATAAGAAAAAAGCATTAGCATTAATTGATAATGAAATTAAAAGAATAATTGAAGAGAATGCAAGAGCTCTAAAATCTATGAATAAAGAAAATGCTAAGAGATATAATGAATTAAGTAATATTTTCAAGGAGAACAAAGGAAAATTACCACCACCTGCATTAAATAGCAACGTTTTAAACTACTTTGGAGAGAGCAATCACCCAATACTTAAAAATGTAAAAGTAAAGAATAACGGAATCGATTTAATACTTAACAATTCTTCAACGGTTCAAGCAATTCACAGAGGAGAGGTTAAAAAAATATTTAATGTTCCATATGGGGGAAGGGCTATTATTATTAGGCATGGTGAATATTTAAGCGTTTACTCTAATCTTAGTGAAGTAAGTGTAAAAGTAGGACAGCTTGTAAATGCTGGCGATAATTTGGGAAGTGTAATGAAACAAACCGATAATACACTTGTTTTACACTTTGAGATATGGAATGAGAAGGAACCTGAAAATCCGTTAGACTGGTTGAAATTTTAGTAAAATCATTTTTTTCATAATTTTGCGTAACCTTTACTAAAAAATAAAGTATAAAAAAATAACAACCTAAAAGCCATGGAACGAACAATTACAATTCCAAGCAAGCTAGAGCAAATTAGTTTAATCGAAAAAACTATTGATGAAATAACAGAAAAACTTACTTTAACACCCGATGTGTATGGAAAAATATTAATTGCTGCTATCGAGGGTGTAAATAATGCTATTGTTCATGGCAATAAACTTGACGAGAAAAAAGTTGTTAAGGTAAATATAAAAATATGCGATACTAAAGTATGCATAACAATTTCTGACCAGGGAAAAGGTTTCGATCCAAATACAATTCCGGATCCAACTATTCCGGAAAACATTGAAAACATTTCGGGCCGAGGTGTGTTTCTTATGAAAAAGTTGTCTGATGAAATTGCTTTTGAGAACAACGGAACAACAGTAAAAATGACTTTTAATATTTAATGGCTATTTTTTTTTCATATAAAACACCATCCATCTCAAATAGGATATCCAATAAAAACAAAATAAAAAAGTGGATAATTTATATTATTGAAAAAGAGTTTAAGAAATCAGTTGGTGATATTAACTTCTATTTTACTGACGATACTGAAATACTTGAAATCAATAAAAAGTATTTAGCTCATAACTATTATACTGATATAATTACTTTCAACTACTGTACAGAAAATTCAATTTCTGGTGATATTGTTATTTCAGTCGATACCGTAAAGACTAATGCAAAGGACTACAATGTTACCTTCGAAAATGAATTACACAGGGTAATTGTTCACGGAATATTACATTTGCTAGGATTTGACGATTCTACAGAGGAGCAAAAGAAGGAAATTAGAGAAAAGGAGAACTGGGCTTTAAAAATTTTCTACTCAAAATGGAATTAGCCTTTGATGTTGTTGTTGTTGGAGGTGGGCATGCAGGATGTGAAGCAGCTGCTATTGCTGCAAAAATGGGCTCCCGGACACTTTTAGTTTCAATGGATCTTACTAAGTTAGCCCAAATGAGCTGTAATCCTGCTATTGGTGGAATTGCAAAAGGTCAGATTGTTAGAGAAATTGATGCACTTGGTGGATATACAGCAAAAGTGACTGACCTTACAACCCTACATTTCAGAATGCTTAATCAGAGCAAAGGACCAGCCATGTGGAGTCCACGCGCTCAAGCTGACAGAATGCTCTTTTCAATTGAATGGCGAAAATATCTTGAATCGATACCTAATCTGTATTTATGGCAGGATGAAGTAATTGATTTAATTGTAAACGAAAACCGAGTAGAGGGTATAATTACTAAGACAAATCAAACAGTTAAGTGTAAGACTGTTGTTTTAACAAATGGAACCTTTTTAAACGGTAAGATACACGTTGGAAACGTCAATTTTACCGGTGGACGTATAGGTGAACTAAACTCACAAGGCTTAACTGAGCGTCTAGTAAAACTTGGTTTCACAACCGGGAGAATGAAAACAGGTACACCTGTAAGAATTGATGGTAGAACCGTTAATTATAGTAAACTGACTATACAAGAATCGCAAGAATTATCTAAATTTTCATTCAACCCCGATTATTTTTCAAAACTACCACGTAAGCATTGCTACATCGTTAACACAAATCAGGTTGTACATAATATTTTACGAGAGGGGTTTGATCAATCGCCCCTGTTTACTGGTAAAATAAAGGGCATAGGACCTCGTTACTGTCCAAGCATTGAGGACAAAGTGCACACCTTTGCCGAAAAAACATCACACCAACTATTTTTGGAGCCCGAAGGTGTTTTTACCTATGAGATGTACTTAAATGGTTTTTCGTCATCGCTGCCAGTAGATATTCAGTACAAAGCTTTAAAATCAATTCCCGGTTTTGAGAATGTTCATATTCTTCGACCTGGCTATGCAATTGAATACGATTATTTTGATCCAACACAGCTAAAACATACTTTAGAAACTAAAATAGTTCAGAACTTGTTTTTCGCTGGACAAATTAATGGTACAACAGGATACGAGGAAGCAGCAGGTCAGGGTTTAATTGCAGGAGCAAATGCACACTTAAGGGCAAATGATATCCAAGAAAACTTTCAGCTCAGCCGAGACGAAGCTTACATCGGAGTGTTGATTGATGATTTGGTAACAAAAGGTGTTGATGAACCCTACAGAATGTTTACCAGCCGAGCCGAATACCGCATACTAATTCGCCAAGACAATGCCGATGAAAGGTTAACGCCAATTGCAGCAAAGTATAATATGGTTGACGAAAACGATGTAAAACGGCTCGAAAACAAGATTAAAAGCATTGAGGAGCTGAATCAACTCGTTAAAGAATATTCTGTATCGCCTAGCGATATAAACGAATACCTTACCTCAAATAATTCAGCAAAAATTACACAAAAAAGAAAGCTCTACGATATTGTTTTACGTCCCGAAATATCGCTTAAACCAACACTTGAGCACCTCAAAATAAATATCGACTCATACGATTATGAAGCCATAAACGGCGCAGAAATAAAAATTAAGTATAGTGGCTACATTGAAAAAGAAAAAATAATTGCAGAAAAAATAAATCGATTGGAACATATTAAAATACCCGACGATTTTGATTTTAATCAGCTTAACTCATTAAGCACCGAAGCCAGGATAAAGTTAACAAGCATAAAACCCAAAACTATCGCTCAGGCAAAACGAATACCCGGAATTTCTCCTAGCGATATTAATGTATTATTGGTATACTTTGGAAGGTGATGTTCCACGTGGAACAATTTTTTGTTTTAACATAAACATTTCAAAAACCATAAGTATATAATTATTAGTGTATTAAGATATTTCATTAAAGTGTTCCACGTGGAACAATTTAACAAAAAGTTTAAGTAAAACATTAATTGGATGTTTATGAAGAATTCGAATTCAATCTCGGGAAAATTGGTTGACCCTATCGGTCGTAGAACTGTAAACGCTAAAATATACTTTCAGGATGGTGTAATTACCCAAATTGATGAATCCTTGGACGCTGAAAATGTTTATATAATTCCTGGATTTGTCGATTCGCATGTGCATATTGAAAGTTCATTGCTTGTGCCTACTAGGTTTGCACAGGCTGCAATTAAAAATGGAACTGTGGCAGTGGTTGCCGATCCTCACGAAGTGGCAAATGTAGCAGGGATTGAAGGAGTACGCTTTATGATAGAGAATGCAAGACAATCCAAACTAAAATTCTTTTTTGGAGCGCCATCGTGTGTGCCTGCATCGCCCGTGGATGAGTGTTTTGAACCCTTTACTTCTAGAGAGGTTGCAAAACTTCTAGACTTACCTGAGGTTACCCACCTTGCCGAAATGATGAATTTTCCCGGAGTTATTAATGGTAATACTGAAGTTCATTCAATACTAAGCGAAGCCAAAGCAAGGAATAAACCCATTGACGGTCATGCTCCGGGATTGAGCGGTGAAAATCTTACCAAATATGTTTCAGCCGGTATTACTACCGATCACGAATGTTTTACCCTTGAAGAGGCTAAGAAAAAAATTGAACTTGGGATGAAGGTTCTGATTCGAGAGGGTAGCGCCGCTAAAAATTTTGATGCCCTACATCCAATAATTGGGCAAAACCCAAGTATGGCTATGTTCTGCACTGACGATTGTCACCCCGATGAGTTAATGGGCGGGCATATAAATAAGCATGTACGCAAAGCTATTGCGCTAGGATATGATATTTTTGATGTGCTGCAGGTTGCTTCGGTTAACCCCGTTAACCACTATAGGTTAAATGTTGGATTGTTGCAGGTGGGCCAACCGGCCGATTTTATAGTTGTTGACAACCTAAATGACTTTAATGTATTATCTACCTATATTAAAGGTGTTAATGTAACCAATTTTGAGGAAGATTATGCCGTTAAACCCCCGTTGTTTAGCTTTCCAAATCACTTTGATCATCAAAAAATCAAGCTAGATTTTCCTTCTGGCAAACCGGTAAAGGTTATTAAGGTGATTGAAGGCGAGTTGATCACCGAAACCTTAAAAACATCTGTACCCGGTTCTGGCTACGATTTTGATAAAGATATTCTAAAAATTGTTGTGCTAAGTCGATACAACCCAAACAATATAGGGGTTGGGCTTATCAATGGTTTTGGAATGAGGAAAGGTGCCATTGCAGCAAGTATTGCCCACGATAGTCATCATATTGTCGCCATAGGCGCAAACGACGACAGCATAGTGCGAGCTATAGACTATATAATTAAAAATAGGGGTGGAATGTGCTACTATGATGGAAATGAGACTATGGGTTTGGCCTTGCCGTTTTTTGGTTTAATGACAAATGTTGATGTGAGCGATGCTGCTAAGGAGTACTCACTGATTAACAAAAAACTTAAGGCCGATGGATGTAAGCTCCATGCGCCATTTATGACAATGGCATTTATGTCGCTATCGGTAATACCACATTTAAAGTTAACTCCAGCTGGACTGTTTGATGTTGATAGGTTTAGCTTAACCTCCATTTTTGCGGAATGATGTAAATGGAAAACCTTTCGAGCATATCCTATTTATCATCTTTACCCGATTTGCCTGGGGTTTACCAATTTTTCGACTCAACAGGCAAAATAATTTATATTGGCAAGGCCAAGAATCTTCGAAAGCGAGTATCGTCTTATTTTAACCGTTCCCAGTATGACTCAGCAAAAGTAAGGGCGTTGGTTTCAAGGGTGGCCGATTTAAAGTATATTGTAGTAAACTCAGAATCCGATGCGCTCATACTCGAGAATATACTTATAAAAAAACATCAGCCCAAGTATAACATTCTTTTGCGCGACGATAAAACCTACCCATGGATTGTAATTAAAAACGAGCCTTTTCCCCGTGTAACAACCACGCGTCGATACGAGAACGATGGATCAATATATTATGGACCATATACATCGGGTCGTTTACTTAAAGCATTACTTGATTTAATTCGGCAGCTTTTTCCCATTCGTGCCTGTGAGCTAAACTTAACTCAAAGTAATATTGCCTCTGGAAAATTTAAAGCTTGCTTAGAGTATCAGATTGGAAATTGTTTAGCGCCTTGTATCGGAAATCAAAAGGAAAACGATTATTTAAGCAACATTAATGCTATAAAAAAAATTCTTGAAGGTGACCTTAACGAGGTGCTCCGCCTAATAACAGCCGAAATGACCAAAGCCGCTCAGGAGCTAAAATTTGAACAGGCTGCATTGCTTAAGGAAAGGCTTAGACTGTTACAAAATTTCCAGGCCAAAAGTTCTGTAATTTCAAAGGGAATAAACACTGCTGATATTTTTACAATTCAAGAGAGCGAAGGTTTTGCTGTTGTTAACTACTTAAAGGTAAACAGTGGCGTGGTAGTTCAATCGTATAATTTACAAATCAAAAATATTGTTGATGAGCCTATTGATGATATTTTTTCACAGGCAATTCTAGAGATTAAGGAGAGGCTTAACCTAAAATCTACTACTTTTCTTGTAAATATTAACCCTGCATACCAGCTGTCCAATATAAAGTATCACATTCCAAAACAGGGTGAAAAGCTTAAGCTTTTAAAGCTTAGCCTACGAAATGCTGATGCTTACATAAAGGAATTAATTAAAAGTGAGGAACGAGCAAATCCTCAAACCCGTGCCCTAAAATACCTTGAGCAGTTAAAGAAGGATTTACAGCTACCGGAACTTCCAATGGTTATTGAATGTTTTGATAATTCGAACCTACAAGGTACTAATCCGGTTTCGGCCTGCGTTGTGTTTAAGAATGGAAAACCCGCTAAAAGTGAGTATAGGCATTTTAATGTAAAAACAGTTACCGGCCCTGACGATTTTGCTTCCATGCGCGAGGTTGTTTACCGTAGGTATAAAAGATTGATTGAAGAGAAAAAGAATTTGCCAAATTTAATTGTCATTGATGGTGGTAAAGGACAGCTAAGTTCTGCCTATGAAACCCTTAAAGATTTGCATATCGAGCATATTCCCATAATTGGTATAGCAAAGCGACTTGAAGAAATTTACCGACCCGGCGACACAACTCCCTTGTACCTCGATAAACGTTCAATGTCCCTTAAGCTTATTCAGAATATTCGCGATGAAGCGCATAGGTTTGGAATAACATTTCACAGAAAGAAAAGAGAAAAAAAGAACGAAGCATCGATACTGGAATCAATACCTGGTGTAGGAAAGAAAAGCGTTATTAAGCTTTACACCCGCTTTAAATCATTAGAAAATATAAAAATGGCCTCCCTTGAAGAGCTTTCGGAAGAGGTTGGAGCAAAAACAGCCAGCAATATCGTGTCGTTCTTTAAAAAAATATAGGTAGTTTTGCAAAAATATTCTGTATTTATGTCAGCCTTTCAATCGAGCCAGAATGCTAATAATTTATACAACAACTTTTTGGATTTAACCCAGAAGTACGATTCCGGAAAGCTTTATACTATCCACGATAATTTTCCTTTAACTTCCGATTCTTGTTCAAATGTTTTTAAGTCAAGTTCATTTAAATCAAACATCACCATTGAACCTAAACCCCTTAACCATAATCATTTAATTCCGAATGCTTATTTTATTAGCATGGTTATTACAATGCTGATAATTTCATCAATAATAGCAGGTTACGCAAAATATCTTAGAGTTTTTATTCAATCACTATTCTACGATTTTATTGCTGAAAAAACCCTTAACGATTATAGCGTGCCCTTTATTAAGCTTTCTCGTTTACTGGATTTCCTATCAATAATATCAATAACATTTGTAGTTAATATTATACTCGAGCAATTTTTAGGATCAATGCAGGGATCCTTACTCTTTTTAGCTTTACCCGCCCTTGCACTTATACTTTACAGAATTTGGATTTGGCTACTACATAAAACTTTATTGCTGGCTACTAATAATGCAAGCCAGGTTAACTATCTCTATTTTCACAATACTTTGAATTTGAGAATTTTGATGCTCTTTCTTATACCTACATCGCTTGCAGCAAACTATACCATGCCGCCCTTACGAATAGTATTTATCTATATATCTATTGCGTTGATTATAATCGCTTTACTATATCGATATTTTTACTTTGTAAAAATCTTTATAAAGCATAGGGTTTCATTATTGTATTACATTTTGTACCTTTGTGCCCTTGAATTGCCTATAATATTAGGGGTAACGTATTTGCTGAGAGTGAGTTAAGTTTTTGTTGGTTTTAAAAACATAGGGCCTTGAAAATCAAAAAGATTGTTATTTCGCAACCCGACCCCCAGAGCGAGAAATCGCCGTATAATGAATTGTCGGAGAAATATGGGGTTCATCTTGATTTCCGCCCTTTTATACATGTTGAGGGGGTAAGTTCCAAGGAGTTCCGTCAGCAGAAAATCAATATCCTAGATCATTCTGCTGTAATTTTTACCAGTAAAACTGGCATTGATCATTTTTTCAGGATATGTGAAGAACTTCGCATAACAGTTCCTGAAACCATGAAGTATTTCTGTATAACCGAATCAATTGCTCATTACCTGCAGAAATACATAGTTTACAGGAAGCGTAAAATCTTTTTTGGCGATAACACTTTCAAAGATCTACTGGATATAATCCTTAAGCATAAGGACGAAAAATTTTTATTGCCACTTTCCGATCCACACAAACCAGAAATTCCAAAGGCATTAACAAAGGCCAAGATAAATTATACCAAAGGGATATTCTATAAAACTGTTAGCAGCGATCTGTCAGACCTTAAGCCATTCCCTTACGATATGATTGTGTTCTATAGCCCTAATGGAATTAAATCGCTATTCGATAATTTCCCCGATTTTCAGCAGAACGATATAGCAATTGGCGCCTTTGGCGATACAACTGCAAAAGCAGTGAAAGATGCGGGTTTAAGACTCGATGTTAAAGCTCCAACCGATGCGTTTAAAAGCATGACCCAAGCCTTAGATCACTTTTTGAAAGAGCAATCAAAGAAAAAGTAAAATTATAGAGGGGGGAATGCTACCCCCCTTTTTTGTATGCCTCAAAAACTTAGGAAAAAGTATATAATCCATTTGGAAAACGAGGTTAACTCGCTGTTAAAATCGGAGTTATCACGTTTCCATTATCCAATCAAGTTAATATACCAAGTAGATGAAAGGATACCCGGTGGCATTGAGGAAAACCCCCACTACAAAGTAATATTTATAATTCCTAAGAGGTATTTAAAAAAAGCATATATGAGAAATCTTGCAAAACGAAGGCTTAGAGAGGCTTTTCGCATTAATCAAAACTTACTTGACCAATTCAGGGAAAGAGGAAAAACGGTTTACCTGGCTTTTATCTATGTTTCAGCAGAGGTTGTTTCTTTTAAACAATTGGAATCGGGAGTTGTTAAACTGTTAACCGATCTTAAGTAAAATGAATTTGGTTAAAACCCTTAAAATATTATGGAAATATGCGGTTAGGCTTTTGGCCTACATTCCTATTCTATTAATAAAGATTTACCAAATATTTTTATCGCCATACCTACCTAACAGCTGCAGGTTTACCCCTACCTGTTCCGCTTACAGTGTTGAAGCGCTAAAAAAACATGGTTTTTTTAAAGGCTTATGGTTGTCGGTTAGGAGAATTTCACGATGCCACCCCTGGGGTGGTCATGGTTATGATCCTGTTCCCTAGGCTTTTTTGATTATAATCCTAAAGGTTGAACCAACCCCAAGCTCCGAACGAAACACAAAGATTTTTCCTGAGTGGTACTGTTCAACAATACGTTTTGCTAAACTTAGCCCAAGTCCCCAACCGCGTTCCTTTGTGGTGTAGCCAGCCTGGAATATTTCTTTTTGCTTCCCCTTTTCAATCCCCTTACCTTGGTCCTGTATGTCAATAATAACGTTGTTTTTTTCAACAGTTGCCTCTACGCTAATAACTCCTTTCCCTTGCATAGCATCTACAGCATTTTTAAGAATATTTTCCAAAACCCAACCTAGAAGTATATGGTTTGCTTTAGCATATATTGGAATGCCGGGGCTGAAGTTGAAAGCAATTGTCTTTGGGCATCTTTTGCTCTGGTAGTTTATGGAATCGGTAATCAAATTAGTTATATCAATACTATCGAGACTTGGTGATGAGCCAATCTTTGAGAATCGGCTAGTTATGGTTTCAATTCTTTTTACATCTTTTTCAAGTTCAGTCACCACTTCGTCGTTGGGGTATTTCTCAGAAAGTAGCGATGAGCAAGCCATTAGCGATGAAGTAGGAGTTCCAAGTTGATGTGCTGTTTCCTTTGCCATCCCGAGCCAGATTAAATTCTGTTCCGATTTACGTGCCTGACCATAGGAGTAAAACGCTATTCCTATAAAGAATGCAATTATAATAAGTTGAATATAAGGATAGTAATTAAGTTTTTTTAAGGTAATACTATCAAAGTAGTATACATAGTTTTTCGATCCATCGGGCAGTTCAATTGTTATTGGATCGTGTTCAGCCCTCATTTTGTTTAGAAGATTCGAAACATAAACAGTATCCTGGATGTCAGGTAATTCAATATTGCGGAAACCAATCACTTTCCCAGTTTCATCGGTGAGTATTACTGGTACAGTCCGGTTGTTTTGAACTATCTCAAAAATCAGTGAAAAATCCTCACACGAACCCATTTCGTTTGAGATGTATTTAACGGCATTTGCCCATAGGTCAATTTTTTGACGCTCCTCCTGCTTAAGTTCCGATACAAAACGATTTGTAAAGTAGATTGTAATAAACGAAACGGTAACCGCTGCGATTATTAGTGTTAACAGAAATTTATTTCGTGGACTAAGAATTTTCATTTTACTCGTTCTTTAGGGTGTCAATTTGCTCATCCCACTCCAGCATGTAACCCACACCTACATTACCATCAGTTTTTTCCTTAGGTTTTATTTGAGGACTATTTTGTATAGAAACGCTATCGGTTTGAACGGTATTGTGTATTCCGGATTCAAAACCTTTCTTGTTTATCCATTCAACCTCATAGCTATCGTTTTGGCCAAATAGTTTCAAGTATAAATTTATAGATCCATCGGTAGTGGAATGAAAATCAATCTGATCGGATTTCACAAACTTTCGTTTTAACAAATTGCTTATGTTAATCCTAGCAATATACTCATATCTGTTGTCAAAATCGTGAACCCCAGAAACATTCATTAGCAAGACATTGGATTTTATATCCATATTAGGAATAAAAATCTTACGATTTTCAATAGTAATCTTATTTTTCAAGGTATCAAAAGCAATAACCTTAACCTGGTCCAGGTTTAGCCATTTGGACAATTCCTTAATTCTGTCCATCCCTTTGAGTTTTCCTTGAACCACTTGAACGTCGGAGAATAGCTTAAGAGAGCCCATTTCAACATCGCCTTTCTCATTTCTTTTGAATTGTATATTCATAATGCCCTTAAACCGTCCTGAAAGATTATCGGCTGTAACGTAGCTTTGACCCCAATTATCAAAGTTTTTGAAAACATTTTCAATTGAAACATTGCTAACCCAAAGGTTTGTGTGAACTGAATTGCTATGTGATTTAAATCTACCAGAAACGTTGCCATCAAAGCAATCGGCAGTAAAGTAATCTGCTGAAATTGTATCGCCATTAATTATTCCGTTGGCTTTTAGGCTATTAAGTTTTAATCGATTGTATGTAGCTCTTTTAAAATTGAGCATAAATGACATTTTTGGTAGGTCAACCCCTTTGGTAGATGTATTGCTAGTTCTATCAGTAATTAGATGAACTATATCGTTGTAATCTATATGGTTACCGTAAAGATATATGTTTGGTGAATACCTATTTTGGGTATAGGATTCCAGGAAATTGGCTTGATTAATATTAAAGTTTATATCGGTTGAATCGGATTTAAAATAGCCTGCAATGTTTAAATCGTTATTAATCGCTATAGTTCCTTTAACCGAAGGCTGATTAAATGAAATGTTTTTCTTGTTTTCGAAAACTAGATCGGATTTAAGAAGTAGGGGAGTAATACTTTCCGTTTTTGGGGCATACGATATTAATGCTTTAAATTGACCTGTTGTTTCAATATCAATTTCAGGTTTTTGTATTCTTAAATTGTGGCTTACATATCCCTTAGCTAAAATTACCAAGTTATTGAACCCTTTTATTTTTGCGTTTAAGTTAATTTTTGAGTTATTACTTTCAATAGATGCTTTAGGAATATAGCTGAAGTGCTTTGAAAAATTGTTAGTTAGTAAAGTATAACCCTCCAAATTGGTTATGGTTGTCTCTTCGTTTTTAGTTATCCATTTCAATTTATTGCTATTATAGCTAACCTGAAAGGTATCAACTTTTTCAAAACCCGATGATAGCCTAAGGTATGTATCTGCTGTAATTATACCCTTTATTTGGTCAAAACTCTTAAGATAAGGCAAGTACGATAGATCTTGTGCTTGAAACCGGTTTGATTTAAACCTGAATGCGGCTAATTGGCTATTAAAGTCATAAATTCCCGAACCGTTTATACGTAATGATTTAATTGATGATTCTAAATTATAGATATACAACTTATTATCACTATTTTCAATATCAAAATTTAGCTGAAGCTGATTGGTAATTTTAAAATATTCACCTATGGTAGTGTTACTCAGCTCGCTTTGAATGGATAATAGTAACTTCGTATGCTCCGTTTTGAACTTGATGTTTAAGTTTTTCCCTGAGCAATTTAGCACTGTTTTACCAACGCTATCCAACAACTCAAAATAGAAATTTTTAAGACTAATTCCCGAAATTAGGACGGCAACAGAGCTCTCAGAACTGCGATTACTGCTACCGAAAAGTTCTTCAGGGTAATTGGTTTGCCATTTTATTCTTGCATTGCTTAGGCTTATATTTTTAATATCAATTTTACCTCTTAGCAATTTAAATGGGGAGATGCTAATCAGAAAATCATCTGTTTTTAAAACGGTGTCGGATTTAGAGTTTAGGTTAATTACTAATACAAAATCGGTAAATGAGTAAGAAAACCTTGGAAATGTTTTAAAAGTATTAACCGAGACAGAACTATAGGTTAAGGATAGGTCGGGATACTTGTTAAGATTTTCCCTAAGGGTGTTAATAATGTATTCTTGCTTGAAAAACAAAATACCTGCTCCTGTGAGCACCAGAATAAGCATCAGTAGCAGGAGCAAAATAATAATTCTAAAAATTCGGCGATATATTTTTACCAATATTGCCATATATTTGTTATTAGTTGGGTGTAATTTTATTTGTTGCGAAATTATGCTATCTTTCCAAATGAAGGAATTTTTTTGCCATGATGTTTAAAAAGATATTATTGCCAGTTTATGCCATTCTGTGTATGCATTTGGTTGCACAGCCGCAGAATGCCGACTCACTGCTGCTTCAACTATACCAAGAATCGAACGACAGCTTGCGCGTACTCATTCTACAAAAAATAGCCAGGGTTTATGAAGTAAATGAGAACAACCCTGTTCTAGCAGAAAATTACCTACTTGAGGCTAAACGCTTGGCGGAATCAATAAAAAGCAATTACCTCCGAATGGAGGTATATACCTCGCTTGGTGTGCTATACCGAAACATTTCAAACTACGCAAATGCATTAAAGTTTCATAACGATGCGTTAGATCTTGCAAGAGAAATCGACGATAAACATCAACAGGCAAAATCGCTCAATAACCTTGGAGTGGTTTATCGCCGGCTCGATAACCACGCTTATGCCTCTGAGTATCATCTAAAAGCCTTAAAGTTGGCCGAAGAGATAAAGGACACATTCAATATTTCAGTGGCCTGCAATAGCCTTGGCAACATTTTTTCGCTAAACGGACGCTACGATGAAGCCTTGGAATACTTTCAGAGAGCCCTCTACCTCTCCCAGCAAACAAATAATCTGCTTGGCCAGGCTATGAACTTTAATAATATTGGCGAGGTTTACGAATTTAAAGGTGATTTTATTAAGGCAAAGGATTACTACTCAAAATCGCTTGATATCAATTACCAAATCAACAGCCAAAAAGGTATATCTATCAACTTTAATGCTTTAGGTAAAATCGAACTTTACTTAGGAAATCCATTAAAGGCTCAAGATTATTTTACTAAGGCGCTTGTAATAGATAAAAAGCTCAACGATAAAAAGTTTATAGCCGATAGCTACATTAACTTAGCCCGAGCCCAGTTAGGATTAAACAATGATAGGAGTGCCTACGAAAACGTTTTTGCATGCCTCAGTATTGCCAAGGAAATAAAAAGTTTAATTCATTTTCAGCAAGCGTATGAGGTTTTATCGGATTACTACCAAAAGCAAAATGAATATAGCAAAGCGCTTGAGTACTTTAAACTATCATCAAGCTACAAGGATAGCGTTTTAAACGAAAAGAATAGCAGGCACATATCTACCATACAAACACTATACGAGACAGAAAAGAAAGAGAATGAAATTAAGCTATTACTTCAGCAGCAAGAGTTAAAGCAACGGGAAATTACTAGAACTAAAATCCAAACCTATGTCCTATTGATTGGGCTTTTGCTTAGCGGGGCCATGTTGCTGGTTATTTACTTTGCCCTGAGGGATAAGCGAAGAACTGCCGAAAAGCTTGCAAGGCAGCTTGAGGAAATTGAGCTAAAAAATGTGTTGCTCGAAGAGAAAAATCAGGAGATTGAGCAACAAAAGCAAGAAATTGAAAAAAATAAGGATTTCATTGAACAAAAGAACAAAAACCTGGAAGAAGCCTATAATATTATTGAAAGTTACATTCAGAAAATTACCGATAGTATTAGATACGCTGAGCGAATTCAGGAATCCATTCAGCCTCCTATAAGTTTTGTGAAAAAACAGTTTTCCGATACTTTTATTTTTAGCCGTCCTAAAGATATTGTTAGCGGCGATTTTTACTGGATGCTTCCCAAGGGAAATAAAGTATTCTTTGCCTTAGCCGATTGCACAGGGCATGGCGTTCCGGGTGCTTTTATGAGTATAATTGGTATCGATTTAATAAATCAGGCAGTAAACCAACACATGCTTTACAAAACTGACGATATTCTTTCATTCATTGACGATCAACTAATTAAACGACTTAGTAAGTCCAAAAACGAAATGATTCTTAAAGATAGCATGGATATTGCTGTATGTGTGTTTGATAAGGAAACCTATCTACTTGAGTATACCAGCGCATTAATTCCTTTATTCCTGCAACGAAATGGCGATGTTCAAGAGCTTAAACCCGATTTTGTAACACTTGGAGCCAAATTGGCTGGTGCAAGCAGCAAAAATTTTACTGTTAAATCCATTAAACTTACCCCTGGCGATTGGTTATACCTCACCTCCGATGGGTATTTTGATCAGCTTGGTGGCGATAACCATAAAAAGTTCATGCGATCAAGGTTTAAGGAACAACTCGTATTGACCTCGGGTATGGATGGTGTTTCCAAATGCACTCATTTTGAGAAGACCTTTTTGTCATGGATGAAACGAAATGAGCAAATAGACGATGTATTGCTTTGGGGAATAAAATTTTAAATAAGATGAAATTTAAATTAGCATTACATCTTCTTGTATTTACCCCCTTTTTATTTGTTCATGGTTTTGCTCAGGACAACACAAGTAATGATTCCTTGGTTGTAAGTTTTATTAATGAAAACAACATTAGTAAGATAGATAGTTTAATTAAAGTAAATGGTATTAATAAAACCTATTTTAATAATTCGCACACACTTTTAACCCTCGCAATTTCTAACTCAAATTTAAATCTTATAAAGAATTTAGTCGATAGAGGCGCCAATGTAAATATTGTGTTAAACACACTGTCACCGTTAATTCAGTGTGCAATATACGATAAGGATACTATTGCTGAATACTTGCTGACCCACGGAGCAATAGTTGATGTCTATAACATTCAACGTAATACTCCATTACTTTATGCAGCAAGGGTTGGCTCTGTAAACACCCTTAAAGTATTGATGCGATTTAGGGCAAATCCCTTTTTCCAAAACTTTCAGAACTACAACTCTCTTGAGTACGCCCTATCATTTGGCAAAACCGAGGCGGCTAACCTTCTCCGTGATTACATGGTGGCTTACTCCAAAGGAATTTACCCATCCTGTTTCGATGGGCCACATGTTGAGAGAATTAGTAAACGCCGAGCCAGAGTCTTTTACCTGGTTAATGACAGTATAAATTCAAAGGTTTTTGTTAAATCAAAAACCTTTAGGGCCACCAATGGTGTAATTTCCTTTAAAGGTTTTTATGCTACTGATTCAATTAATTACACCGTTAACTTCAATAAACCTAGTAAGTATTCCGAAAATGAGACGGTAATAAATTCAAAGGTTAAAATATTTGCAGTTGGCGATGTTCATGGTGAATATGACAGTTTAGCAAAGTTGCTGGTTAACAACTCAATAGTTGATAAAAATCTAAACTGGATTTTTGGCGATGGGCATTTAGTTTTTATTGGCGATTTGGTTGATAGGGGCGAACGCGTTACCGACGTTCTTTGGTTGGTTTATCGATTAACTGAGCAAGCTGAACAATCGGGTGGGCGGGTTTACACATTGATGGGAAACCATGAGACGATTATATTGAACAACGACAATCGATATATCCACGAAAAGTATCAGATATTAACACGCGGAAATAAAATATCCTATTCAGATCTTTTTTCCAAAAACGTTTGGCCCGGTGCTATGGTCCGAAACTTTAAGGCTGGAATAGTAATTGATAGCATCCTCTTTGTTCATGCCGGAATATCGTATCAGCTTGCGCAAAAAAATATCCCATTGGTACGAATGAACCAGCTACTTGATAAATTGTATAACCCCGACAATTCTTTTTTAATTGACCCCGATGTTTTTCTTAATGAGCTCAACCTCATTTTTTCTGAATATGGTTTACTTTGGTACAGGGGTTACTTGCTACAAACTCCCACAATACCTAAAGCAACTATGAGTGAAGTTAGCTATGTTTTAAAAACATTTGGGGCAAGCCAAATGGTTATAGGTCATACTGAAGTTGATAGTATTGCTCCGCTTTATAGTGGAATGTTATTTCCAATCAATGTTCCTTTTGCCCGCAGGGGTATTGTTCCCCAAGGGTTACTCATTGATGAAACTCGAAAGTTTTGGAGTTGTTCAATAAATGGTCAATGCACCTTAATTAAATGAGTAGGATTAGGAAAATAACACAAATATTTATTTTGTGCATCGTAACTATAAGTTCATATGCACAAGGGAATCTATTTGAAGAACAATCAATTCTGGAAATAGAAATAATTGGCGATTTAAAAGAACTATTCTACGACGTTAATCCCCAAAACGCTCGTTATCACGACATTATTATTTACTATCTCTATGCTGATACCTCAGTATCGCTCCCTGCCAAAGCCATGACACGAGGAATCTTTCGGCGCGATAAATCAAACTGCAAAATACCACCCCTTGCCATTAAACCGCAAAAAATTAACGATCCAATATTTAACACATCGCAAAGGATAAAGCTTGTTAATCCCTGTATGAACACCAAACGTGCCCAGCAACATATAATAAAGGAGTACTACGCATACCGTATCTATAACATACTTTCGGACTATAGCTTTAAGGTACGATTAGTTAGGTTAATATATCTTGATAGGTTTGGCAAGTACAAGAATTTCATCACCTATGGAATTTTAATTGAACCTGTAAAATGGCTGGCAAAGCGAACAAAAACCAAGGAGATAGAGACACAAGGGATTATTCAAAATGCCACCTATAGACCGGTTCTTGACGTAATGACAATGTTCCAGTACCTTATTGGCAATACCGATTGGTCAGTTCCTAAGCTACACAACATAAAATTATTATACCACGATTCTTTAACCTCAGTTATACCAGTTCCTTACGATTTTGATTTTTGCGGATTTGTGACCCCCCCCTATACAAAACCTCCCGAGATTATTCCAATTACCAATGTTAGAGAACGTTACTATCGAGGTAATTGTCGCCAAAAGCTAGAATTGAATTTTACCATTGATTTTTTTATAAAAAAGAAACCTGAAATAATGAATCTCTTAACCGCCGATTCGCTTTTAACAGTTCGGAATAAGAATGATATTTTAGAGTACATCGATATGTTTTACAATACCCTGTCGGATCCTAAGCTTGTCAAAAGAGAATTTATTGATAACTGTAGAAATGAGTGATGCTATCCTAAAAATTGAACGAACTCGATTCAAGATAAGCCTCCAAATTGCTTTTCTGTTTACCCTTTTGATTTGGCTAGTCAAGCTGGTGGAGATAATTGAAGGCTCATCGTTATATCGGCTAGGCCTTCGACCCCGTAGTATTTCAGGTTTAATAGGAATATTTACCGCTCCTTTAATTCACTCTGACTTTAATCATCTAATAAATAACACAATAACAATATTTATTTTAATTGCAGGTTTAGTTTATTTTTACAGAGATTTATGGTATAAAATACTTTCACTAAGCTGGTTGTTAAGCGGAATGATGGTTTGGATTGCTGCTCGCACTAGTTACCATATTGGTTCCAGCGGTATTATATATGCTATTGCATCGTTTATCTTTTTTAGTGGAGTTTTTCGCAAGAACATAAACCTGATGGCAATATCGCTTTTGGTTGTTTTTCTTTATGGAGGCTTGGTTTGGGGCGTACTACCAATATTCCCTCAAATTTCGTGGGAATACCATTTATTTGGAGGAATAACAGGTGCAATACTCGCTTTTGTTTACCGAAGGCAAGGACCTCCTCCACAAACCTGGAGCTGGATGAGCGAAACTGCTGATGATGCTGAAGAAACTTCAGAATATTGGGAAAGTGAAATTTTTGACGAAAGCGATAAGGAAAAACTTTAAACGGAATTTTTATATTTGTAATTCTAAACATTAAACTTTTTACCTATGGCAAAAATAAATGAACCCGAATTTAATGCTAACAACATCAACCTGGTTGGATTTGGCACTGAAATCAATGGCGATATTAAAAGTAGTGGCGATTTGCGTATTGATGGCATTCTGGTTGGTAACCTCAATGTTAAAGGCAAAGTTGTTGTTGGTGAAACCGGTAAAATAAAAGGTGAGTTGGTTTGCAAAAACTCAGATATTTCAGGTGTTGTTGAGGGTAAAATCACTGTCGATGAGCTATTATCGCTCAAATCATCGGCTCGGATAAATGGCGATATTACTGTAGGTAAACTAGCTATTGAACCCGGTTGCAAGTTTACAGGTTACTGCAATATGCTAGGAATGGAAAGCAAAGAAGTTATTCCAGGTCAAGAGTAAATCAAATGAGTGTTAAACAAAGATTTGCGATTACTCTTTTAGTTATAGTTTTATCCTTACTATTGGTTCTATGGTTCGTTACCAGTGAAACATTAGTAAGGATAATACCTTTAGTTCCTGCTTCTTTGAGTTTTATAGCCTTCGCATTAATCTCATCAAAATCAGTTTTACCAAGAATTAAGTATGTAAGTAAGTATTTTATCATTAAGTCAATCAATGTTTTAGTAAACCTCGTAGCTGTCTTAGTAATTTTTTTAGCCGGTTTTAGTCACAAAATTCTGTTGGTTATCGTATATTTGATATCGTATCTGGTTTTACTTTTGCATTTCACATACTTTATTGTAAAGGATAGGAATACAAGTGAAGAAAAGAATTAACCTATCGGTTTTAATTTTATTGTTACTCATTGCCGCAAGCATAAATTGCGCGCAAGCTGACGAAGTACACAAAAAAGACTCTAAGGGGTTTAATACTGCCGAATTCATATTTGACCACGTAAGCGATTCGTATGAGTGGCATATACTTACCGTAAATCACCATCATATTAGCATTCCGCTTCCAGTAATACTTTACAGCAAAAAAACAGGCTTGCATGTATTTCTTTCCAACAAGTTCCATTATGATCATGGAGTTTATAAAGGTTTCAGGATTGAGACTGAAGGAAAACTTAAAGGTAAAATTGTGGAGTTAAACAATAGGGGAGAAGTTGACGAAACCAATCCATTACCCTATAATTTTTCCATTACCAAAAATGCCTTTTCAATACTATTCACATCAATTTTGTTGGCTTTAATTTTCATTGGCATAGCCCGAAGGTATAAGAAAGATCCCGATTCACCACCCAAAGGTTTACAAAATGTTTTTGAGCCATTTATAATATTTATTCGGGACGAAATAGCAATCCCTTCTATAGGAGAGAAACGCTATAACCATTTCATGCCCTTTTTGTTAACTCTTTTCTTTTTTATATGGTTCTCAAATCTTTTGGGTCTTATTCCATTGTTTCCAGGGGGGGCTAATGTTACTGGTAACATATCCGTAACCATGGCTCTTGCGCTTTTTACTTTTTTTACAATTAACCGGCATGCCAACAAAGATTACTGGAAACATATAGTTAACCCACCGGGTATACCAACATTTTTGAAGTTGCCCATACCAATCATGCCCCTGGTAGAGTTTATTGGAGTATTCATCAAGCCATTTGTTTTAATGGTCCGTTTGTTTGCCAATATTCTTGCTGGGCACATGGTAGCTACGGTTCTGCTTAGCTTGATTTTCATTTTTTCTTCAATGATAGCTTGGTTAGGATTTGCCGTTGCACCCATTTCTCTGGTTTTCCTTATATTCATGTCGTTGCTGGAATTACTGGTTGCCCTTATCCAGGCATATGTTTTTACTTTGCTTACAGCCCTATATATTGGAATGGCTACAGAAGAACATCACTAACAACTTAAATATAAAACTATGAATACATTACTAATTTTACTTCAGTCAATCGATGGCGCATCAATTGCAAAATTTGGCATTGCATTGGGTGCAGCAATAATTGTTTTAGCCGCAGGACTGGGCATTGGTCGCATAGGCTCTTCGGCTCTAAAGTCTATAGCCCGTCAGCCTGAAGCCTCAGGCGATATTCGAACAAACATGATTGTTTCGGCTGCGCTTATTGAAGGGGTTGCATTTTTTGCCCTTATTATACTTATTGTGGCTTTATTTGTATAAAATTTTAGCCTATGGGTCTTGTTACACCCGACTACGGCCTGTTATTTTGGGCTCTGCTATCGTTTGGGGTGCTGCTTTTTATTCTTAAAAAGTTTGCATGGAAACCCATACTGCAAGCCCTTAAAAACAGGGAGGAAAGCATAGCGCGTTCAATGCGCCTTGCAGAGCAGGCCCGTGCAGAAATTGAAAAGCTGCAGGAAGAAAGTAAGAACATGGCCGAAAAGGCTAGGCAAGAACGCGAACGCGAAATAGCCGAAACTAAAGCTTTGCGGGAAAAACTGCTGGCTGAAGCAAAAGAGCAGGCTCGTATTGAAACCCAAAAGATGCTGGATAGGGCCCGTGAGCAAATTCTTTTGGAAAAAGAGGCTGCCAAAAAGGAACTTTATGTTACTGTTGCAGAGTTAACCATAAGCCTAACTGAAAAAGTTTTACGTACACAGCTTAAGGATAAAGAAAAGCAACAGGAGTACATTGAGCGTTTGCTCGACGAAATACCCAAAAACTAAAAAATGATTTCCGGATCAATAGCATCGCGTTACGCTAAAGGGCTTTTTGAGTTCTGTCAGGAAAAAAATGAACTCGATAGCATTTATCCCATTATTCACCATTTACTTGAAATCCTTTTAAAAGAATCGAAACTTCTCGAAGTACTAGAGGATATCACCCTTTCTCCAGACGAAAAAATTGGATTGATTGAACGCGTTTCCGGAAATACTTTACCCAAAACACTAAAACAATTTATTGGTTTGATTATTAAAAAGAATAGAGCCAATATTTTATTTAATGTTTTTCTGATTTTTCGTCGCATCTACCTTAATACCAAAAATATTCTTGACGTGGAGTTGTTGGTGGCCGAAGAGCTATCACCCTCAGCTCTGGAGAGGATTAAGGCAAAAGTGGCAAAGACTTTAAATTCGGAATGTGAAATAGATGTTAAGGTCAAACCTGAGTTAATGGCAGGTTATACATTAATAGTAAATGGTAAGGTTTTCGATTCGAGCATAAAGGGGCAACTTGGCTCTGTAAAGAAAATCTTGCTAGAGAAAAAATTTGAAAACAGGTAAGCTATGGCAGGAATAAAACCTTCCGAAATAACTCAACTCATTAAGGATGAACTTGCAGGTATTGAAACCAAAGCAAGATTTGAGGAGACTGGATTTGTTTTACAGGTTAGCGATGGTATAGCTCGTGTTTTTGGGCTAAACAATGTAAAGTCAAACGAACTAGTTGAGTTTGAATCAGGTGTAAAGGGGGTTGCCCTAAACCTTGAAGAGGATAATGTTGGTATAGTTCTTTTGGGCCCCACCGAACTGGTAAAGGAGGGCGACAGGGTTAAACAGCTTGGCGAGATTGCCTCAATTCCTGTTGGCGATGGACTTCTTGGTCGAGTTGTTAATACGCTTGGTGAACCAATTGATGGGAAAGGCCCTATAACCGGAAAAACCATTGTTTTGCCACTTGAGCGCAAAGCTCCAGGTGTTATTTACCGACAACCTGTGTCAGAACCGCTTCAAACCGGTATCAAAGCAATTGACTCAATGATTCCCATCGGAAGAGGACAGCGAGAACTTATTATTGGCGACCGCCAGACAGGGAAAACGGCAATTGCCATTGATACTATTATCAACCAAAGAAACAATTACTTAAAGGGCGATCCTGTTTACTGCATTTATGTTGCTATAGGACAAAAAGGGTCAACGGTAGCAAGCATTGCTAAAACGCTTGAGGATTACGGCGCAATGGATTATACAACCATTGTTGTTGCTACGGCATCCGATCCTGCTGCCATGCAGTTTTATGCACCATTTGCCGGAGCTACCATAGGTGAATATTTTAGGGATACAGGTCGGCACGCTCTCGTTGTTTACGATGATTTGTCAAAGCAAGCGGTTTCGTATCGTGAGGTGTCGCTTCTATTACGCCGCCCTCCAGGGCGTGAGGCTTACCCTGGCGACGTATTCTACCTTCATTCGCGCTTACTGGAACGTGCAGCAAAAATTATTGAATCCGATGATATAGCCTCCATGATGAACGATTTGCCATCGCCACTTAAACCTTTGATTAAGGGTGGAGGTTCGCTAACCGCATTGCCAATTATTGAAACCCAGGCAGGTGATGTGTCGGCTTACATCCCTACAAACGTGATATCTATTACCGATGGTCAAATATTCCTTGAATCGAACCTGTTCAACAACGGTATTAGGCCTGCCATCAATGTAGGCATCTCGGTTTCGCGAGTTGGTGGAAAGGCACAGATAAAATCGATGCGTAAGGTTGCCGGCACCCTAAAGCTGGATCAGGCTCAGTATCGCGAACTTGAGGCTTTTGCCAAGTTTGGCGCCGATTTAGATGCTGCCACACTTGCCGTTTTGGACAAAGGGGCTAAAAACGTTGAGATACTTAAACAGGGACAATACCAGCCTTTACCGGTTGAACTCCAGGTTGCAATTATTTTCTGCGGAACAAAAGGTTTGCTTAAAAATATCCCTACAGGAAAAGTTCGCAATTTTGAAAAGGATTTCCTGGAACGTTGCCAGCTTTTACTTAAATCGGAACTGGAACAAATGGCAAAAGGCGATCTTAACGACCAAATTACCGATGCATTAACAAACCTAGCCGAAGAGGTTGCCAAAAATTACACGGAATTTAAATAAATTTCTGGGATGGCCAATTTGAAAGAAATACGAACCAGAATAGCATCGGTAGCTTCCACAAAGAAGATTACCAGTGCAATGAAAATGGTTTCGGCAGCCAAATTCAAAAAGGCGCAAATTAATGTGTTACGTTTTAGACCTTTTAACGACCAAGTAAACAATATATTACAATCATCAATTGAATTTATTGGTTCATTAAGTGGCGATTATGTAAACGAAAGGCAACAAGTAAAGAATATCGTTTTGATTGTTATCACCTCCAACAATAGCATGTGTGGAGCATTCAATTCAAATATCATCAAATACTCAATTGAGCAATATAAGTCAATATCGGCTAGACACCCAAGTGCCAGGGTAACATTCTATACTTTAGGTAAAAAGGGACACGAAGCACTAAGCCGAAGGGGTTATAATGTAATTGAGCTAAACCATAAAATGCTTGATAAACCTAATATTGAAAACACAAAAGATATTTTTAATACCCTGGTTAACGAGTTTAAGCATGGTTCAGCCGATAAAATCTTTCTAATTTACAATATGTTTAAAAGTGCTGCATCGCAGCAACAAGTAGCAGAGCAGTTACTTCCAATAAATATTTTAAGGACAGCTAAAAAGACAAATAAAATTAAACCAATAATTGAACCTAACCCACAAGTTCTGGTTGAGCGTATTTTGCCTTACTTTCTTTTGAACAAGATCCATTCGGCAATTCTTGAAAGCGTTGCAGCCGAACACGGTGCTCGTATGACAGCCATGCATCAGGCCACAGAAAATGCTGTTGCATTACACAATCAGTTACTCCTTGAATACAATAAAGCACGCCAGGCTGCAATTACTAAGGAGATTCTTGAAATTGTATCGGGTGCAAACGCATTGAGCAGTAAGTAAAAAAGCGGGCTACATCCCGCTTTTTTATATCAGCTAATTAAACTATTTGCCGATAGGGTAGGATTTATGCTTTACAGGTTTTTCAATTTCAGCAATTGCCTCAGAAACATTTATGATGTAATCGCCCATTTTTTCGGCTTCGTTAAATAAATCGCTATAAATAACACCAGCCTGATACTTGTACTTATTGGCCTCAATGCTTCTGATATGATCCTCTTTAAGAAAAATACGGAACTCGTTGATCTTGCTTTCAACCTCGTAAACTGGGCCTAAGTTAATGGAAACGCTTCGCTGGCTAATTTCAAGATTCTCCTTCATGATGTTATATGCCTCATCGAGCATATCAAACATTTTGTTTAGGTTATCGCGCATTTCCTGGTTAAACCAAACCTTTTGTTCACGCTTGCGTTTTAGGGTTCGGGCTAAAGAAAAGTTGCTATCGGCAACCGATTCAATTTCGCTAATTATTCTAAATAAAGCCTGGAGTTTACGTGAACTTTCATCGCTAAGCTCGTAGGTTGAAACCTTATTAAGGTAAGTGGCAATTTCTACTTCAACCCTATCGCTTATTCCTTCGTATTTTTCGATTCGCTGATAGATACTGTCGAACTCCTTGTCGTTGGTTTCATTAAAAAGTTGACGAACAAAACCAAACATTCGGTGAGTGCGCTTGGCAAAAGTAATAACCTCTTTATGCGCTTGCACCAATGAGAGCTCGGCTGTAGTCATTAACCCGGCATTGATGTGAACCAACCTAAACTCTTCGTCCTCTTCCTTTTTCGAAGGGGTTAGCCATGTTACCAGTTTAACGAGCAAAGGTGTAAACCAAACGAGTAAGAAGGTGTTTATCAGATTAAACGATGAGTGGAAAATGCTAAGAGCAAAGGGTATTTCAACTGTATCGGTATAAGGCGATTTACCTGTAATATCAACTAAAACATTAGCAATGGTTCGAGTAAATGGATAGAAAATTGCCAACATCCAAATTACTCCAATTACATTAAAAAAGAAGTGAGCCCTTGCTGCACGTTTGGCTGAAACGTTACCGATAATTGCGGCAATATTTGCTGTGATAGTTGTTCCAATATTCTCACCAAGCACCATGGCTGCTGCAATTTCAAATGAAATCCACCCCTGGTTGCACATAACTAGCGTTAATGCCATGGTTGCACTGGATGATTGAATTACCATGGTTAAAAGCGTACCAATGCCCAAAAAGAGAAGTACCGACAAGAGGCCCATATCGGTGTAATTGGAAAGGAATGCAAACATCTCAGGGTTTTGGTCTACTCGAGGAACCGAATTTTTAAGAAATTCCAAACCAATAAAAAGCAACGAGAAGCCAATAAGAAACTCTCCCCAAAACTTGAGGTTTTGCTTACGGAAAAAAAGGAGAGGGAAACCCACCCCAATTAAAGGTACTGCTATAAGAATAATGCTAAACTTGAAACCCAAAAGCGATATTAGCCATGCCGTGATGGTTGTACCAATGTTTGCACCCATTATAACGCCAATAGACTGAACCAACGATAGCAAACCGGCGTTAACAAAGCTAACAACCATTACAGTTGTAGCTGATGACGACTGAATTACTGCAGTTACAAGAAAGCCTGTTAGGATTCCCATAAACCTGTTGGATGTCATGGAACTCAAGATGGCACGCATCTTATCGCCTGCTACCTTTTGGAGCGATTCGCTCATCATTTTCATTCCGTAAAGGAATAGTCCCAGCGAACCAATTAAGTTCAAAAGATCAAGAAGTCCGTAATTCATTGGTATATTTTGGTTTAAATAACTAGAAATAATTAAAAATCGCAACCAATTTTTTGCAAAGGTAACTTTTACCAGTATAAATCAAAAATCAATATTTTATGTATTGATTAGCTATAGTTGCAACAACATATCCATATTATTTCTAATATTGCTGATTGAATCCTAATAGTAAAGCAATGTTTCATAAGCTTGCCCGATTTATTCTTAAGAGACGGTTTATCCTTGTATCAATTTTACTGGTATTTACTTTTTTCATGGGATGGAAAGCAACCAAGGTAAGGCTATCCTATAAACCCATCCCCCTTGTTCCAAAAACCGATAGCATATATATCCAAAATGAGAGGCTGGCAAAACTTTTTGGGAAGGGTGAGAATATAATGGTTATTGGGGTAACGGATTCAGCCTTTTTTAGTAGCGATAGAGTTTTGCTTTGGGAGAATTTGTCCAATAAAATCAAGCAAGTAGATGGTGTAGAAAACGTTTTCTCTGTTATCGATATTATAACGCTGGAAAAAGATACTATTACCAGGAAGTTCGTAGCAAAAAAGTTGCTGGATAACCTTAATACGATTAGTCCGGATTCCCTTAGTAATCAGGTTAAAAACTTACCATTCTATAAGGGGCTGCTTTATAATGCTGAAACCAACACCTACCTAATGCTTATAACCCTGAACAGAGAAAAGATGACCAGGGTAGACCGCATTAAAATCATAAACCAGGTAAAGGAAGCATCACAAGAATACGAAGCTAGAACCGGAAACACACTCCACTACTCTGGCTTACCTTACATAAGAGCAGTGGTGGCCGAAATGATTAAATACGAAATGTTCCTATTTGTTGGCCTTGCTGCACTGGTTACTGCAATTATTCTTTTAGTGCTTTTCCGCTCATTCCGCGTGCTATTTATTTCCTTGGTGGTAGTGGGTACTGCCGTAATATGGTCGTTAGGTTCACTTACACTTTTCGGATACGATTTAACGTTGCTAACGGCAGTTGTGCCCCCTTTGTTAATAGTGATAGGGGTTCCCAATTGTATCTACCTAATTAATAAGTACCATCATGAAATAGCCCATCACCGTAATAAAATCAAAGCCCTTTACCGCGTTATATATCGAATTGGCAGTGCAACGTTTTTAACCAATTTAACCACCGCATTAGGTTTTGTGACATTTGTCTTCACTAAAACACAAATTTTACGCGAGTTTGGTTTGATTGCATTTTTAAACGTACTAGGTATTTTTGTTATCTCACTAATTGTTATACCTTTCTTCTTTAGTATAAGCCCTATACCCAAGGCTCGACATTTAAGCCATCTTAATCGAAATACTTTTAAACATGCGGTTTCACGTATAGTATTAACCACCTATTACAAGCGCAAATGGGTTTTTGCCATTACTGTTATTGTTTTGATTATTGGCATAATTGGTGCTTCGCTATTGAAGGCTAACGGTTACATGGTTGATGATGTCCCCCAAAATCACCCAGTACAGCGCGACTTGAAATTTTTTGAAAAAAATTTTACGGGGATTATGCCCCTTGAAATAGTATATAACACTGGAAAACCTAATGGTTACCAAAACTATACCGTTTACCAAAAAGTAGAAAGATTACAGGAAAAACTTAGCTCTTATCCAGAGCTTTCAAAACCTTTTTCTATAGCCGAGATAGCAAAATTTGCCCGACAAGCCTACTATAACGGCAACGAGAGCCAATACCGGCTACCCGGACCCTTTGAACGAGCTTTTATAATGTCGTATGTTCCTCGAAGCATCGGTGTTAGTGATGTTTATGCCCGAATGACAGACTCAACCGGCCAGTATGTAAGGATAATGTACAATGTGGCCGATATTGGTTCTGAAAAAATGAGCATTTTGTTTGACAGCATAAACAGTGATATTAGGCAGGTTTTTGATGATGAGCATACAAATGTTCATATTGCAGGGGCAAGCCTAATTACTACCTATGGAATTAAGTATTTAGTCCATAGTTTATCATCGAGCCTAATTTTTGCAATAATACTTATTGCCCTTGCCATAGCTTGGCTATTCCGTAAGTTTAGAATGGTACTTTTTGCCATTGGAATAAATCTTATTCCGCTTATACTAACTGCAGCCACTATGGGTTTTCTGGGTATCAACCTAAAACCAAGTACCGTTATTGTTTTTAGTATTGCTTTAGGTATTGCTGTTGACAACTCAATACACTTTCTTACCAAGTATCGCCAGGAATTGTATTTAACCAAGTTCAATATAAAAGAGTCAATATTTTATGCAATTCGTGAAACAGGCATTAGCATGATTTATACATCAATAGTATTACTTTTCGGATTTAGTTCATTTATTGCTTCACGGTTTGGTGGTACAAAAGCTCTTGGGCTTTTAGTTGCCATAACCTTGCTATATGCAGTTATTACAAACCTATTTGTACTTCCTTCGGTTTTACGTCAATTTGATAAACCCAAGCCATTAAAACCTGAGGAGGAAGAACTTGTAATGGAAATGAGTAGCGGTTTCGACGACGAAGAGTAAAAATCAACCAGAATGTATACACTTGAATCAATAAACCAGAAAGTTGACTCAGCAATTAAGCAGCTTGATTTAACAGGTGAACCAAGAAACCTTTACGAGCCAATCGCATACATAATGAGTATGGGTGGTAAACGAATTCGCCCAGCCCTTGTACTTGCAGCGTGTAATCTTTACTCTGATGATATTGACCAAGCATTACCTGCAGCTCTCGCCGTTGAGCTTTTCCATAATTTTACCTTGGTCCACGACGATATTATGGATAATGCTGATATGCGTAGAGGGTTGGTAACTATTCATAAGAAGTGGAACCCCAATATTGCAATTCTTTCAGGTGACGCCATGACAGTGCTAGCCTACAAGTTGCTCGTTCAGGTTGATAAGTCGATTTTGCCCGAGGTGATTAACATTTTTAACTCTTTTGCCATGGGTATATGCGAGGGCCAACAAATGGATATGGATTTTGAGTCAGACACCATGGTTTCTCGCGATGAGTACCTTAAAATGATAGAGCTAAAAACATCAATATTACTTAAAGGGGCTCTGCAGATTGGTGCAGTAATTGGCGGCGCAGGCAGGAATGATGTAGAGCTTATTGGTGAGTTTGGCAGGTCGATGGGGTTGGCTTTTCAGCTTCAGGACGATCTGCTTGACTGTTATGGCGATTCAAGTACTTTTGGTAAACGCATTGGTGGCGACATTGTTGCATCAAAAAAAACCATGTTAACCATTATTACTGCGGAAAAGCTAAAGGGAACACAAAGAAGCGATTTCATTGAACTATACAACAGTAAATCATTGACTGATCAGCTAAAGATTGGCAGGGTAATGGATTATTACAGTAAAGCAGAAGTTCAGCATGAAATGGTAAGCATTATCGATACATACTTTGACAATGCCACGCAGGCCATAAATAAGCTTAATGTAAGCGAATCCAGAAAAGATGTACTTAATCAAATATTAACAAGGTTAATTGGCCGAAAAAATTGAATATTGGTTTAAAGGATTGATTTTAAATTAAAATTTTGTAAATTTAACTACCCAATTTTTAGTACTAAAATGTAAAACCTATGGCAGAAAATATTAACAAATATCTAATTCCTTGGGATTTTACCCCTGTTGCAGAAAATGCATTAAAGCACGCAATAAAACTGATGAAGCTTGCTAAGGAACCCATTGAAATTAACCTTGTCCATGTTATTCAAACCGGCGGCTTGTTTAATAAAAGTAAATTTAGCGAAGATGATGCAAGCCAAAAACTTAAGGACGATCAGCAAAGAATTGTAAATGAGTATGGTGTTGAGGTTAAAACTCACCTTTTAGAGGGCAATATTTTTGATACCATAAGCGAGTTTGCCAGTGAAATAAATGCCGAAATGGTAATTATGGGTACTCATGGAATTAAAGGAGTACAAAAGCTCACTGGAAGTTGGGCGCTAAAGGTTATAGCAGGCTCCGAGGTGCCTTTCTTGGTTGTTCAGGATGAGCCCGATATGGCAAAGGGATTTTCACATATTGTTATGCCCGTTGAGTTCAGGGATGAGGATAAAGAGAAAATTCAATGGGGAATTCGTTTTGCTAAGCTGTTTGGTTCCAAGATCCATGTGATTGTTCCAAATGCTTTCGATTCAGGCGTTCAGAAAAAAATTAACAATAACCTATCTTTTGCCAAAATGCATATAGAATCCAATGGTCTGGACTGGGAAATTCATAATGCCGCAAAGGGTAAAAGTTTTCAGGAGGAAATTGTTAACCTGGCAACCGATATTGAGGCCGAATTGATTATTGTGATGACAACCCCTAATATCGATCTAACCGATTTTGTTTTTGGAGCCCAGGAGCAATACGTAATAGCTAATAAAGCCAAAATCCCAGTACTTTGCATTAATCCGGGAACGCTGGGTGTGTAATGCTTTTACCAACCGACGTCAGCTTAACAATCATATCGTTGCTTGTACCATCAAAGGTTAAAAACTTTGGTGGTATTTTCTTTTGCTCAATTCCGTAACGATAGGTCTTATCGTAATATTCCAGCGTAATGGCAATAGCATCGCGCAGATTTCCAGACTCGATATACTCAATACAGCGTTTTGCCTTTTCTAACCCCAGGCGCTTTTGTATTCGCACAACCGAGTTTATTAAGTCCTGTTTATCGCATGCAGTGTAGTCGTTAATCAACCTGTCGATTCTGTTTTTTAGGTCAGTCTCAACAACAATGGTTGGGCTACTAATAATTTGGTTATAAATAGATAGGGGTATAAAAATTGAACCAATACTTTTGCTCTCATCCTCAATCCAGATAGGTAGTGCGGGGTTTAACTTTCGTAACTCATTAAAAAGTAGGTTTTCAAAGTGCTCAGTGGTGGGTTGTTGCGGCTGGTTTATCCAGCCGAAGGCAGAACCCTTGTGGTTGGCAAGCCCTTCCAGATCAACAACCTGCTCACCATTTTCCTTGAGTTTTTTAAGAAGTTCGGTTTTACCGCAGCCAGTCATGCCGCCAAGAACAATAAATTTATATTTCTTGTCGAAAGCAGCCTGTGCGTATCGCCTGAATGACTTATAACCACCTTCCAACGTAAAGGGCTTAAAACCAGCTAAGCCAAAAAGCCAGCTCATGCTGGCACTTCGCATTCCACCACGCCAGCAGTAAACCAGAATGTTTTTTTGGTTAACCATTGAACTTAATGAATCAACAAACCAGTTTAGCTTAGGAGCAACCAGTTCAAGTCCCAGTCTAACGGCTTGTTGTCGTCCTTCCCTTACATATTTAGTTCCTACAGCAGCGCGTTCCTCGTCGGAAAAAAGGGGAATATTAAATGCGCCCGGAATATGCCCACGAGCATATTCCGAAGGTGAGCGCACATCAACAACAGGGTAAATATCTGATAGATCAATAAATTTATCGATACTAATGGTTGAAGCCATTTTTAATCTTCTAAAAGATTGCCAAGTATTGAACTATTTTCTTTTCCTCTATTTCTGCCGTAAGGAGCAAGAGCCTGAACCAGTTTCTTGATAGGCATGGACTGTAACCAAACCTTACCGGAACCGGAAAGGGTGGCAAGGAATAAACCTTCGCCGCCAAAGAGCATGCTTTTTAGATTTCCGCTTGTTTGAACGTCGAAATCAATTGTTGGCTCAAAGGCAACGATGCAACCGGTATCGATTCGTAAGGTCTCATTGTTGAGCTGCTTTTCAATCACGGTTCCACCGGCATGCACAAAGGCTAAACCATCGCCGCTGAGGCGCTGAAGGATAAAGCCTTCGCCACCTACCAATCCTGCTCCCAATTTTCGGTTGAAATGGAGCGAAATACTTGTACCAAGCGCCGCACACAGGAACCCATCCTTTTGGACTATAAGATTACCCCCCACCTTTGACAAATCGATTGGCACAACAGTGCCGGGGTAGGGTGCGGAAAAAGCAACTTTCCTTTTGCCAATACCATGGTTAGTGAAGTGAGTCATAAAAATCGATTCACCGGTTATAGCACGTGCTCCAGCCGAAAGCAGTTTCCCTAAAAACCCTGAACTGGGATTTGAGCCGTCGCCAAGCTTTGTTTCAAAATCAATTCCACTTTCCATGTAAACCATTGCACCTGCTTCCGCAATTACAGTTTCATGTGGGTCAAGCTCAATTTCAACCAATTGAATGGACTCACCAATAATTCTATAGTCAATTTCGTGCGATTTCATAAGCAATTGGATTTAAGTTATTAATAAACATACTAATGATCTATTACTTTAATTTGGGTCGATATTTTTCGTTTTCATCGTCGTATATGCTCAAGTAGCTCAGGTAGCGCGATGGTGCAATTTCGCTCTTGTCAACAGCCTCAATAACAGCACAACCGGGCTCATGGATATGGGTGCAATTGTAGTACTTACATTTGTCGGATAGCTTAAATATCTCAGGGAAGAAATGGTATAGCTCATCCTTTTCAATGTCAACCAAACCAAAACTCTTAATTCCCGGTGTATCAATAATAAATCCACCAAAGCTTAGCTCAAAAATTTCGCTAAAGGTTGTAGTATGCCTACCCTTAAGGTGAGCATTTGAAATTTCAGCGGTTTTAAGATTCAAACCGGGCTCAATGAGGTTAATTAACGTAGATTTACCTACCCCTGAATTTCCGGATAGCAAGCTTACCCTTCCTTGAAGTATTTGTTTAAGTAAATCGAGATTTTGACCTGTTTTGGCAGAAACTTTTAGGCACTTATATCCAATGGGTTCGTATATTGAGATGTAGCTATCGAGCACGGGTTGAATGGCTGAATCAACTAAGTCGATTTTATTGAAGACAATAACAGTAGGAATGCGGTAAGCTTCAGCGGTAACCAGGTAACGATCAATAAATGCCAGTTGGGTTTCGGGCTGAGTAATTGTAACCACCAGTAAAGCCTGATCGATATTAGCAGCAATGATGTGAGCCTCGCGTGATAGGTTTGTGGCCTTACGAATAATATAATTTTTTCGCTCTTGGATGGCGGTTATTAAACCTACCCCGTTGGGGTTAAGCTCAACGCTTACCCAGTCGCCAACAGTAATAGGATTGGTTGTTTTTATCTCGTTAAGCCTAAGCTTACCGCGTGGTACACACTCAACCACGCGGCCATCATCCAATCGAACCCTGTAATGGCTTCCGGTACTCTTTAACACCAATCCCTTTTCCATGTGTAAAAAGCTACATACTCTCGTTTAACGGTTTAAAACCATTTCCAAGAATTTCATTGGCATCAATTACAGTAATAAAAGCATTCGGGTCAATTTGCTGGATGTAATCCTTTAGCATATGAACCTCGCGACGCGATACGTTTGTGAAAATCATTTTCTTATCGTGTCCGGTGTACATACCTTGCACGTTAATAATGGTTCCGCCGCGTTCAATATCGTGAATAATCTTGTTTTTAACTTCTTCGTGCCTATCGGTAATAATGAAAAGGGCTTTATCGTAGCTAACCCCTTGAATGGTCATATCAATCACCTTACCGGTAACGTAAATTACCACCCAGGAGTATAAAGGAATTTTCCAGTCCTGAAAAGCTACCAAGGCTAAAAGTACAATGGTTGAATCAACGTAAATCATCAGCTGGCCTAGGGGTAGTCGGGTATACTTAGCAATTATCATTGCTATGATATCGGAACCGCCCGAGGTTGCTTTAGACTTGAAGATTAAGCCCAACCCAAAGCCAATGAGTACACCGCCAAAAATTGAGGAAAGCAGCATATCGTCAACAAGGGGGTCGTATCCAAGCCAAAGGTGTAAAGTATCGATAAAAACCGATGAAAGTACAAAACCAACTACCGTTTTAATTCCAAACATTGGGCCTAAAACCCTTATACCAATAATGGTAAGTGGAATATTTAGCAGCAAACCAACAGTACCAATAGGAAAACCATCGGGTGCCCAAGAGAACATTCCTTTTGTGAGGTAATGGACAATAATACCAATACCATATACACCACCAGGGGCAATTCGGTGTGGGTCGATGAATAGAACAAAACCTGCTGCAAGAATGAACGATCCAACCAGTATTAAAGCATATGCTTTAAACCATTCCCTGCTGAATAGCTTTTCTTTGGTTACGTAAGTCATAATTATTTTAATTTTAAATTCTGTTGAAACGGTCAATTACCGTGTTGATTTTACTCACCACCACCTCTGGCTCAATAAGGTTTAAGCAAGCGTAATCCTTTCGGAAACAGGGTTTATTCCCATAAATGGAGCATGGCCTGCAGTAAAGGTCAACCTGAACGGCACTTGTGGGGTTTTGCTTCCATCCGTAAAAGCCTGCATAGGGATGTGTAGCACCCCAAATGCTTACAACGGGGGTGTTTACTAACGATGCAAAATGCATGTTTGCTGAATCCATGCAAACCATTACGTCGAGGTTCGAAATTATCTTTAGTTCATTTAGAATGCTGTACTTTCGGGCAATGGAAATGGTATTTGGATATTTTTTCTCCCAGCCCTCAAGTATTTCTTGCTCTTTTCCACCTCCACCTATTAGAATGATTTTATTGGTTTTTGATGCGGAAAGGATTTCAACAACTCGCTCCATTTTGTCGAGCGGGTAAATTTTCCCCTTATGTTTGGCAAAAGGCGCAATACCAATCCACCGCTTGTCCTTGTATCCAAGGTGGATTGTAATGTTTTCGGGTAATCGAGCCTCGCGGAAAAGATAATCAAACTCATCATTGATTGTGTACCCTAGCCTAAGGAGCGCATCCATATAGCGTTCAGGGGTAGTTTTAAGTGGAGCGAGCCGCTTATTCTTTAGCCTTACAAGTTTGCGCTTTTCGCTTCGCCCTTTATTTATAACGGATATTTTTTTTAGCCCCGAGAGTAAAAATAAGTTTCGGAGAATTTGGCTACGAATAACATTGTGAAGGTCGGCTAAAGCATCGTACCTATCTATTTTACGGAGATCGGTGAACAATCGCCAAATTCCCAACAACCCCTTGTGTCGGCCTTTGGTATTTGCCTCCACAAATAAAACTCCAGGAATTTGGTTAACAATATCGCGGGCAAATCCTTGCGATACAAAGGTAACCTGCACATCGGGGTGATTTTTAACCAATGACCAAATTGCAGGTACGGTCATGGCCACATCGCCAATGGCGCTAAGCCTAACCACAAGTAGCTTTTTAGGATATCCGTTAACCTTTTTGCTGTTTTGCTCCATATAGTACAGGATTAAGCGATGGGTCGTTGTACATTTTCATCTGCTTGTAAACCTTCATGTACTTGCGCCCGTGCTCAATATCGTCGAGTAGCTGATCGATTGCTGTTGATAAATCGACCCGTTGCTCAAGCAGGGTGTTTAGTTTCTTTTGGCAGCTGTCAATATGCTCTTTTGAAACATCGGTTCGTTTAACCTCTTGCTCCATGTGGTAAATTTTTAGGGCAAGAATGGAGAGGCGGTCAATGGCCCATGCCGGACTTTCAGTGTTTATAGTGGCGTTGGATTGAGGTTTGATATCCTTATACTTTTCCAGAAAGTAGCTATCAATCATTTCAACCAAATCGGTTCGGTCCTGATTGGATTTATCGATACGGCGTTTAATTTTTAACGCTTCTACCGGATCAATTTTGGGATCGCGGATGATATCCTCGAGGTGCCACTGAACGGCATCAATCCAGTTCTTTGTAAAAAGCGAGAATTCAATGGTTCCTGGCTGGTAAGGAATGTTAGGTTGGGCATCAACATTATCCATGGTGTGATAGTGCAGGGTGCAGTCCCAAAAAATCTTGTTGCAAAGTTGGCTGAAGCTCATATCAATAGGAGTTTTAATTAAACATCTAATTTACAAATATTTTACTAATCGGAATTCATTTTTACTATTCGGTAAAGCTTATCGGCTCTGCGCACTTTATCTGGAACCGGAATAGAACATTTTACCCCTTTTGGTGAAAACTCTGCTGGTTTTTCATCGACCTGAAGTTCCTTTACCTCATATTCAATAACGCCGGTTGTTGGGCCAATAATTAGAATTTTGTCGTTGAGGTAAAGCTCCGAGGCCTCAACGGTTATTTCAGCTACACCCAGCCTAGAGAAGTAGTTGGTTATTTTTCCTACATACTGTTTGCGTTCAGTGGCAATGTTGCCATAAGCCTTGCTCCACTCGCCAAGCCTGCGGCCAAGATAGTATCCATCCCAGAAACCGCGGTTAAATACCGTAGAAAGGCGCTGCATCCAATTTTCAACCTTTTCGGGCGTATAGGTTCCATTGCAAACCGATGTAACCGCCTCGTTATAGCATTGTGTTACCGTTTTTACATATTCAGGGCCTCGGGCACGGCCTTCAATTTTTAGAACTCTAACGCCCGCATCAAGGATTTTATCCAGGAAGTTAATGGTGCACAAATCCTTGGGCGACATTATATACTCATTGTCAATCTCCAGCTGTGCACCAGTTTCATTATCGGTTACGGTGTATGAACGGCGACAAATTTGAAGGCAAGCTCCCCTGTTTGCCGACGAGTTGGCCTCATGTAAGCTTAGGTAACACTTTCCCGATATAGCCATGCAGAGCGCCCCATGAGCAAATAGTTCTATTTTTATGGGATTGCCATTTGGCCCAGTAATATTCTGCGAGTGAATGTTTTGGTAAATAGTTTTTACCTGTTCAAGATTTAGCTCTCGGGCTAAAACAACTACATCAGCCCACTGTGAGTAGAACTTAAGTGCATCTGTATTGCTAATATTCAACTGTGTTGAAATATGCACTTCCATTCCCCTTTTGCGGGCGTAAAGCATGGCAGCCTGGTCGGAGATAATAAGTGCGCTGACACCTGCTTCGGCAGCGGTGTCGATAATTTGGTGCATGAAAGGAATGTCGCTATCGTAAATTACCGTGTTAACGGTAAGGTATGTTTTTACCTTGTTCTTTTTGCAAATGCGAACCACTTCCGGTAAATCGTCCACAGTAAAATTTATTGACGATTTAGCGCGCATGTTGAGGTTTCCAACACCAAAGTAAACCGAATTTGCTCCTCCCTGTATGGCTGCCATGAGCGATTCAAAATTGCCCGCTGGAGCCATAACCTCAATGTCCTCGCGTTTTAGCATTTGCAAATTTTTTGCAAAAATAGGAAAATTAGTTAGTGTTTACCCTAATTTAAAATTGTTTAGGGCATTGTGAATCCTTTTTCCTAAAGTTGAACCCTATTTGGTTTCAACCAAATATCCCTTGGGGTCAACTGGGATACCCTTTATACGAACCTCATAATGAAGGTGTGGTCCAGTGCTTCGACCAGTACTGCCAGTATAACCTATAACATCGCCTTTTCTTATAGGGCTCCCCTTGGAAACCTTTATTTTATCCAAATGGGCATAAACCGAACTTGTTCCATCATTATGTTCAATAATGATATAGTTTCCGTAGGTGCTGTTGTACTGGGCAAGAACAACTTTGCCGCTCGATGCTGCATAAACCTCAGCCCCACGTCCCGAGCCAAAATCCACACCATTATGTTTAATAGGCCGGCCTAGGGTTGGGTGAATTCTTACACCGAAAGGCGATGTAATTTTGGCTAGTCTTTTGGGTAAAGGTGTAAGTACTGGTATTCCATCGCGAGTGCCAGCCTCTGGTTTAAATGTTGATGACGACACTTCGGGCTTTTTATCTTCAACATTTACATTCTCAGCTTCTGTTTTAGCTTCTTCCTTTTTTGAAACTTCGGACTTAGTATTGGCTTCCACTTTTTCCTTTACCCTTTCAGGAATTTTGTATCCCAATGTTTTAGCAATCGTGTTTTCGTAATCAATGATATCCTGAACGGTTTGAGCCTTTTCGGGTTCCTTTTTCTCAACATAATGCTTCTTGAGTCCAGTCATTTCATTGTAGTAGTCCAGGTACTCCTGTTCCATTTTTTTTAGCTCAGCTTCGCGCTTTTGTTTGAAATCCTGAAAATCCTGCTCACGCTCCTTCTTAAATTTTTCAAAATCGGCTTCCAGCTGACTTTTGGTTTTATTCTGTGCATTTGTGCTTATTATCAAAACATTAAGAAGTGCAACTAAAAAGATAAACCTTTTCATGGCCGATAAAGTTTTTGTTTTTATAACCATTCAATAACTTTGCCGAAATGGCAAAACAACGACATAAAAATTTACTGAAAGCAGATAAGTGCGTTTTGAAATTGGTCCAATCAGTTGTTAATAATACGGCAAAAAATTGATTTTAGAATAATTTTAACTAAGTATCTTAAGATATGAAACCTACACTTGTTATTTTGGCTGCTGGCATGGGTAGCCGTTATGGTGGTTTGAAGCAGGTTGATGCATTAGGACCCAATGGCGAAACAATCATTGATTACTCCGTGTACGATGCTATTCGTGCCGGTTTTGGGAAAGTTGTTTTTGTAATTCGCAAGAGCATTGAAAAGGATTTTTTGGAAGTATTTGGTAACCGTTTCGACTCAGATGTAAGAGTTGAAATTGCCTTTCAGGAACTCGATATGCTTCCGCAGGGTTTTAAAGTTCCTGATGGCCGCGAAAAGCCATGGGGAACGGCACATGCAGTATGGGTAACCCGTCATTTAATTAATGAACCGTTTGCTGTGATTAATGCCGACGATTTCTATGGTTTCGACACCTTTAGGGTACTAGCTCAGGAACTATCCAAACCCAATCTGGAAAAGGGAAGCTACTTTATGGTTGGTTACAAGCTTGGAAACACCCTTTCGGAACAAGGCGCTGTTTCACGCGGAGTATGCTCAACCGATAAAAATGGATACTTATTAGATGTTGTTGAACGCACTCACATTGAGCGTGTTGAAGGCGAGGTAAAGTACAAAGATGAAAATGGTAATTTTGTAAAGGTTGATGAGGGCGTTCCCGTATCGATGAACTTCTGGGGTTTCACCACTGACTTTTTCGGCTACACCGAGAAGCTTATGACCGACTTTTTCAGCAACCAAATTGGAAATGTTAAGGCAGAATTTTACATTCCCACGGTTGTAAACCGAGCCATTAAAGAGGGTATTGCCCGCTGTAAGGTATTAGAAACCAAAGCGGAGTGGTTTGGCGTTACATATCCCGGTGATAGACCCATGGTAGTTAACCGACTTAAAGAGTTAACGGAAAAAGGAGTGTATCCATCACCTTTATGGAGTAGGTAAAAATTAGGAGTGTGATACTATTGATGTAGCTCATTTGTGCTAGATATTTTGCTCTTAGTTATACTTTTGCTTTTAACCTTAAACCAAAACCTTACTGATATGTCGTTTGCAACAGTCGATTACATTGTGTTTATAGCCTATGCTTTACTTATAGTTAGTTTAGGCTTGTGGGTTTCGTTTCGTAAGCGCGATTCGGAAACCAACTCAGGGGATTACTTTTTAGCCGGTAGGGCGTTGCCCTGGTGGGCTATTGGTGCATCGCTAATAGCATCAAATATCTCTGCTGAACAATTCATTGGGATGTCAGGTTCAGGCTATGCCATTGGATTAGGAATTGCATCGTATGAATGGATGGCAGCTTTAACGCTAATTCTGGTGGCTGTTTTCTTTCTGCCGATATTTTTGGAGAAGAGGATTTTTACCATGCCGCAGTTTCTTGAGGTCCGCTACGATAAACGTGTTAAAACCGTAATGGCTGGCTTTTGGCTGCTGGTTTTTGTTTTCGTTAATCTTACCTCTATAATCTACCTTGGTGCTCTGGCTATGCAGCGAATAATGGGTATAAATATGACCTACGCTATTATTGGTTTAGCCTTTTTTGCTGCACTCTACTCCATTTATGGTGGCTTAAAGGCTGTAGCATGGACCGATGTTGTGCAGGTTGTTTTTCTTGTAGGAGGTGGTTTAGTAACAACATACTTTGCTTTAGATTACCTAAGCGATGGCCATGGCTTTATTGCTGGATTTAAAGCCTTACTCCAAAAGGCTCCCGAAAAATTTGATATGATTCTGGAAAAAGGCAAACTGATGATACCCGATGGGAAGGGTGGACAAAAGGATGCCTATATTGATTTACCCGGAATTAGCGTACTAATTGGCGGTATGTGGGTTGCAAACCTCTACTACTGGGGTTGTAACCAGTATATTATTCAGCGTGCCCTAGCTGCCAAAAGCATTAAGGAGGCACAGAGCGGATTGGTATTTGCTGCATTCCTAAAGGTTTTACTTCCACTTATTGTAGTTATCCCTGGGATTGTTGCCTTTGCATTACATGCCGATATTGCAAAGTCAGACGAGGCGTATCCTTGGCTACTTCACAACTTTGTCCCTACTGGTGTAAAGGGCTTGGCTTTTGCTGCATTGGTAGCGGCAATTGTAAGCTCATTGGCATCGATGATGAATAGTGTTTCAACAATATTCACTATGGATTTTTATAAAGAATATATAAACAAGGATGCCTCGGAACATAAACTTGTTACAGTTGGTCGTATAGCAGCATTCGTTGCGTTGCTAATAGCAGTATTCATAGCACCCATGCTTTCAAACCTCGATCAAGCTTTTCAGTATATTCAAGAGTTTACGGGATTTGTAAGTCCTGGCGCATTAGCAATTTTCCTAGCCGGATTTTTCTACAAAAAAGCAACAGCCAATGGTGCTTTAGGAGCAGCAGTTGGAACATTCGTGTTCTCGCTACTATTTAAGTTACTTCTACCCAACCTGCCCTTTATGGATAGGATGGGAATTGTTTTTCTAATCTGTTTAGCAATTATCTGGATATTTGCTATGGTTGAGGGGAATAAGCAGCATGTAAAAGCTATAACAATTTCAAAGGAACTCTTCTCAACGGGTAAAGGATTTAAGATAGGCTCAGCAATAATTATAGCCCTTTTGATTATTCTTTACGCTATCTGGTGGTAATTTCTAATAATTCAAATAAAAAAGGGTACCAATTTTGGGTACCCTTTTTCATTGCATATAACTAGAATTTATCTAGTATTTAGCTGATGACGATGTGCTGAAATACTTGACATCTTTACCTAGAATATCGCTTAATAGTACATCGGCAAGGCGACTAGTTCCAAACCGGAATAGTCCAGGATAAAGCCACTCCTGACCTAGAACCTGCTCAACAATAGTATAGAAAAGCGCAGCATCGTAGGAGTTTGAAACTCCTCCAGCAGGCTTCATACCTACCTTGCGTCCGGTTTTTTCATGGAACTCCTTAATGGCTAAACACATTACGTAAACCGCTTCAGGGGTTGCTGCGGGTTCTAACTTGCCGGTTGAGGTTTTAATGAAATCGGAACCAGCCTCCATGGCTAAAAACGAAGCGAGTTTTATGTCTTCAAGGCTTGGTAATGCGCCAGTTTCAAGAATGACTTTAACCTTGGCGTTCTCAGCCACCTCTTTAATTTGTTGAAGTTCGCTGAAAACCGTAAAGTAATCACCTTCAAGGAAAGAACCTACCGATATCACCACATCGAGCTCATCGGCACCTTGCTCAAGGGCCATTTCGCATTCGGAAAGTTTAATTTCAAGGAATGTTTGTGATGCTGGAAAACCTGCTGCAACCGAGGCAATTTTTACGCTGGGCGCAGATAGATTTTCTTTTACTGCTGCCACAAGCGAAGGGTAAACACAAATGGCTGCAACGTTTGGCATTCCCGGAAACTGGTTAGGGAATTGGCTTACCTTTTCGGCAAAAAGCTTGCCTCGCTCATAGCCATCGGTTGTATTTAGTGTGGTAAGGTCAATCATGCTAAAGCAGCGCTTTAGAATCTCTACGTCGCCTTTACGTGACTGAGCAATATCCTTGAACTTATTGATTGCTTTTTCAACCTCGGCAGCTTCGACCTCAATGTTAAACTTGTCTTCGAACGATAAGTCCATAGCTTTCTATTATTAGATTGTGATTTTGTTGGCAAAGTTACAACAATTTGGTATTACCCTGGTGCCGTTCGCTATCGCGTTTGGTTTTCTTTTCAATACTTTGAAGAAGGGCTTGGGTAAGGTTAATGCCGGTTTGGTTAGCAAGGCAAATCAGCACAAACAGTATATCGGCCATTTCGGGAGCAGGATCATGATCGGTTTCCCCTTCCTTGAACGACTGCTCGCCATATCTCCTGGCCATAATTCGGGCTAACTCGCCCACCTCTTCCACCAGCAGAGTCATGTTGGTAAGCTCATTAAAGTAGCGTACCCCTTTGGTTTTAATCCAATTGTCAACCAGTTTCTGAGCATCGTCGAGTGTGAGCTGTGTCATAAATCTTTATTTTTTGAGTCGATAATAATGGTTACCGGGCCAGAATTTACCAGGCTAACATCCATCATTGCTCCGAACACACCACGTTCAACCCGTTTACTGGTTGCGTGCTCCAGCATCATTATAAACTTTTCATATAGCGGAATGGCAATATCCGGGGGGGCAGCTTGAACGTACGATGGCCGATTGCCTTTTTTGGTTTTTGCATGAAGGGTAAACTGGCTTACAACCAGTATTTGACCGTTCACATCCATAACGCTGAGGTTCATGATGCCCTCGGCATCGTTAAATATTCGCAGGCGGACAATTTTACCAACCATCCATTCCAAATCCTCTTCAGTATCGGAATGTTCAAAACCAGCTAGTACTAGAAGACCGTTACCAATTGAACCGGTTATGCTTCCGTTAACCGAAACGCTAGCCTGACTTACACGCTGTATTACAACTCTCATTGGACACTAAACAAATATGCCCCGCTAAGTTACTAAAAAACAAATTGAATATTGATTTGTTATTACCGTGTAACTTTAAACAAAAAGAACATGAAATTTTTAACATTACTAACAGCACTCCTGATTAGTACTACAGTTTGGTCACAGGAGTTTATTGCCGATGCGAGTAGTTCCACCCTGAAATGGAATGCCAAAAAAGTAACTGGTGAACATTACGGCAAAGTGAAGCTTAAAGAGGGCAAATTGGTTATCAGAGATAACCAGATTGCTGGCGGAAATTTTGTTATCGATATGGAATCGATAACATGTGACGATTTAGAGAGCCCAGAATGGAATAAAAAGTTGATTGACCACCTAAAATCTGACGATTTTTTTAGTGTTGGAACATACCGGGTTGCTCTCCTTGGAAATGTTAGGTCGGACAAGTTTAATGGCGATAAGGCCAAAGTAACGACCGATTTGACTATCAAGGGTATTACAAAGCCAATCACCTTTGAGGTAATTAAAAAGGGAAATGTGTACACATCAACGATTACAGTTGATCGCACCCAGTACAATATTCGTTATGGATCAGGAAAATTCTTTGAGGGATTAGGCGATAAAATGATTTACGACGAGTTTACGATTGAAGTAAAGCTGGTTGTGAAATAAAAATCATTTCAGAAGAAAGTTCAGATAAATATAAATGGCTGGCAATGTTGCTATACTCAGTATGGTGGAGACAAACAGATTACCCGCAGCAAGCTGGTAGTTTCCACCATACCTTCTGCTCATTACCACTATTATTGTTTGGCAGGGCATAGCCATTTGCATCACAAGAACAATAAAGGCTTCGCTCGAAATTTGCAGGTTAAAAAATCGGAATATCCATAGGTAAATAAAGCCCAAAAAAACTGGTAATAAAATCAACTTATTGAGGCTAAGCAGGTAAATACTTTTATGGCTCACGGATTTACGAATACCCAACCCCATAAGCAAAGCCCCAATGTAAACCATTGATAGGGGGCTGGTAGCCTTACCCAATCCACTCAGGGCATCTATTAAAAACGCTGGAATTTTTATGCCAAAGGCAGTAATTGTAAAACCAATTAGTAAGGCAAAAGTGTTGATGTTAAGCAAACTTTTTAACCCCGATTTTGCTTGACCAGCACTTAGCCTGTATATCCCGTAGGTGAAAGTAACCGAGTTTGAAGCAAGTTGGTATGCAGCTGCATAGAATATTCCAATTCCTCCTGGAAATAGAGCATCAAAGAGCGGGTAGCCCAAAAACACAATATTCCCAAACATGGTGTGAAGGCTATGAACCGTAGTGTTTGCTGGGTTCAAGCCCTGGAGACGTGCCGAAACGGTTCCAGCAAAAAGAGCGATTGCAAGGTTAACAAAGGTAAAACCAAACACTAGTAAACCGTTGATAAGCAGGGTGGGGTTACTATCAATTTTAGCAAAAGTTGAAAAAATCAGGCAGGGAAGGGTAATGTCGATAATGAAGCGCGACAGGAAGTCTTTGGCTTCGTCCTTAATGATTCCGAAGTAGGAGCCCAAAGCGCCCACTACCATTAAAACGCCAAAAATTAGTAACTGGTGGATAATTACCTCGGACCCCATATAGCGGTTTAAAACTTCACAAATGTACGTAAATGTGTTTATGTAAAAAAAATAGTTGTTTGATGAAAAAGTATTGACTTTTATATAGCTGATGTGTAACTTGGTAAAATAATATGCTTTAAACGTAAAAATTTTCACCATACAGTAGGCCAATACCTTGCAACGAAAAAAAAAATACTTAAAATTGCGGTTGATATATTTAATGTTTAACCCTAAATAGTTAAAAAACAAAGGAAACATCTTAATTTGTCTTGTGATGAAGTCAAAGAAAGATTTTCGGAAACCCGTAAAGAACGATTCTTTCGATTCCGACGAGTTAAAGAGAGCCAAAAAGTTGAAACCTGTTAAAAAGGAGAAGAATTTGAAGCGCTCTTTTTATGAAGAGATTGATGAGTTTGAAGATCTGGACGATTACGATTTGAAAGACTCTTTGGATGATTACTATGATGACGATGCCTATGACGAAGAAGAAGATTACTAAAAAATAAAATAAAATTAAGGCTGAACCTAGGGTTCAGCCTTTTTTTGTTGTATGGATTATTGTTTTAACCTTTAATCACACTTTTATCCTTAACGTAAACCGGGCGCTCAATGGCTTGGTCAAGGGAAATAAAAGTTTCTGTTCTTGAAATACCGGGGATATTCTGAATGGTGTTAACCAACACGTCCATCAGGTGCTCGTTATCGCGGCAGAAAATTTTTAGTAAAAGGGCATATTCCCCTGTGATAAAATGGCACTCCACCACCTCGGGCATCATTTTAAGAGCCTCAATTACTCCTGCGTAAAGGTTAGTTGATACAAGCTGTACCCCAACAAAAGCGCAAACATCAAATCCTAGCGCTTTGGGTTTAACAACCATTCGCGAACCGGCAATAATACCGGCATCTTCCATTTTCTTAACCCGTTGGTGAATAGCGGCTCCCGATATTCCACATTCGCGAGCAATTTCCAAAAAAGGCATTCGTGCATTCTTAGCCAAGTACGATAGTATTTTTTGGTCAATTGCATCAACCTTGTAAGTTTCAGCCATAGAAGTTACAATATGTAATTAAAATTGGTATAAAAATAATGCAATGATAAAAAAAATACAAGAAATGTTACAAACTTTTACATATTTTTCCTCATGTTTGGTGGAGTGAAAATAAAAAAAGGGGAAGAACTCCCCTTGTAGTGGCCTTACCAGGACTCGAACCTGGATCTAAAGTTTAGGAAACTTCCGTTCTATCCCTTGAACTATAAGGCCAAATTGCTCGGCAAAGATATTACTTAATTTATTTTTTTGCAACAGGTTTGCGATTGTTGGTTTAGAAACTTTACTTTGAAATTACTACAGTTTCTTGGTTGTTGTCCAGGTTAACCAGGCGATAGTTCATTTTGCCCATGCCTAACGTTTTAGCGTACTGAATTTGCCTGTAACCGCTTACACGGTTAACTTCCAGAAATGGATCAGCGCATCCGTGGGCTTTAGCCACTAGGTCGTGGCTTGCTTTTTCAATGGCCACAATGTCAGTTGACGCCAAAATACCAATGTTTGGGACAAATGGCTTTCCGGGGTTTCGGGAGCAATCGCACGATGTTGATATATCGACTAAGACATTTATGAAAACCATCTTTTTATGACGGTCGTAAATTGCCTTAGCGTATTCAGCAAGTCGTTCACAGAATACAGTTTGAACATCTACGTCGCCTTTAGGGTAACGTAAAGCTTTATTTGGGCAAACATCAATGCATTTTCCACATCCGGTGCATTTATCTACATCAATCCAAATAGGATTAGTTGAAATAGCATTTGCCGGGCATTGCTGGGCGCAGCTATCGCAGTTGGTACAGCGATCCCTATCGCATACAGGGTAATTGTTCCTGTGCATGGCCAGTTTCCCTCGAGGGGTTGCAAACCCCATCGATATATTTTTAATGGCTCCCCCAAAACCAGCCGATCCATGCCCCTTAAAGTGCGAGATTATGAGGAAAGAATTATACTCATCAATATTTTTCCCGAAGTAAAACTTATTGAAGTGTTTACATCCGGGTACATTTTCAATTACAAGCTCCCCTTTATCATCTAAAATATCGATAGGGGCATAGGTAAATCCATGTTGTTTGGCCAGCGCAATATGGGTTTCGGTTTTTTGCCGCGGACTTTTATATAATACATTGGTTTCAATGAATGTTCCCTTGCAGTCGAGAACAATATCCTTAAATAGTTCCGGTTTAACGTAATAGGAATTGCCTTCTTCGCCAAAATGAACCTTTACGCCTACTTTCCCTTCAAGGTTTTTGGAAATCTGTTTGTAAACCTTCATGAACCCCTCCGGTGTAATATCCTTGGTGAAGTAAACGGTTGGTTCATGATTTGACTTTGAACATGAAAACAGGAAAAGGGCAGGTATTAACAGGTGGGCTAAGCTTCTCATAGTATTTTATATTTGATGTAAAACATACTTAATAAAGCAATCTCATTCAAAATTAGCAAATTAATGCAAGTGGTTAATAAACAAAAGGATGATTAATCATAATTGATATTTTTTCTAAATAAAAAAGGGCGAAAAATCGCCCTTTTTTGGTGAGAGAATTGGTGCTCTTACTTAAAGCCCTTTAACACAGAGCGGCGTGCACTATCCTGCTGGGCAGGCAGCATGCCACGACTCGGATATATATTTTTTTCCCAGTCGCCGTACATGGGGTTAGGCAAAACTATAAATCGGCTTCCGAATTCATTTTTGAATTTCTCCACGGTGGGTGTACCCCAGCTATCGCTTCGGTCTTCAAAAACCTCAGAAAAATCGTTAAGGTTATCGCCAATAAGCAAAACTATTTCATAGTTTTCCATTACCTTTTCGCGACGGGCTTTTTTGCTACTCTCATTGTCCCTGAGAATTATGAACTCTGGTTTTGCAAAGGCAAAACCCAGCGAATCGAGGTTGCGAAGGGTAGCGTCAAACTCGTTTACCTTTCGGTTGCTGATGTAGAAAATCGGAATGCCCAACGAATCGCAAAGCTTGCTGAACTCTATGGCACCTGGGGTGGCTTCGGCCCTGGCAAGTTGGCTCCACTCGTTCCAAAATTCACTCGAGAACTCTTTGTTATCAATTATTTCCTGCGCTTGGAATGGTACATTGTTTAACATGGTCTCATCAATATCAACCACCACTGCTTTGGGTTTTGCAGTTTTTAGTTTCGTGTACTGTTTCAATCTTTCCTCTGCAATATTGAAGCCTTGGTAGTACAGGGCTTTCATTTCGGGGGAGTTTTGGTACCAAATGGTGGCGTAAATCAGGTGATCCTGATTAAAATTCTCCTTTTCGGTTTTTGTTTTACAGGAGATTAACAGCAAAAACGCAAATGCTGCCAGCAGCAAAGATTTGATTTTCATGGCTTTGTTATTTAGATTGATAGAATTAACGTTACAATGAAAGGCACCAGTATGGTAAGTATTATTCCATGAATAAGCGATGGAATGGCATACTCTTTCCCCGATGCTCTTGAAATTATTGGCAATGTGGTATCCATGCTTGTGGCTCCTCCCGAGCAGATTGGTGCAACTTTACCAAAATAGATTGCCATAAGCGGTGCCAGCAGCAGGGTAATAATTTCGCGAATTACATTCGATAGCAAAGCAACAACGCCAAGTGCATCGCTGTGGCTATTCCTGATAATTATACTTGATAGGCTGTAATAGCCATACCCGGCTCCAACAGCCATAAGTTCCTTAATAGAGTATCGTGAAACAAAAATTGAAATGAACCAAACCCCAATAGCAGTACCAATAATTGTTGCTAAGGGTATCAGCAGGATTTTTAAATTCATGCTTTTGAGAGCTTGTAACGATCGGGTATCGGAACCTATACTAATTCCTACCAAAAACATAAGCAGGTAAAGCGATAGGGAGCTGTAGTCAACGGAACTAAGCCAATCGTTAACTGGAGTATATCGACCAACAATTAACCCCAGCGTGAAAAATGAAAGTATGGTTAAACTCCCTTTCAACTTTAATCGTTTTTAAAAAACAATTTAAACACCAAAAAACCTGTTAGAATGCTCCCGATTATAGCACCCATTGAGACTATTAGGGCCACAATACCAAGCGTACTCAACGAGTTCATAATTTGTTCGTTTGAACCTATGCTAACGCCCATCATGAAAAGAAGCAGGTATATGGCATAAGTGATAAGCTTCTCATTACCGGAAACAATACGTTGCTTTGCTCTTAAAAGAAAACCAAGCAACATACCCCCAGCCATTATGCTTACAACCGTAATCAAATCATCAAAAATTTTGGCAATAATAGCAATAAATGTGATAAATTTGATATGAACACGAAACGTTTGGATTTGTTTATAAACTAAAATCGATATAAAATGTACCCCGACTACCACATGCATACCAACTTTTCTGACGGACATCATACACACGATGAAATGGTTTATGCGGCAGAGGCATCAGGGATTTACGAAATAGGTTTCACGGATCATATATCGCTTAAACCTATTGGCTGGGCAATGGATTTGGGAAGAGTTCCTGAACTGATTGACACAGTAAATCGTATTCAGCACAAATCCAATTCAGTAACCATTCGGTTTGGAGCCGAGGTGGATTATATTCCCAATTTGGTTAATGAAACCCGAGGTGTTTTACAATCTATTCCCTTGGATTATACCATTGGTTCGGTTCACTTTATTGATGATTGGAATTTTGATACCGATATTAACGGTTACCAAGGCATTGATATTGATGATTTTTACCGCACATATTTCAAACTTGTTGGCGAGGCAGCACAAACCGGAATGTTCGATATTATTGGTCATGCCGATTTAGCAAAAAAATTTGCAGTTTACCCTACGTTTAAGCTGCAGAAAATTTACGAAAGGTGTGCACAAATTTTTAGCGATTGCGGTGTGGTGGTTGAGCTTAATACCAGCGGAAAAAATAAACCCTGTGCCGAATTTTACCCATCGGTCGATTTTCTCGAAATCCTTCATCACTACCGGGTACCCATTACCCTGGGTAGCGATGCTCATGTTGAGCAAAACATTGGGCAGTACTTTGATGAGGCCGTTAACCTCCTTAAATCGTTAGGATACAAGGAAATAATTACCTTTAGCCAACGAAAACGGATACCAATTAATATTTAGCTTTGATAACAGCCTACTAATTCATAGTTTTGCTCAAACATAACACGGCAATTTATTGCTGTATACCTTTAACCCGATGAGCAAGATTGAAACCGATTTCCTAATAATTGGGTCAGGCATAGGCGGGATGAGTTTTGCCCTTAAAGTAGCCGACCACGCAAAGGTTATAGTTGTTACTAAGGATAGATTAGACGAAACCAATACAGCATACGCACAGGGGGGCATAGCCGCTGTAACATACGACCCCGATACGCCCGAAAAGCATATACACGATACCCTCATTTGTGGCGATGGGCTTTGCAACGAGGAAGTTGTCCGCATAGTGGTTAATGAAGCCCCTTCCCAGATTAAGCAGCTTATTAGCTGGGGCGTTAAGTTCGACCGAAAACCCAACGGTCAGTACGATTTGGCTCGTGAAGGGGGACACTCGGAGCACCGCATACTACACCATAAGGATAATACCGGCGCGGAAATACAAAAGGTTTTAAGCAACAAGGTAAGAAATCATCCCAACATTACCGTTTACGAGAATTACTTTGCTGTTGAAATAATCACCCAACACCACCTTGGACAGGAGGTTAAACGCGGAAATCCTGATATTACATGTTTCGGAGCATACGTACTAAACCTTAAAACACAGGAGGTACACACTTTCCTGAGCCGAGTAACTGTTTTGGCAACTGGCGGAACTGGCAATATTTACAACACAACTACAAACCCTCCTGTTGCCACAGGCGATGGCATTGCCATGGTTTACCGGGCAAAGGGACAGGTTGAAAATATGGCCTTTGTGCAGTTTCACCCCACATCGCTTTACAATCCGGGCGAACGCCCCTCGTTCCTTATAACCGAAGCAATGCGAGGGTTTGGTGGTGTGCTTAAAACCATCGACGGTAAGGAATTCATGCAAAAGTACGACCCTAGGGGGTCGCTTGCACCGCGCGATATTGTTGCCCGAGCCATAGATAACGAGATGAAGGTTAGGGGCGACGACTATGTTTACCTCGATGTTACCTTCAAGGAACCAAAGGAGATAATTGACCATTTCCCAAACATCTACCAGAAATGCTTATCGCTTGGCATTGACATTACAAAGGATATGATACCGGTTGTTCCTGCTGCACATTACATGTGTGGTGGTATTAAAGTCGATACTAATGCTCAATCAACCATAAAAAGGCTTTACGCAGTAGGTGAATGCTCATCAACCGGTTTACATGGTGCCAATAGGTTAGCCTCAAATTCGCTTATTGAGGCAATTGTTTATGCGCATCGTGGCGCACAACATTCCATGGAACACTATAAGAGCTATGAAATAAACCACTCTATACCCGAATGGGACTACGAAGGAACAATTCATAACGAGGAGATGGTACTTATCACCCAGAGCTACCGTGAGATGCAGCAGATTATGAGTAGCTACGTGGGAATTGTTCGTTCAAACCTCCGCTTACAGCGAGCATTAACTCGCCTGGAAATACTTTACCGCGAAACCGAGGAACTCTACAAAAAATCAATTCTTACACAAAAACTATGCGAACTCCGGAATATGATTAACGTTGGTTACCTCATAATAAAATCGGCTCAGGAAATGCACGAGAGTAGAGGGCTACACTACTCTATTGATTATCCAAAGCAAAAAGGGCAGGAGTTTTAGGATGTCTGGGTTAATTGATTTTACCCAGAACTATTATTTTACTGCATATTTATCTGTAAACAACGGCAAAAATATACTCTGAATACTATTTGAGAGTCTTTTAAGTGCTTGCTATTTAACCGAGAAGCCAATAGAAAAAACATTTAAACATCCTGCTTCTATTGACTTATCGAGATAACCCCGACTTTTCAAAATCTTTCATTCCGAGATCGCGGAATGATTTGTTTTTATTAGTCAATTCGAAAAATTGAATTTTTCAATTAGCGAATTTCCAATAAAATGTTTCTGTATTCACATTTTAATTAGCCCGGTTGTATTTGTTAATCCATGGCAGTTTGGTTTAACCGTTCACATTTTACTATTCCTCTAACTTCCTCTAACTCCATCATATTCTGTATATTCCGATTCATTCCTCTATAATTAGACTGGCTGAAGTCGTTAATTCATGGCCCTTGGGTTTAAGTTATAGCACTTATTTTCTTGAACTTTTCACTCCTGTGTGTTGTTTATACAAAAAAATTCAGGAATCATGAATAGGATAATTATTACATTTTTAGCCACTGCGATATCAGTATTTTCCATGGCACAAAATACTCTTTTAACACAAAGGGTATCGGAACTCAATTTTTACCAATTGCCTTACCAATACGCAGCTTTAGAGCCAGCAATTGATGCTCTAACCGTTGAAATTCACTACAGCCGTCACCACAAGGCTTACTTCGATAATTTTTTAAAGCAGGCTAGTGACTTAAAGCTGACCGAAAAATCGCTTAATGAAATTTTTGCAAAAGTGTCCGAGTACCCTGCTGGAATTAGGAATAACGGAGGGGGATACTATAACCATGTACTTTACTGGGAAATACTAAAACCTGGGAATCGAAAGGGTTTGAGCCCAACCCTAAATAAAGCAATAGCCGATGAGTTTGGTTCAGTTGAAAACCTTATTGCTCAAATGAACGATGCTGCACTAAAACGTTTTGGTTGCGGTTGGGCCTGGCTTGTGGTCGATGGCAATGGAAAGCTCAAAATTGGCTCTACTCCCAATCAGGATAATCCGCTAATGGATGTGTCCGATTTTAAGGGCATCCCCCTTATAGGGATTGATGTTTGGGAACACGCTTACTACCTTAAATACCAGAATAGGCGTGCTGAATACGTAAATAACTTTTGGAGCCTTATAAACTGGGAAATTGTATCGGAGCTATACAATGAAGCGATTAAGAAAAAGTAATTTTTCCCCCAGAAAAAATGCAACCCGGTAAAGGTTGCATTTTTTTACTTTCTACCAACCGGCATTTCAAGCCATCTTTCAAGGGTGATATAGATACTATCGCGCAGCGGTTTTGGGAAATCCTTAATGCGGGTTGAGTGGCTACCTGACGGGCAAACCATTTTAACTGCATTGGTTTTTGTCCCGGGGTCAACTGCGGTTGAACTCCATGCGTCGTTCTGTCCGTAAATGTAGAGCATGTAGTTGCCCGAATCCCTTACCCACCTGTAAACATCGAGCATGGCTGAAGAGTCGAAGTTCACCGTGTGACCCTTAGGAAGGGTAAACTCAAAGGTGATATTCTTTTTATCGGGGAGGTAGTTCCTGAATGGCTCTATGTTATAGCCATACATTCCTATTTGGGTCATTGCCTGATAGAAGAATGGCCTTACCTTTTCTATTTCTTTTTCCTCAAAAAAGGTAAAGGGATTTATCTGAGACCAATGCTCAAAAAGAACCGAAGGCTGTGAGTTGCCTGTAGGGATATCGGAGCAGCTATACCCCCATTGCCAAAAGGCAAACTCATACTCAAGTACGCTTAAGTCGTATGCACGACCAATTCCCATGGTAAATTGCCAGTTGTTTTTTTGAGCAAGGACCTCGAACATTGGGAGTAAGGTGTTCTTATTCCTAAAGAGTGCAATTTGAAATTCTCTAATTTTTTTTCGGCATTCGGCAGAGCCTACCTTGCTAAGGAATTCGTAAACACGTTTATCTTCACTTGAAAAGTTAAGTGGAGCCACGTAAGGAACGCTAACATCAACGTCGTTTGGGTAAAACCTGCGGTGGAAAATGGTGGCCTGTCCGCTCTTGCTTATACCAGTCGAAATCCATTTCCCCTGGTAGTGGGGTTTAAATGCCGATATTACAGCATGCGCGTCGGCTGCAGCCTGACGTATGTTAAGGTAACTCCATGGAATGGAATCCTTAGGACGGCTTTTGGAAAAGAACCGATGTTCAATGGTTAGCTGATTTGCTTCCAGAATACGGGTAAGTTCATTGGGGCGAGAGGTGTACATAGTATACCCGTCAATTACTACCACCATGGGACGCGTAAAGCTTCGGTGCGAATAGTATGCCCTTAAAGGAAATTTTTCGCTATTTGGGTTATTGTGGTCAAGCGGAACGCTAAACCATACCTCGTATGTTGTTTGAAATAAGGGGTCGTTATCAATCACCTTAAAACTATCGACAATAGGTATTGATTTAAGAACTTGCTCAGCAACAGGATTTTGCCGCTGAAAACCCAGTAGGAACAAGCAAATAACAATCAAAAGCAAGAGGGGTGAGAAAATTCGCTTCATAACTGTTTGTGTAAGGTTCATCTAAAATAATACTTTACAATGATTCATGCTCAGTTCTTCGAATAATTTCGTTTTGCAAGGCCTCGCCCAAATCGTTAAAGTAGTCGGAGTAGCCAGCAACGCGAACAATCAGGTCGCGGTATTTTTCTGGATGTTTTTGCGCATCGCGTAGGGTATTGGCGCTCACCACATTGAATTGAATGTGGTGTCCATCGAGCTTAAAGTAGCTGCGTATTAGCATCACAAGTTTATCAAGGCTTTCATCGGTGCTGAAAAACAAGGGCGAGAATTTTTGGTTAAGAAGCGTTCCTCCTGTTTTAATATGGTCAATTTTGGAGCACGAAAGGATTACTCCTGTAGGCCCTTTACGGTCAGCACCCTGAACTGGGCTAATCCCTTCGCTTAGCGGCTCAAAGGCCTTCCGGCCATCGGGCATAGCACCAATTTTGCTCCCAAAGTAAACATGGCTGGTGGTGGGTAACATATTTATGCGAAATACCCCACCACGGTATGTTGGGCGTCCGTTTACAGCCTTGTAAAAACTATTAAAAACCATTACTGCATGTCTGTCGGCATACTCGTCGTTGTTTCCCCACTTTGGGGTTTCATAAATCAGTTTATAGCGAAATTCATCGTAACCATCAAAGTTTGACGATAATGCGAACAACATCTCTTTCATTCCAATGCTACCATCTTCGTAAACGTGTTTTCTAATTGCGGTCAGATTATCGGTGATACTTCCTAGTCCAACCCCCTGAATATAGCTAGTGTTATAGCGTGCACCTCCAGCGTTATAGTCGGTTGCGTTGGCAATGCAATCGTCAATAAGTAGCGAAAGGAATGGAACAGGCATGTTCATTGCCCAAAGTTTTTCAACTACTAGGTTGCCTTCAATTTTAATGTCGATAAAGTAGTTAAGTTGGCGTTCAAAGGCTTCGTAGAATTCCTCAAATGATTTGAAGTTTTCTGGATTGCCGGTTTCCAGACCAATTTTTTTGCCGGTTAAGGGGTCAACGCCATTATTGAGCGTGATTTCAAGAACCTTGTTAAGGTTAAAGTAACCAGTTAGGAAGTATGCCTCTGTTCCAAATGCACCAGTTTCCACACAACCACTGGCGCCGCCATTTCGGGCATCAACCAACGATTTTCCTTGACTCAAAAGCTGCTGAACAATTGCATCGGTGCTAAAAAACGAGGGTTGTCCGAATCCTGTCTTGGTTATTTTTACGGCTCTCTTTACAAACCTATCAGGGTTTTTCTTACTTACCTGAACCATGCTGCTGGGCTGCAGCAATCGCATTTCCTCAATAACGTCGAGAATGATGTATGTAAGCTCATTTACAGCATCGGAACCGTCTTCCTTAACCCCGCCAAGATTAATAAGCGCAAAATCGGTATATGTGTTACTTTCCTGTGCAGTAACACCCATTTTGGGAGGCGATGGGTGATTGTTAAACTTAACCCAGAAAGCTTGCAGAAGCTCAATGGCCTGCTCCTGGGTAATGGTCCCGTTTTCGATATCCCGACGGTAAAAAGGGTAAAGGTGCTGGTCCAGCCTACCCGGGTTGAATGAATCCCAGGGATTAAGTTCAGTTATTACACCAATATGAATAAACCAGTAATGCTGAAGCGCCTCGTGAAAGTTTTGTGGAGCATGAGTTGGCACTCTGCGGCAAATAACTTCCATTTTTTGCAGTTCGGCCTTCCGGTTTTCATCGGTTTCCTTTTCAGCCAGTAGATGTAGGTTATCGGCATAGCGATTGGCAAAGCCAATTATGGCATTTGCTACAATTCGCATGGCCTCCAGCTCATTAACCTTTTCCCTTGTATTTGCTTCTTGTTTAATGCATTTAAGCGATGAATCGATGTCATTAATCAGGTCGAGCATTCCCTTTTGGAATACCTTTCTACCCGATACCGTATGTCCGGGTGCCCTTTGTTCCTGAAACTCAGTAAAAACACCTGCGCTATAGGCCTGATGCCATTCATTGCTTAGCCAAGCAAAAATTTTTTCACGTAAGGTTTTACCTGTCCAGTAGGGTATAATGATATTGCGATAAACTTCACGTGTTTCTTCATCAACCCTAAACGAAACCTTAGGGCGGGAGTTAATAATCTCCAAATCGTCGAGGCTATGCAAGCAAACCTCAGGGTAGGTTGGTGCAGCCTTGGGGGCTGGTCCGCGTTCACCAACAATCAGCTCGCCCGGGTTGATACAAATCTTTTTGTTTAACATGATATGCTCAAAGGCCCTTGCCCTAAGGATGGGTATAGGTAAATTACTATCGGCCTTTTTGTAGTATTCGGTTACCAGCAATGCACGCTCAGCTGAAAGTGTGTTTACAGCATTGAGACTTTGTTTGCGGAGTTGCTGAATTCGTTCTGTCATCATAATGTAAGACTTTGTTGTGTTTAACCTCCAATTGTTACAGGAATATCTATATCATTAAAGAATGATTTAATTTCGCCAAGTTGATTGGCATTATATGGATTAAGATCGTCTAGCTTATAGGGTAAATTCATACGGCGGTATTTATCTTTAGCCATATGGTGGTAGGGTAGTAAATCGATACGCTTAACACACCTCAATGGTTTTAATACTGATTTAATGGCCTCAAGATTGGTTTGGTCATCGGTTATTCCTGGAATAAGAGGGATTCTTATTATTGTTGGGGCGTTATTAAGCTCAAGTAAGAAAAGGTTTTTGAATATTACATGGTTTGGTTGCCCGGTGTAACTTTCATGCTTTTGGGGCGAAATCAACTTCAAGTCAAAAAGGAAAAGGTTTGTATAGGGTAAAATCAAGTTAAAGACCTCATGCAATGCAAAGCCACAGGTGTCAACTGCTGTGTGAATATCGTTTGCCCGGCAAAGCTTAAGGGTATTTAGTAAAAACTTTGGTTGCATTAGCGGTTCGCCACCTGAGAAAGTTACCCCTCCCCCCGATTCGTCGAATATTGGGATGTGAGTTTTTACTTGGTCAAAAACCTCTTCGGCAGTCATGTAACTACCAATAGTTTCGGATGAGTTGTATTCCTTACCATCGAGTTTGGTTGTTCGTTGAACCTTTTCCGGTTCATATTTTTGACTTTCGGGGTTGTGGCACCAAACACAGCGCAGTGGACAACCCTTAAGGAAAACAGTAGTTCTAATTCCAGGACCGTCGTGAACCGAAAAATGTCGAATATCAAAAATTAACCCTTTTTCCATTTGAAAAAATTAAATGATTGAATGTCAACTAAAGGGATTAGCGTTCTAATCCTTTTGAAAAATAGATATTGGAAAAAGGAAAATCAGCAAATCCAGCAGGCAAAAAGACCCTTGCCGTTGTTGTGGTAAAGCGTATGTAGCGGTTTGCTGCTCATGTGAGCTACCTAATCATTTCCAAACAAAAATAAGTTTTTTTACACCGAAATGCAATGAGAAAAGTCAGTTTACAGATTCTACCTTATGCAATAAATGTTTTATCGCTGAAGTATTTAAGCTTTTTGGAGAATCAACATAAAGTATTTTTCTTCAAAACTTAATTAAAAAGAAAGCTTCTGAAACTTTACTTTTAGGGAAAAATAGTATTTGTTTGATCTTTTTTAGTTAACATTGTTAAATAAATTAACAGCGTTAATTATATTTGTACAAAATTCAGTAAATCGATGCGTAATAAACTCCTTAAAGAGAAGCGGATGCGTGGCTACTTCATCGAAGCGGCTAAGGAAATCCTTAAGGGGGAGGGCATCGATAGTATGAGCGTTCGTAACATAGCCGACCAGGCTGGCTACTCCTATGCAACCCTATATAACTACTTTAAGGATGTTACCGATGTAATCAACGAGTGCATAAACGACTTTGCGGAGGAGTGTCAGGAGTATGTTGATGAAAAAACCCGAAACCTGCCCGATGGGCCTGAAAAGCTTAAAGCCATAATTAAAAGCTATGTGGGATACTTTTTGGAGTACCCCAGCATTTTCGATGTTTTTTTCCTTGAAAAAATCAATAAGATTGAAAAGAAAAGGGACACCTCGCAGCTAATTGTTACACTTCTTGAGCGGTTATGCAAACCACAATGGAACTACCTGATTAATAATGAGTACATATCGTCGAGTAGTGCTGAGAAGGCAATAACAATTCTTCGGTACCAAATTCCGGGCATGCTTTTATTCTACCTAAACAGGAGCAACCCCGACAGCCCTAAGGAATTCTACTCGCTATTTGATACCCAGCTCGATAAGCTAATTCGATTTGAAATACCAACCCGTACCACACAAACATTTGAAGAAGTAGTGCTAAAATTTATTTTCGATGGCACTTACCTTGGCGAAAACTATTATTTCTTTATTCATTATACCCGTGAAAAGCAGGTAGTTGATTCAATTCTTAAAACTGGTTTCAAGTATATTGAATCGTTCCATAATTCAGCAGAACAAATTATTGATGACAAGCTCGACTTTCTTTATAAGCATAACATTTATAAACCCTACGGGAATTTTATAGTGGTTATAGGGATTTCGAGAAATATTTTTGATAAGTATGCACAGCTAATTCGTAGCAAGGGTATTAATACCTATATCGAAAATATATTGTGCGACACTGCCCCGGAATTTGACGATGAGGCTGAGGAATATAGGTACACTCTTCCAACCCAGTACATCAAGGGTTATGTTAACTATGTAACTGGTGAAACCGTTAAAAATCCGAGTTTCAATCCGGATTATGATTCTACAAACTTTTTGAATAATCTGAACTCGCTCTAATTATTTCAGCCTACCGAAGAACATAGTAATGGCCAACCAGTAATCGTTGCTGGATGGGTTCGATTTCCAGAGTGCGCTTGAACCGTGTTTGCCTTTATCGGTGGGACAAAATTGGGTTACCAGGTTTTGTCGTTTGATAGCTTCAATTAACCCCTTTACGGATGAGCACTCTGCTTTTGATGAAAGCACGATTACAGGAACAGAAATATCCTTAATTTTTGACGACACAAACTCAGGTGTATCAAAATACTCGCCTGGAGAAAATGCAACAACGGCTTTGGTGCGCAAATCCTTGGCGGTTTGAATCAGAGCAAGCGATGCTGAGTATGAACTACCCCAGAGCACAAAGGGTAAATTGGTTTGCCTTTTAACGTATGCAATAGCCGCCTCAATGTCGGGTATGGCATCGGTGTAGTTCTGGGGCAAGCCCTTTTCCTTTGCCCTTTTGGCTGTTTCGTTCACAACGCCGTTAACCTCATTGCCCGATCGCAAATCAACAGCTATGCAGTTATAACCGAGGTTAACAATTTTTGGAGCAATTTCAATATATTCACCCCTACTATATCGGGCCTGATGTAAAAGAATAACGTATGGTTTATCAGAGGCTAAAAAATACAAATCGGCAGTAACCTCTATGCCATCCTTTGCTGGAAACGATATTTTTTGCTGTGCCATAGTTTCATTCAAATTCAGAATGAACGCAAAGAGTATAGTTAACCAAGCGTTTTTTTTCATGGACTAAAAGGTTTGGTTAATCTCCTCCGATACAATTGAAATCACGTCATTTTCTACACCCACAAATCCTCCGGCAGGTATGGCAAAGAATAGTTCAGCGCCATCGTTCCTGACTATTTTAACTACTCCAGGTTCAAGCGACGAAATAATAGGGGCATGCTTTTTCAGTATTCCAAACGAACCCTTTGTGCCGGGTACTTGAACGTAGTAAACATCCTCAACTTGGAAAAACTTTTCAACGGAGTAGAGCTCGCAAATCATAACCTACTGTTTTTTTGCTTCGGCAAGCATTCGTTCGCCTTTCTCTATTGCCTCCTCAATGGTTCCAACCAGATTAAAAGCAGCTTCGGGGTATTGGTCAACCTCGCCATCCATAATCATATTGAAACCCTTTATAGTATCCTTAATGTCAACCATTACTCCTTTAATGCCAGTAAAGGCCTCGGCCACGTGGAAAGGTTGCGAAAGGAATCGCTGAACACGGCGAGCACGGTGAACCACCAGTTTGTCGTCTTCCGAAAGTTCGTCCATACCCAGAATGGCAATGATATCCTGCAACTCCTTGTAGCGTTGAAGCAGGTTTTTAACCCTTTGAGCCGTGTTGTAGTGTTCATCGCCCACCACTTCGGGGGTCAAGATACGCGATGTGGAATCGAGTGGGTTAACCGCGGGATAAATCCCTAGCTCTGCTATTTTACGGTCAAGTACAGTGGTTGCATCAAGGTGGCTGAATGTAGTTGCAGGCGCGGGGTCGGTAAGGTCATCGGCGGGAACGTAGATGGCCTGTACGGATGTAATAGAACCTTTTTTGGTTGAGGTGATACGTTCCTGCATTAAACCCATTTCGGTAGCCAGCGTGGGTTGGTAGCCTACAGCCGAAGGCATACGGCCAAGCAGTGCCGATACCTCGGAGCCTGCTTGGGTAAAGCGGAAAATATTATCGATAAAGAAAAGTATATCGCGCCCCTGGCCATCCTCTCCACCATCGCGGAACGATTCTGCAACCGTTAATCCGGAAAGGGCAACCGTGGCACGTGCCCCGGGAGGTTCATTCATCTGACCGAATATCAGAGTGGCTTGCGACTTTTCAAGTTCTTCGGTATCAACTAAACTCAAGTCCCACCCCCCTTTTAGCATCGATTCCTTAAATTCTTTTCCGTATTTTATTACATCGGATTCAATCATTTCCCTGAGTAGGTCGTTCCCTTCACGGGTGCGCTCACCAACCCCAGCAAAAACTGACATACCGCTATACCCCTTGGCGATATTGTTGATGAGTTCCATGATGATAACCGTTTTACCTACTCCTGCACCACCAAATAATCCAATTTTACCTCCCTTTGAGTAGGGTTCAAGCAGGTCAATTACTTTAATTCCCGTATATAGTATTTCCTTTTGGGTGCTTAGCTGGTCAAATTTTGGTGGTTTGCTGTGAACCTGATAGTTACTTTGGCGGTCAACCTGTGGAAGACCATCAATGGTTTCGCCAATTACATTTAGTAAACGGCCTTTTATTTTGTTGCCCACTGGCATGGTTATCGACTTGCCAGTTGCTCGTACTTTCATGCCGCGCGATAGGCCATCGGTTGAGTCCATAGCAATGGTCCTAACAGTACTTTCACCAATATGTTGCTGGCACTCCAGAACCAGTATGGTGTTATCGGGCCGGGTCAACTCAAGAGCTTCGTAAATTGAGGGTAACTTTTCCTTACTGGGAAAGGCCACATCAACAACTGGACCGATAATCTGAACAACTTCACCAAAATTATCTGACATACTTTTGCTTTTTGCTTACTTCAAATTTATGAATTTCCCGTTGCAAATTCTAACAAAATCAACTATAAATTTACTTTAAAGTTAAGGCTGCTTGTATCATTTTGTTTATGTCAACAGCCACCTCGTTTTGTCCATAGGTTTCAGCAATTGATGCCAGTTCCTGTAGGGTTTGAGCTGTTAGGCCTATGTCGTCCTGGTAGTATTGCTTCATCCTATCATCGAGTGATACGTAGTAGCGAAGTTTTTGTTCGCTAACCTTTGCATAATCCAGGGTCAACTTATTGGCTTTTTGAACCTCGTTCAGCTTGTAGTAACCCTCAATAATGCCAAACATAAAGAAATCGTAAGGGAATTTAGGATGAGGAAGAAGTTCCACTGCCCTGTCAAGTACTTTAAGAGCAGAATCCTTTTTACCCTCCTCAATTAGTTTTTTGGCCAGGCGCGAAAAGCTGTTACGAAGTTTTAAAACCATAGCAGTACGTTGCACGTTATGGTCAATAAACACATCGGGCTCATTTATTCTGCCCCAACGGAATCGGTTCATTAACCTATCGTAAAGAATATCGCTATCAATTCTTGAAATATTCAGGTAGTCCGATGAGTTCGATTTTATTGGAACCAGCCTGTAGGCAAAGCCTTCGTGCTGAAGGTAATCGGCAATGCCAATATCACCATCACCAAAAGGTGAAACAAAGTAAATGGGGCGTTCCCAATTATTGTTTGCAATGATATCAAGAATGGCTAAGGCGCTTTTAGTAATATATTGCCCTTTGAGCGTCCATTCCATGGTATCGACAATCAAGCTGGCGTCCTTTTCCTTTACGGTTCCGCTCGACAGCACTTTAGACTTATCAACAGTTAGCTTTATCTTGTTAGTAGGTAAGTAATCGAGGGGCTTTTCGCCAGGTATTCTATATTTTTTTGCAGGATCATCGCTTAAAACGAAATCCATGAGCTGTTTTAGCTCAATCGGTTCGTTTAGCCGGTTTATAATGTAAACCACATCGCGGGTTCCCATTACATACTGGTCGTGTTTCATGGAAATTGGCACGGGTGCTGATTGGTAGCACTTCATTTTCATCTGGTCAATATACCAGTCGGTACCCAGCAAGCTAAGGTTGACAATTCTAACATCGGTACGGATACCTTCCACCTCCTGTGCATACCAAAGCGGGAAAGTATCGTTATCGCCATTGGTGAACAGGATTGCATTGGGCTCGCAGGAGTTTAGGTAGTTGTATGCAAAGTCGCGTGCAATGTATCGACCGGAACGGTCGTGATCGTCCCAGTTTTCGGTTCCCATGATCACCGGCACAACCAGGCAAAGGGTTGTAGCAGCAATTGCCGATGGTGTTTCGGAAAGTTTTTTACGGAACCACTCATAAACAGCAAGAACACCAAGACCAATCCAAATGGTAAATGCGTAGAATGAACCAGCATAGGCATAATCGCGCTCACGCGGTTGAAGCGGGTATTGGTTCAGGTACATAACGATGGCTATTCCCGTAAGGAAGAACAGCATGAATACAACCCAAAAATTCTTCTTATCCTTTTTAACCTGAAGCTGGAAGTATATACCCAGCAAACCCAATATTAGGGGGAGGAAGTAGTAAGTATTACGCGATGGGTGGCTTTTCATATCGTCGGTCAGGTTGTCCTGGTTTCCAAGGAAAATGGCATCGATAGGTTTGATACCGCTAATCCAGTTTCCGTTTTCAACCCCTCCATGGCTCTGAACGTCATCCTGACGGCCCACAAAGTTCCACATGAAGTAACGAATGTACATGTGGCCAATCTGGTAGCGGAAGAAGAATAAAAGATTTTCGCCAAAGGTTGGCACATATCGGGTTTCGGTTCCACCGTCACGGGTGTTCACCTGAACGGGTTTTCCCTGTATATTAGCCCACTTCTTGTATTCTGCCACATGGTCGGGTTGGTTGCTATACATACGTGGGAAAAGAGTCTTGAACCTATCGTCAAACTCGTACTTTGTTTTCAGGTACCCCCTTACGTACTTACCGTCTTCAGGTATCCATGTTTCTAAGTCCTTACTGTCAGTAACAGGGGCATTGTAGTACTGTCCGTAGAACAATGGTCTATCGCCATACTGTTCGCGGTTCAGGTAGCTAATAAGCGAAAAGGCGTTCGATGGATTATTCTCATTAATGGGTGTATTGGCATAGGCCCTTATTAGTATCATCATGTACGATGAGTAGCCAATTAGTATTACGGTTACACCTACCAGAACGGTATTAAGAATAACCCTACCTTTTTTATGGCTATAGTAAATACCATAGGCAAGGGCTCCAAAAAGTAAAACAAAGTAAAAAAACAAACCTGAGTTATAGGGTAAACCGAATGAGTTAACAAAAAGAAGGTCGAACCATGAGCCAAACTTAAAGGTTCCGGGAATAATTATGTATAGAATACTACCTAAAATAATTGCTGATACTGCAAGGGTTGTTAGAATCCCGTTTCGGGTAGTCTTGAACTTTCTGAAGTAGTAAATAAATGCTATGGCCGGTATTGTAAGTAGATTTAGCAGATGAACGCCAATTGATAAACCCATGACGTAAGCTATAAAAATTATCCATCGGGTTGAGTGCGCCTCATCGGCCTGCTCCTCCCACTTAAGGATTGCCCAGAAAACAAAAGCTGTAAATAACGACGACATGGCGTAAACCTCTGCCTCAACGGCAGAGAACCAAAAGGTATCGGAAAAAGTATAGGCAAGGGCGCCAACTGCTCCACTACCCAGAATGGCAATTAGCTGACCAGTGGAAGTTGCGTAGCTATTACCAACAATTAGCTTGCGGGCAAGGTGGGTTATAGTCCAGAAAAGGAAAAGTATGGTAAATGCGCTTGCCAAAGCCGACATGGAATTAATAAGCGCTGCAACCTTTGTTACATCTGGCGCAAAGAGAGCAAAAAGGCGGGCAATCATCATAAAAAGTGGTGCCCCTGGGGGGTGACCAACTTCGAGTTTGAATGCCGTGGCAATAAACTCACCGCAGTCCCAAAAACTTGCTGTGGGTTCTATGGTTAACAGGTAAACTATTGCCGATATTGCGAACACAATCCATCCGACAATATTGTTGGCTCTACGGAAATTGCTCATGATTTATTTTTTTATTTTGACAATTGTTTATTGCAGCTTACAAGAAAGCAAATGTAGAATATTTTGTTTTACCCTGATTACCAATTTGCAGTTTTTAAGCCTTACGCTAAAATTACCCTTTTTTATATCTGCCTTTCTTGTTGGTTTTTATCCTAATTCAATAAAATACTGGATGAGCTGTAAAATCTGTTAGGCAACCTCTACTTTAAAATAATCGTAAAATGGACTATGTTTGTATATTGTAAATTTTAAAAATATGGATTGGAAGGATAAACTAAATTTTGCCTACTCAACCAACCCTGACTATAAGCCCAACGATGAAGATGATAATACGACCCGGGAAGTTGTCCCTCCATCGAAACAACGGCTAATTGTAGGAATTGAACGCAAGAATAGGGGAGGGAAGTGTGTTACCATTGTGAAAGGGTTTGTTGGTTCCGACGATGAAATCGAAAAGTTAGGCAAAACACTAAAAACAAGGTGTGGTGTTGGCGGAACCGTAAAGGATGGCGAAATCATTATTCAAGGCGAAATAAAACAAAAAGTGGCCTCAATTTTGCAAGAACTGGGTTATAGGGTTACCATTTCAGGATAGGTTTATGCGTACTAAAATTATTATCATAGGATTTTTGCTTTTTGCATATCGGCTATCACTAGCTGATACACTTACCGTTATGCAGTATAACTTGATGTATTACGACAAGGAATACAGCGACTGTAATGCTACAAATAACAATGTTGATGCTAAGGATGGCTATCTGCGCACTATTCTAAACCATGTAAAGCCTGATATCCTTTCCGTAAACGAGGTAAACGATGCCATTGCCAGCGTTGAACGAATTAAGACAAATACCCTTAATTATGGTGGCGAAACCCGCTACAAACGAGCTAATTTTAGCGGCAGCTTTCTGGTTAATATGATTTACTATAATTCTGAAAAGCTGGAGCTGAAGTCGCAGGATGCAATAGCCACATCGCCACGCGAAACAAACGTTTATAAGTTTTACCTTAAAACATCGGGTTTGGTAAATGGCGACACAATTTTTCTTTACCACTTTGTTACCCATCTCAAAGCTGGAAGTTACGAATCCGATGCACAGCAGCGCGCAGTAGCGGCTAATTCCATAATGAGCTACATATCAACCAAAAACATTAAGGGGAACGTAATACTCTCGGGCGATATGAACCTATACAGCGCCTCTGAGGGCGCATTTGTGGCTTTTACTACGCCAGTTGGTTCAAACAATTTCCGCTTTTACGACCCCCTAAATGCAGTTGGCAGCTGGCACTCGAACTATAGCTATCGCTATGTTCATACTCAATCGACCCGAACAGTTGCTAGCGAGGGCTGCTTTTCAGCCGGAGGGCTGGATGACCGTTTCGACTTTATTCTTTCCTCAAACGATATTCTTGCTGGTACCAGCGGTATTAAATTTTATAGCTATAAAACCCTTGGCCAGGATGGGAATCGATACAACGGTTCCATTACATCGCCCACTAATACAAGCATCCCAACGGATGTGGCAAATGCACTATACGGCATGTCCGATCACCTTCCCGTTGTGATGAAGGTCACTTATTCATCGGCTCCCACTCAAGTAAATACCGAGAAAAATCAGGTAAGTATTCTGTACAATAATCCGGTTTACAATACCCTTAACGTCCAAATCCTTGAAAACACATCAATCAAGGCAATAAATGTATACAACCTGTTGGGTAATTGCATTCTTAACTTAATCCCTGAAAGCAATAGTCAAAAAGTTGACGTTGACCTTTCAGGTGCTCCTACTGGTGTTTTACTAGTTGAGGTAAGGTTAAATGACGGTAGGAAAAAAACTATAAAAGTGCTAAAGCAATAAATGATGATAATCAATATGTTTAATAAAAAAATCTACTTTTTTACTTTAATACTGATAATTTTAATAAATAATTCAAAAGCACAGTACTATCAAACAGGAGTAGAGCCATTTAAAACCGATTGGAAAAAGAGAGAATACAAAAATATCAGGTTAATATATCCTGCCGAAGCCGATAGCTTAGCCAGACATTACCTTTCCGCTTTAGCTAAATCCGATAGCCTTAACGATGTTGATTACAATCTAGGGACAAGGAAAATAGATGTTGTGCTTCACCCAAACACTGTTCTATCCAACGGATTTGTTGCCTGGGCCCCGCGCAGGATGGAACTTGTAACCCAACCCGATGCTGACGGAGATGCATTGCTTTGGCACAAAGCCCTTTCCATTCACGAGATGCGCCATGTGAAACAAATGTATGCGCTGAATAGCGGATCTACCAAAGTGTTATCGTGGCTGTTTGGCCAGCAGGCCGTTGGTTTTGCTTCATCGTTTATACACCCATGGATTTTTGAAGGCGATGCCGTTTGGGCTGAAACAAATTATACATTTAGCGGAAGGGGTCGCTCAGCAACTTTTTTTAACCATTACTACGCCCATTTAGTATCAAAGCAAAAACCTTATACTTACGATAAATGGCTTTTGGGCTCTTACAAGGATTTTATTCCAAACCATTACCAATTTGGCTATCAGCTTGTAAGTTTCATTAACCAAAAGTGGGGATCAACTACTATTCCCAAAACATACAGGTATGTTGGTCGATATCCATTCACGTTATTTCCTACCTATCTAAGTCTGAAAAAGTTTACAGGTCAGTCAAGGAAGAGTATCTACCAAAAAGCGTTTTCATACAACGATTCGCTTTGGCTTGTAGATTATACTGAACATTACGGTAACGAGTTGCCTAAAGCTGTAAATGAGGATTTTAAAAATTTAATACACCCCTATCCGTTAACCGACACAACAACAATTGTATATGTAACATCGCTTAGCGATACACCCTATTTTGCTGTTTTGGATAAAAGAGGGGGAATAAAAAAGATTGTGAGTACAGGCATACTAATTGGCCAACCATCGTACAACGACAGCCTTATTGTTTGGGCGGAATACCAACCCCACGCGCGCTGGGAATGGATGAGCAGTAGCGCCATCAAGGTTTATAATATTAAAACAAAGCGGTTGAACACAATACCGGGTGGCCGATACCATTCCCCAATTATTGACGAGGATAGGATTATCTGCATTGAATATAGCTCAAATGGACAATACAAGTTGGTTGGTATAAATTTCCTAGGAGAGAAAAGTACTTTGTTAAATTTTGAAGGAGGATATGAAGTACAGCAAATTTGTTTAGATACTAAGGGGAAAAATATTTATGGCATTGCGGTAAGCGAAACCGGCAAAAAAATATTTAAGGTTGATTCTGCATTAACTTTCGATATTGTTTACAATGCAGCTTATCGCGATATCAGAACACTTGCTTGTGATGGCTCAAACCTATTTTTTACTTTTACTGACGGTTACACTGAAAGTATATATAAATATGATATACAGAATAATATAGTATATAAAATAATTAACCTACCATTTAATTCATCGTATCCAACCTATAAAAATCATCAGCTATATTATGCCCACTATACAGCAAATGGCTACCGAATTGCTTTTTTAGATGATATTACAAGTAACAGAAAAATAGTAGATAATATATCACCATATAATGAAATAGTTAAAGTAAATCCAACAACGGTTCACGATAATTATGGGATAATTCAAACAGAACCAACCGAATATAAAGGGTTAAATACATTGGTAAACATACATAGCTGGTTTCCATTTTACACAAAGCCGCTAAACGACCCTGCCAATATTGAGGATGAAAGCAACATTTATCCCGGAATAACGTTACTTTCACAAAACTTAACAGGATCAACCCTTTTTAATGCTGGTTATGGGTATGGCAAAACTCACTTGTTATTTGCGGAGGTAACCTACAATGGACTTTGGCCTGTTTTTAGATTAAATATTGAGAAAACCGATGCAACTGCAAGCCTTTACCGAGTAACACAGTTTTACCCTGAAAATAGGGATTACTATAAAAAGGCAGAGTTTACTTCTATTTTACCTTTTACTTTAGGTGAAAGCATTTATAGTACATCATTACAACTATATAACAAAACCATTTATAGCAACAGTTATCTATACCGCGAGAGTATTGATGCATATCGTTCAGGCTTAATTACCAATGAGTTTGGTTTTACTTTTTACTCGTTACGACGAATGGCCCATAGGGATTTACAGCCTAAATCGGGCTTAATTATTAATACAGGATTACTGACAACACCTTGGGATTACGGCAACCTACCGAATTTGTGGTATAGTCAAGCCAAAATTTACTTACCTGGATTGCACAGAAATCATGGATTTGGAATTACACTATTAGCACAAAAACAGAACATTAAGTATATATACCTAAATAACAAGGTTAATTTTCCTGCTTTTTACACTTCAAGACCTTCGACACGATTCACAGGTATGTACTTTAATTACATAATGCCCATAGCTTATCCTGATTTACCCATAAGTTCACTTGTTTATGTAAAGCGTATATCGCTTAACCTTTTCGCCGATTTTGCAAAGAACAGCTATAAAACCTACCAGCAATATGAATTAGTTACATTAACCGATAATTTACAGTCCATAGGTTTTGATGCCATTGTTGATTTTCATTTATTCAGAACATGGTATCCTTTCAGGATTAGGTTTACTCAGGCATTCAATGGTTCCGATTTTAATCCTTACTCAAATATAGTTTTAACTATCAATTTATATTCTACCTTTGCCAGGCCAAAATTGTAGTTGGTTTTTCAATGTTATTTGGTTAAGGACTTTTGTCATGTTGAGCGAAGCGAAACATCTCAAAACCTAGAAAAATAGATATACTTCTGATTTACTCAGGATGGTAATGTCTGTTTTGATATCTAAACAACATTGGTTATTGGGTAGAAAATTTGAATGTCTCCATAATTTGAGTAGTGTTGGATTAAACCTTTCTGGGTTAATTCCGTAATAAAATTTATGAGCAAGAACGAGCTAAAAAATCAAATCCGGAAGGCTATTAAGTCGCATAGGCTATTACTGGATCCTTTCTTGGCAAGGGAAAGGGCGAGTTATGTATTTGCAGAAATTGAAAGCATGGAGCAGTTCCAGAAAGCAACGACTGTTCTAGCATTTTGGTCGTTACCGGATGAGATAAATACACATGACTTTGTAATAAAATGGGCAGGCAGCAAGCGCATGGTTTTGCCCGTAGTGGTTGGTGATGAATTGGAGTTGAGGTTATTCAACGGAGTTGAAAACATGGAGAAGAGTGGTGGTTTTGGAATAATGGAGCCCAAAACCGGCAGTATAGTTAACGCCGATGAGATTGATTTTGCCATAATTCCTGGTGTTGCATTCGACAGAAATGGGAATAGGCTTGGCAGGGGGAAAGGTTACTACGATAGAACCCTCCCTTTACTTCGCAATGCAGTTAAAGTAGGCATAGCCTATGAGTTTCAAATAATCGATTCAGTTCCGGTTTCGGAACACGACATTCCTGTTGACCTTGTGGTTAGCAATTAAAAGTTGATTTTTATGACTGGAGGATTTAGGAGAGCACTTACACTCGGGTTACTTATTTTAACCCTATCGGTAAAGATTTTTGCACAAATTCCTGATGGTTACTACGCCACGGCCGAAGGGAAAACAGGTGCTGAGCTAAAAACTGCTTTGTACAATATCATAAAGAACCATACGGTAATATCGTACGATGGGTTATGGACAGCCTTTCAGTACACCGATAAGAAAAGCAATGGAAAGGTATGGGACATGTACTCCGATAAACCCGGCCAAACACCACCTTACGAGTTTACTTTTGTTACTGACCAGTGTGGAAACTATAGTTCCGAGGGCGATTGCTATAACCGTGAGCATTCGTTTCCCAAGAGCTGGTTTAACGATGCATCTCCCATGTATTCCGACTTGTTTCACCTTTACCCTACCGATGGTTATGTAAACAATAGGCGCAGCAATTTTATTTTTGGTGAGGTTACATCTGTTACCTGGACATCGCTTAATGGAAGCAAGTTAGGAACCTCTTCTGCTTCCGGAGCAACATTAACAGTATTTGAACCCATTGACGAGTATAAGGGCGATTTTGCCCGTACATACTTTTACATGGCAACCCGGTACGAAAACTTAATTGCAACTTGGGCAAGCTACAATACCGAAGCCAAAGCAATACTCGATGGAACCGCCTATCCTGCATACAAGCAGTGGTATATTACTTTACTGCTCAAATGGAATCAGCAAGACCCGGTAAGCCAGAAGGAGATTGACCGTAATAACGTAGTGTATTCCAGCTACCAGCATAATCGCAACCCGTTCATCGATCATCCAGAGTATGCACAGTTAATTTGGGGAAGTACAACACCAATTACATTCACAAGCACGCCTATTACTTCAGCTACTGTTGGGGTGACTTATACATATAATGTTACTGCAACCGGTGGAAATGGAACGCCACTCACCATTTCGGCAACGCAAAAGCCAACATGGCTTACTTTGACAGCCACAGGTAATGGTACTGCAACCCTAAGCGGTACACCAGGCCAGGAAAATGTAGGTGGCAATCAGATAACCTTAAAAGCTACCGATGGAATTAGTGAGACACAACAAACATTTACCATAACAGTAAGTTCGCCTGTTACCCCTATTCAGTTTACCTCAACGCCTATAACCACGGCAGTTGAAAATCAGCTTTACACATATAATGCTACTGCAACTGGCGGAAATGGAGCACCATTAACCATTACGGCAACACAAAAGCCTGCATGGCTTACATTAACCTCAACCGGAAATGGTACAGCAACCCTAAGTGGCACCCCCGATCACAGTAATATTGGAAACAGCCAGGTAGTTCTGGCTGCAACCGATGGAACCAACCAGGGTACACAAAGTTTTACAATAAATGTAAGTGCCGCCGGAAACTCAAAGCCTTTAATAACCAATGTTAACATAACCCCAGCGTCGCCTGTAACCCGACAGGCCATAACTATTTCCGCAAACATAACCGATAGCGACGGCAGCGTTGCAAAGGTTCTCTTAGGTTGGGGCGTTACTGTTGGCAACTTGAGTAATACCTACGAAATGCAGTTTGAGAATGGTGCATACAGTGCACCCATTGCTTCGCAAACGAGTCCGGGAACAATCTATTTTCAGCTAGCGGCAATTGATAATTTACAGGATACCGCCTACTACAACGGATCGTTTACAGTAAATCTCAATCAAGTACCAACCATTTCTAGCGTTTCACATACCCCAACAAACCCAACTTCAGCCGATGCGGTTACTGTAACCGCAAACGTAAGCGACCCTGAGGGCCGAATAGGAAATATTTTCCTACTTTGGGGTATAACAGAAAGCAGTTTGATCAATCAGCTACAGATGAGTGGCACTAACGGAGTGTATACCTCGGTTATTCCAGCAAATCCATCGCAAACAAGCGTTTACTATAGGGTTAAGGCTTACGACGCCGAGGGGCAACAGACTTTAAGCAGTATTAGTAGTTACATTGTTAATCCAGCTACCGAAATACGAACTGAAACCAGCAAGCAATTTTTGGTTTTTCCCAATCCGTTTAATGCTTTTATACAAGTTGAATACCCTTCAGCTGAAAGCTACTCGGTTACTTTTACAAATCTTATAGGACAGGTAGTTTATAGTAAAACGAGAGTAACCGGTAACCTACGAATAGATTGTAGTGATTTACAAAGCGGAATCTATGTTCTAACCATCAAAAGTGATACTGGCATAGTAACTCAAAAAATGATTAAACGATAAGCATTTAATGGCTTTATACTAGCAACCGAGATGCAGTTTTTAGTAACCCATTAAAATGTGAGTAACTATTTCAATGTCGTTTAGTTAACAAAAATATACATGCCTGTCATTCTGAGCGCAGCCAAGGATTACTAATCGACCCCATGAGATGTTTCGCTTAGCTCAACATGAAAGTAGCTTCACGAACAACGATTAACGAACAAAGAACAACGCTTCCCGCCCTGTAGGGGCGTAATATCTGTAACCCCACCTGTTAGCGTGCTTCTCCATACGCGTGCATTATTCGCCCTAAAAGGGCAAATCATATTAGCCCTGGGTTTTAACCCAGGGTATTGAGGTATTCAAAATATTAAGCGATGCACGCTATGGTATTCCAAAGAGCAAGGGTGAATCGTTGCATCGCAATGGGAAAGCAGGGCAAAGAGCTATTTAAACGTTCTTTCTTGTCTTGATACAAGAAAGAACCAAAGAAAATCAAGGCTGAAAAGCCCGACCCGATGGGTACCCCGTGGGTGGAACTGCCGCGCGATACTATTCGCCACGCCTGCAGCGTGGCTCATTTGGTATCGCTTACAAAGCCCACCGCCACGTTCCACCCCCGACCCATTGCCGGGTCAGGCTTTTATGCCACTGCGTATGACTCTCCGTGTTGGTAAAGGTATTGCATAAAAGAAGAGTTGAAGGCATTAAGAGATGCTTCGACTGGGCTCAACATGACAAGGGAGCAGAAAGGAAGATAGTGCTTTTGTCATCACGAGCAAAGTTGAGTGATCTTTTCTAAGGATTGAAGAAAAATGAGCACTGAGATGCTTCAGCTAAGTTTATCCCGATAAATCGTGACTCAGAACGACAGCATAATGTTTCGCTAGCGCGCAACATGACAAATAACCTTAACTAAACAACATTGGTAACTATTTTTCTACCTAGTTAAGCTATTAGGTAACACTTATTACTTTTTGCTATTCTTTAGCTCCCAAAAACATCAACGTTTATTAAATCATTTTTAATACAACTGTTTACTTGTTTTCATTTTTTCCGTATATTGCTATAAATTGATTTTAGTGTTAAGAATTAGCATCATATCGGCAATACTGACCTTTGCCATTCTATTCAATAATGGTTTGGCACAGAATCATTCTATTGATAGTCTTAACCAAGCGTTACAAAAGCAAGAATCGGATTTGAATAGGTACAAAACGCTAACCGAGTTAGCCATAGCCTATTCCGATAGCAACTACGAGAAAAGTTTAAATTACTGGAAAAGTGCTTTAAACCTAGCGAACAGGTTGGGGAAAAGGGAGCTTGTAGCCAATGCGTATCATCAAATTGGCTTTAGCTACATGAAAATGGGTGAGTTTCGGTTGTCGCTTGAAAATTTGGAAAACGCAGGAACTATATACAAATACCTCGACAGCGTTAGGTTATTAGCCGGCATACAAAACGACATAGGTCTTATTTACCGTAATTGGGGCAAATACGATAAAGCCCTTGAGTTCTACTTAAATGCATTGGATTTATATAAAAAAATTGGTGATATTGAGGGAACTGGAATTGCTTCGAATAGTATTGGGCAAATTCACTTTTACAGGGAAAACTATCCAAAAGCAATAGAATTTTTCAAGGAATACTTGGAAATTAACGAGGCAAAGGGCAATTCCAGAGCAGTAGCTGGGGCATCGAATAATATAGCTAGTGCATACTTGGAACTTGGAAAGTACGATGATGCCTTGGAGTACTTTCTTAAATCGCTTCATATTTATGATTCATTAGGAATATCAATAGGTGTAGCAATAATTCAGGATAATATCGGTTCACTTTACTTTAAACAAAACCTTTTGGATAATGCTTTGCTTTACCACCAGAATGCACTTGAAATGTTTCAATCGCTTAAAAGCGTAACCAGGGTATGCTATACCCAAAAAAATATGGGGCAGGTTCTGCTTGCACAAGGAAAAGTTGAACGAGCAATAAATATGTTTCAGGAATCGTTGAATAAGGCTAAGCAGATTGGTTTAAAGGATGTTGAAAGTGATTGCAACAAGTTCCTCTCCGAGTGTTATGTTAAAACAAATAACTTTCAAAAAGCATATAGCTACCTGCTTGACCATATCACCATTAAGGATTCCATTTTAAACTCTGAAACCCTTCAAAAAATTGAAGAACTGCAAGCCCAATACGAAAGGGATAAAAAGGAGCAGGAAATTAACGCTATGAACTCCAAGCTGAAAGCTCAACGTTTAAACCTATTTATAGCAATGGGGTTTAGTGTTGTGTTTATTAGCCTATTCCTGTTGGTGGTAATTGAAAATAGAAAAAAGAAAAGGGCTTTAGTAAATCTGGAGCTGCTCCGAAACCATTTATTCCAAAATATCTCCCAAAACCTTTGTAACCTGCAGATGGTGAAAAACAGCTACGAGGTTGAAGGATATTTTTCTGCTTGGTGGGAGGCCAAAATCAAAAAAGTAGATGAAAAACCAAACTTTTTCCATTTTTTATATAAAAATTACACCTTCTGTTATTATGTAATTGCTGCCGAGCCTAATGCCTGTTGCGATTTCATTAACTTCAATATATACAACATTGTTATTGAGTACATAAAAAATAATGGGGAATTGAACGAAGGTGTACTTGAACCATTAAATCTCTATTTAAAAGATGATCCAATTGTAAAGTCGTTAGGTAAAAATTCCATCAAACTTTATCCTTTTATTCTCTATAAAAAGCAGATATTGACTCTTTGCCCCGATAATATGGCATTTCGACAATTTGGTTCCTTTATTGTAAGCAGCACTTTAAATTGGTCGAACCTTCGACCCGGCGATATTGTATACCTATTTGGAACATCGGACGATAAATCGGTCATGAATGAATTACGAAAAGTGGTAAAAAGCATTGACCTGATGGAGTTTGCAGAGCAAAAGGATTTAGCCCTCAATTTTATAAAGTCCCTTGAGCTTAAGGAGGATGCTTTTATTGCTGCATTTAAGGTTTGATGGTATTAGTTTTTTTGTATTTTTACCACAAACAAAATGAATTCAAAATCATGGTTCGACTATTACTCATAAGCAACTCAACCAATGCAGGAGAGGCTTACCTGGAGCATCCCAAGAAGGAGATTGAAAAATTTTTAGGTAGCATTAAAAGGGTTCTTTTTATTCCATGGGCCGCCGTTACGTTCAGCTACAATGAGTATGAGCAAAAGGTTCAGGAACGATTCAGTGAATTTGGGGTTGAGGTTGACTCAATACATCACCATCGGAATGCAAAGCTAGCGGTTCAGGAGGCCGAAGCAATAGTTGTAGGCGGAGGCAATACCTTTAAGTTGCTAAAAACTATTCAGCAGACCGATATTATTGAAGCAGTAAGGAATAAAGTATTAAGTGGAACGCCTTACATTGGTTGGAGTGCAGGAGCAAATGTTGCCTGTCCTACCATTTGCACCACTAACGATATGCCAATTACGGAACCAGACAGTTTCAGCGCTTTCAGTTTGGTTCGGTTTCAAATAAACCCCCACTACCTGGATGCTAACCCCGAGGGACATGCTGGCGAAACCCGTGAGCAAAGAATTATGGAGTTCGTTGAAATGGACCCACATGTATACGTTGTAGGACTCCGCGAGGGAACCATGATAAAGCTGGAAGATGTGCAGTTTAGCCTGATTGGCCCAAAACCTGCTCGAATTTTCAAAAAAGGACAACCACCCCGCGAGGTTTACCCCGGCGATGATTTGGATTTTCTTTTTGAGTAAAATTACTTTGATAGTGAAACAGGGTGCAAGCCCTGTTTTTATTATCTTTTCACCACCACATACTCAGCAGGCAGAGTAACCAGGAGCGAGTGGCTGATATGATCGATCCGGATAACCACCTTCTTTTTACCCGAATGTTCAACCATTTCGCCTTCAATTCCCTGAAGCGAGCCAAATCGGACTTCAACCCTTGTGCCCGGCTCAATTTGACCCTCCACCGCTTCAAGCTCAATATCCTGAACAAGCAGCTGCTTAATCTGATCAATTTGCCTGTCGGGGATGGGGACTGCTTTGCCTTCGAAAGTTATGTACCGAACTACCCCTTGGGTATTTAATACATCATAGTACCGTTTCAAGTCAATATGGACAAATATGTATGAGCGGAAAAGGGGCTCATCTACCAATTTTTTTCTATCGCTCCACTGTTTTAGTTTTTTCTGTAAAGGGAGGAAAGTTTCAATCCCCTTTTCTACCAAACGGGCGTAAACCTTTTTCTCGTTTCGCGGCTTGGTGTAAACGGCATACCAACGAACTAAATCCTTACTTTCCTTCATCTGGTTCTTCCTTTATTGTGCAAAGGTAATTGTTTTATGGCTTTTATTGAGATATAAAGTTAGTACTATCTGGTGTAATAAAAATAAAGCATTGGTTGATGGTTTAAGTGAAAGGAGTTATTTTTGTTTTCAGATCAAACTTAAACCAAATTTTATGAAACACCCATGTAAGGCAGCTTGCACAAACACAGATGAACAACCGAGCGTTTTTTGCGAGCTCGACGAAGTCAAACTATGGGTGTTCCATCCGCTTGATAATGTTTGTTAAAAGCAGGAAAGTAACGAGTTATAATTAATAATATAAATATTTTGTACAGATGAAACGTTTCTTTTCATATTACGCTGTGGTTGCTTTTCTGATTTATGTTTTAGCCATTTTGGTGGTAAAACTTATTATTAATGGATACCAGGAGTTTAGCGTATCCTTTTCTGGAATATTAATCGAGTCAGCTATGGCAGGGTTTGTTTTTGTCTTTCTCTTTTTTGGAGCACTATGGTTAAACCTATCTAAGACTCTGGGTTATATAGAGTCCGACTCATTTGAAGAACCTGCGTACGGTCATAGATTAAGTGAACAGGTTGAAACCCCAATCAGAGAGTTTAGTAAGTTAAAGGAGCGATTTACAAGCAACTATTCATACGTTAAGGTATCGGATGATAGGGCGGCCATAAAGTTTCATAACGGATTAACCTGGAAAAATTGGGGTACAGGAGGAATAGCATATTTAAATACCGAAAATGGAAACGTCCGCATAGTTTTAGTCCCATTCATGGGGTACTCCATGCATGCCACCAAGCAATTGGAAAATGAAATGAAACGGGTTAAGGAGGTGCTTATGGGTTGATTTTTATGCTTAAATTAGCATAAAATTAGTTTAGGTGATAATTCTTGTAATTTCCGATTTACATATCGATACAGGTAAAAAGCTTGGCACCTTTGGGTGGAAGGCTAAAGCCTTTATGTCCACACTTGATAGGGTAATTGAGCATTATGGTGTTGAGAAGGTAATATTAAACGGCGATATATTTGACCTCTACAAGTATTCCTACGCGGAGATTGCGGAGGTAAATGCTAAGATTATTGATTATTTCAACCGAAAAGGTTTTGTACAACTCCGTGGCAACCACGACATTTGGGTCCCTCATACACATGATCATTTCCATATTAAGAATTCAGAAGGAAAAACCATACACATTGAGCACGGACACAAAGCCGATTTTTTAAATGGTACACGCTTTGGCCGATTTATTAGCGTTACCATGTACTCGTTTCTAAAGTGGCTAGTCCGTTTCCGTTGGGTTGAACGCAAATTTTATAGCGCGGTCGATTACTTTGATGATGTCAACAGAATACCCCGAAAGTACAATACTATCAAATACCTCATGTATGCCCTTAAGCTACTAAAAAAGTACGATATGGTTATACTTGGGCATACCCATAAGCTTGAATCGCATAAGGTTTACTACCTGAACAGTAAAAAAATATATTTAAACTGTGGTACGTGCTCACTTGGAAGATTTCAAGCGGTTGTAGTAGATACTGAAAGTTTTGATTTTGAAACAATAAAAATCCCTCGTAAAACGGAATTTGATGAGTCGCAATTGCCGATTTTTAAAAGGAAAAGGTAACCAATAGCTATATGAAGCTAGTAGCCAACCTTTTTTAACACTTCTTTTTTACTATGGTAGTTTATAAAGTCCTACTTTCGGAAAAGGAATTTTTTAAGTATTGATTTTTGTTTAAACTAATTCCGCAAATAAACGTCATAAGTAAGGTTCTTAAATAACGTTTTAAGTATGAAAAAAACTATTCTCCCCATCTTCATTTTGTTAATCCTAACCTCGGTAGTTTTTTCTCAAGAACCGTGGACACTTGAGCGTTGCATTGAGTATGCACTAGCTAATAATATCCAGGTTAAGCAGCAGGAGCTAAACGTAAAGGTAAATGAGGTAAACCTTTTACAATCCAAAATGGATGCATTGCCAACAATTAATATCAATGGTAATCATTCCTATAGCTTTGGCTTGGTAACAAATTACCTTACCAATACCAAGGAAGCCTTGAATACTCAGGCAACCAGTTTTTCAGTTAGTACGGGTTTGCCCATCTATAATGGTTTTCAGCTAACAAACACCCGGAAGCAGAACCATTTCGACCTAAAGGCATCTGTTGCCGATGTTGAAAAGGTTAAGAATAACATTGCACTAACGATAGCATCGCTTTACCTTCAAATCCTTTATCAGCAAGAGCTGGTTGAGATTGCTAAAAGACAGGTTGAACTTTCCACAATGCAGCTTGAAAGGACAAAAGTTTTAGTTTCAGCTGGTAGTTTGCCGGAAGGAAACCTCTACGAGGTAGAAGCACTTGTGGCTTCGGATGAGCTACAGCTTGTAAATGCTCAAAACCAGCTAAACCTGTCCTACCTAAACCTAACCCAGCTCCTTGAGCTAAAAACAACCGAAGGATTTCAGATTGCAAAACCTGTAATACATCAATTAGATAGCGTAAAGCTGGTATCAGAATCGCCCAGTCAGATATTTGGAGTTGCTGAGGGAATAATGCCTCAAATACAGAGCGCGAGGTATAGGTTACAAAGCTCAGAGCTTGGCCTAAAAATAGCGAAAGGTGGTTTACAACCCCGGTTATCGTTAGGGGCAAATTACAATTCTGGTGCACAGTACCGGATTCAGGATAATTACGCATTTGACGGCGACCCATTTATGACTCAGATTAAAAATAATGCGAGCAAATCGGTAGGCTTAAGCTTAAGCATACCCATATTCAATGGTTTAAGCGCTCGTAACAGAGTAACTACCGCCAAAATTGGTCTTATGAATGCACAGCTTGCGCTGGAGAGTGAGCGAAATGCATTATACAAGGACATTCAACAGGCCTATGCCGATGCTATTGCAGCCGAAAAAAAATTGCAGTCATCGCAAAAAAGCAAAACTGCTTCGGAGGAATCGTTCAGGTACACCCAGAACCGGTTTAACCTTGGACTAGTAACAGCTCTTGATTTTACATCGGCCAAAAACAAGCTAGCTCAAGCCGAAACCGATTTGCTACAGGCAAAGTATGAGCTGATTTTTAAAACCAAGATACTGGAATTTTACAAGGGATTGCCACTTAAGCTATAGCTAATAGTTTTGGTAAAGTAATGAAAGCAAGTTACTTGCTAAACAAAGAGAATGTTAAACTGAAGTAAATAAACCATAAATACTTAAATAATGAAAAAGGGACTTATTAAATACTTGCTGGGAGCAGTTGTCATCTTGATAGTATTTGCAGTTGTTGCCAAGAAAAAGGGTTGGATAGGTAAACCCTTAACCACACCCGTTTATGTTGAGAAACCTGAGTACAGAACTATTACCGAAGCTATTACAGCCAATGGTAAGATTCAACCTGAGGTTGAAGTAAAAATCAGCTCAGAGGTTTCTGGCGAAATTATTGAATTACCAGTAAAAGAAGGGAACTGGGTTGAAAAGGGAACCCTGCTTTGCCGCATCAAACCCGATACATATATTTCATTAAAAGAAAGAGCAATTGCCGCTGTTAACTCTGCAAACGCAAGGTTAATTCAGGCTAAGGCCCAACTTGCCCAGTCGGAGTTGTCGTTCAATAGAAGCAAACAGCTTTATGAACAAAAGGCAATATCGGAGTCGGAGTTTGAAACGGCACGAACTAACTATGAAGTTGCACAAGCTGAGCTAAAAGCAGCCAATTACAGTGTTGAAAGCGCACAGGCATCGCTACGCGAAGCCGAGGAAAATCTTCGCAAAACAACCATATACGCACCAATATCGGGAACAGTATCAAAGCTGAACGTTGAGCTTGGCGAACGTGTGGTGGGTACTATACAAATGGCTGGTACGGAAATCATGCGGATTGCCAACCTAAACCGAATGGAGGCAAGGGTTAACGTTAACGAGAATGACATTGTAAAGGTTAAGATTGCCGACACTGCATTAATTGAGGTAGATGCATACCTGGATCGTAAATTCAAAGGGATAGTAACCCAAATTGCTAATACTGCTAACGTTCAAGGAATTACAACCGACCAGGTTACCAACTTCGAGGTGCGAATATTTATTCTTGAAAAATCATATAAGGACCTTCTCACCAATTCACAAACCAGTCCCTTCCGACCCGGAATGTCCACTACTGTTGAAATTCTTACAAACACCAAGGAAAACGTACTAACCATTCCGATACTTGCGGTAACAACCCGAATTGATACTGTAAAAAAAACAGGAGAATGGGAAAAGGTTGAAAATAACACCCAACCCGTTGAATCCAAACCAACCAAGGTTGAGAAGCCTAAGGAAATTGTTTTTATAACCAAAGGCGATACCGCTCGAATAGTTGAAGTAAAGACAGGCATACAGGATAACCAGTATATTGAGATTATTGAAGGGCTAAAGGGCGATGAGGAGGTAATTACCGCACCCTATAGCGCAATATCGCGTAAGCTTAAGGACAAGTCGTTAATCAGAAAAGTTAAAAACAAAGACGAACTTTTTAAAACCGAGTAGTCAGTTTTTTAGAATGGCAAAAATACTTTGCGTTGAAACTGGAACATCTGTTTGTTCAGTTGCAATAGGCGATGAAAATGGAATACTTGGGGTCAGAGAGCTTTCTGACCCCAAGGCTCATTCAACCATGTTGCCACGCCTTATCAACGATGTGTTAACCGATGCTAGCTTAACGCCAAGCCAAATTAGTGCGGTTGCTGTAAGCAAAGGCCCCGGATCGTATACCGGTTTGAGGATTGGTGTTTCAATGGCAAAGGGAATTTGCTATACATCGGGAATCCCGCTTATTGGGGTTTGTAGCTTACAGGCAATGGCGGTAGGTTTATCTCTATCCCATCCCAATATACCTGCTGATGCAATACTTTGCCCAATGATTGATGCTCGACGCATGGAAGTTTACTGTGCGCTTTATAATCTTGAAGGCGAGCCCGTTTCCGATGTTAGAGCAGTTGTTGTTGATGATAACTCTTTTGCAGAATATCTTGAAGACCATATAATTATTTTCTTTGGGAATGGCTCATCCAAGTGCAAGGATGTAATTAAAAATAAAAATGCTATTTTTATCGATAGTTTTGAGCACTCGGCACGCTTTATGTTGCCCTTGGCATTAAAAGCATACAACAATGAAGAATTTGAAGATATTGCCTATTTTGAACCCTTCTACCTTAAGGATTTTGTGGCATCTACACCAAAGAAAAAGATTTTTTAGAAGAGCTTGCGAAATCTCGTTTGTGTTACTTATCATTTTAAATTTCAACCTTTACGCTCAGAATGGAACTAAAGCCTTTGTGGGCGGTGAAAAGTTGAAATACCAAATTTACTACGGATTCATAAATGGCGGCGAGGCTGTGCTGCAGGTGAACGAAAAAATTTTTAATAATAAGCCGGCCTACCATTTATATCTTAACGGCCGTACGGTAGGCATAGCCAATACTCTTTACAATGTGAATGATACCTACGAGAGCTATACCGACCCAGCTACGCATTGGCCTTATTTCTCAATTAGGAATATTCATGAAGGACGATACCGGCATTACAGCACCCAAACCTGGGATCACTGGAGCCGACCCGACTCCTCGATTGTTATTAGTTCCAAAACCGGAAAGGTGGTGGTTGTTAAAGGGTGCCAGGATATTCTTTCATCGGTTTACTACCTGAGAAATAAGATGCTAACCATGCCACCGCTAAAGCCTGATCAAACCATTACGGTTGAAACCTATTTCACCGATGAAAAGTACCCTCTTACCGTCCGTTTTAAAGGATATGAAACCATAAAAACAAAATTTGGCATGGTAAAGTGCATGAAGTTCATGCCTGTTGTTATAACCGGTAGGGTTTTTAAAACCAAGGACGACTTGACCATATGGCTTACCAACGACTCAAACTTTATCCCAATCAGAATAAAGTTCGAAATATTTGTTGGTTCAGTTTACTGCGATTTAATAGAATACAAGAACCTGGCAAACGAATTTACTGCCTTAGAGAACAAGTAATCCCAAAATTAATTCAAGGTTGCATTTTTAACAATCTACCTAAAGTTTATGTTAACAGGTAGCTATTAATTTTTTTATTATTTTCAATTTTACTATATTTGCAACCCATTGTAAAATAGAAATATATGGCAACTACAGCGGATTTTAAGAACGGACTGTTCATTTTATTTAACGGGAAAATTTACACCATCGTTCAATTTCAACATGTAAAACCCGGCAAAGGGGGAGCATTTGTTCGCACAAAGCTTAAAAGTCTTGAGAACGGAAAAGTAATTGAGAACACCTTTAATGCAGGGGTAAAAATAGATGTTGTTAGGGTTGAGCGCAGGCCTTATCAATACCTATATAAGGACGAGTTGGGTTATCATTTCATGCACCAGGAAACCTTTGAGCAAGTATCACTTGATGAGTACAAGATTGAGAACCCTGATTTACTCAAAGAGGGACAGTATGTTGAAATGATGGTTGAAGCCGATAATGAGAATATTCTTACCTGTGAACTGCCACCATTTGTAGAAATGGAAGTAACCTATACCGAGCCCGGACTAAAAGGCGATACTGCATCGTCAACAGCACTTAAACCAGCTACTGTTGAAACCGGAGCCGTAATTAACGTTCCACTTTTTATAAACATAGGCGATAAAATTAAAATTGATACCCGCACAAGGGAATACTCGGAAAGGGTAAAGTAATTTCAAAATAATTTAGTCGGGTATTGTTTTATTAGTAATTTTGTAGTAACTTATTCCTCTTTTGGAATAAGTTATTTTTTTAGAATAAAACTACTATATGTCGATAACCGCCTCGCAAAACAGGCTAAAACTGAGTACGTTTAAACTAAACGCGCTCCTAGGTATGGCTCAGGCCATAAGCGCTGAGCTGAAAACCGAGGAGCTTATCGACAGGTTTAAGCGTATCCTAAACGACGATTTAGGAATCGACAGGATATTGCTTTACAAGATAGAGGAGGGCAAGTGGCAGCTGCTACTTAATAGCAATTGCCCCGAAAGGGTTGTTGAGAATATCAATGTTGAGCGCGATTTACTACCCTTTAACGAGATCACTTTTGTAGGAGTATCGGAAAATCCCATACTACTTGAGCTCGATGTAATAATTCCGGTAATTCAGAATAATCAACCGGTGGGGTATGTGCTGATAGGCGATACCAATGAATATGAGAAAGGAGTAAGCGCAACCATCCGCCATTTGAACTTTGTTCAAACCCTATCAATCATCATTTTTGTTGCCATTGAGAACCTGCGTTTATTCCATAAAAGTTTGGAGCAGGAGGCAATGCGTAAGGAGCTGGAACTTGCATCGCGCATGCAGTCAATGCTTATTCCTTCGCCTGCCGATATGCCCAAATTCCAAGGTGTTAGCATTGGTTCTTACTATAGCCCACACTTTGAGGTAGGAGGCGATTACTACGATGTTATTGCCCTTAGCCCTAACGATATGGGTTTCTGTATAGCCGATGTCTCGGGTAAAGGTATTTCGGCTGCATTGCTAATGTCAAACTTCCAGGCAAACCTCAGGGCATTATTCAGCAAGGATATTAGCCTTTCAGCGTTGGTTGAAAAACTCAACGAGAGGGTTATGGCCACGGCCAAAGGTGAAAAGTTTATTACCATGTTTATTGGCCGCTACAACAACCAAACCCGAAAGCTGGAATATGTTAATGCAGGTCACAATCCTCCCTTCATATTTGTCAGAAATTCCGGTAAAATAATTCAGCTTTCATCGGGATGTGTTGGGTTGGGAATGATTGATGAAATACCAATAATCAATCAGGGCGTTCTAAATATTGATGAACAAAGCACTTTGCTTTGTTACACCGATGGATTAGTGGAAACCATTGATGGCGATAGGGTGGTTTACAACACTAGTATTTTAGAAAAGAACTTTTCGCGAAACCAGAATGTACAGCAAATAATAAACACCATTGCTCAGGTGAGGGAATCGGGTGCAGATGTTTTTGATGATATTTCGATTCTAGGATTCGATTTTGAGTAAAGATACTCCATGGCCAAGATTAAAGCAGCATAACCCCAGAAAAGAGCTGCAACCTTGTCCATATCCAGAAAATTATTCATAAAACCATGCACAACATAGGTTATTAGCCCATGTAAAACGCCTAATAGTATTACCCTGTCAGCACTTTTGGGTTTTAACTTTAGGGCTAGGTTAAAACCTTTGTAAAACAGTATGCCAATAATGAGGATAAATGCCAAAGCTGCTGGAAGACCCGCCTCCGATAACAGTCCTAGGTATTCACTATGAGCATTCCCTTTTAGCCCAAGGTTTGAGCTTTCCCGGGTTTTAAGATACGAAGCCTGGTAGGGGGCATACTGAAACATGTATGTACCGGGGCCCCAACCAAGCAGCGGTTTTTCCTCAAACATTCTAATTGCCGAAGTCCAACGGTTAAGGCGTTCAACATTCGATTCATCGGTTCTAATATTGGCGATAGAGCTAATATGCTTTCTAATATCACCGCTCGATGCGGTTTTGTGCTGGTTTAGCCAAATTAGGATGTTGTCCTGGAAATAGAATATCGACCCAAAAAAAATTATTGTCAGCAGAGCTAAATATCGGAATCGAATTTTAAGCAACCATGCAACCCACACTACACCTGTCACCATTAAGCTAAGCCAGGCCGCTCTTGTGTACGATAGCACAAAGGCTACAATAAGAACAATTGTTAATGCAAGGAAAAGTATTCTCCGCGTTGCCGTGTTGGATGATATGAGTAGAGCAATGCTAACTGGAATTAGCAAAGCTAATACTGCTGCATATGATGTATGGTCAGTGAAGAATGGATTACATGAACCGTGGGCTACAAACTTATTGAACAAACCATATTCCCATTGCTTTGATAGAGTTAACAGAATTACTACAAACAAACCTATGGAGTAGAAAGCAATAAATCGTTTGAATGTAATATTCCCCTTAACAAGTAGTATGAAGGGTAAATAAAGAAGAACGATGAAGTAAAGTGTTTTGAGAATTAAATACTTTAGGGAAACCAAGGGCATTGAACTGGTAATGGAAGTTAAAGCAATCCATCCTAAAAAAAAGTAAATAGTTAGCAGTACAGGATGCCAAGTAAACCAACGGTTTTGATGATTATTTGATAAAAGCATAATTAAGGCAATAGGAGCTAATGCCACAAGCATTAACTCCGAAGGTAACCATAAATCAATGGATATTTCCTGGAAAAATTCCGATAGAGGAATGGAGAGCGGGCTTATAAATAAGTAAGCCAAGTAGAATTTTAAGGGGAAAGATAGGTAAGCCAGTAAAAAAATAAATATGATGGGTAGAATTACAAAAAAATCGCGCTCAGTTCCTATCAGAATAGCATTTATTAAAATGAAGATTATGCTGGAAACAATTATCCACTTATTTTTAATATGGCTTAATATCGATTTAATGATATCCATTAGGGGGTAAACTGATCCTGCAAAAGGTATCAACAATTATATTTTTAAGCGCTTAAGATACTCCTGAAGGAAAAGCAAGAAAATTGCAAAAATTATTGCAGCTAAGGTTGAGGTTACAACAATTATACTGCGCTTTGGATAGGCTTTCTTGTCGGGTATATCGGCTTTGTCGATAATGAACTGGGTGGGTATCTCCTGATTTGCCTCAATTCTAGCAACAACTATGCTTTTTCGTAACTCGTTTAAACGTTCTGCCAAATCTTTAATTTCTGCAGCGTAACGTATACTCTTTGCACCGTGATCACTAAATCGATACATCTCACTTTTCAATTTTATGAGGTGAGCATTATTAGCTTTTAGTAATGCATTTATGTATTCCTTGTAGAATATGGTTGCCTGTCGTTTGGGGTCAACAACCCCATTAGATATGGCAAGTGCTAGCGAATCCTGTAAGTTATTTAAATCATGCTCAACTAAAGCAAATTGCTTTTCCAATGCCATTAAGGCATTAACAGCCACTTGTGCTTTAATGGCACGCATTAGGCTATCGGAATACTCAACCACAGTATTTGCAATTTTGGCTGCCCATTCAGGGTCACGATCCATAACCTCAATATTGATACTTTGATAGCGAGTAGGTTTCATTTTGACTTGTTCATCAAATTTTTGGTAACTCCTAAACCTATAGCTCTTTGATGTGGAGTCGATTCCCCAGTGTTGCTGGAGGTTTAACCTTGAAATTACCTTATCCTTTAAGGTACGTGAGCTTAAAACCTGAAGGAACTGTTCCATCTCCTCGGTTTCGCCGAAGGTTGTTAAACCTTCCTGTTTATTTTCGGTAATCAGTTCCTTGGACACCTGATTTGCCACCGGAGGGAATATGGTTGCAGTGGCTTTATATTGATTTTTTACTAAAAGCGATGCAAAAGTGGAAATTATTATCGCAATAATTCCTACAGTAATTATCGTTTTTCGGCCATTCCATATGGTTTGAGCAATGGAAAGCATTGATTTGTCCATGCTAATATCGTTATTGTCCATAGCTGATGAATTAGAATGCTTGATATCCAAATTTCATAATTTGCCTAAAGAAAACCAAAGGCTTGCCTTAAAACAATGCTGCAAGCCTTCAAAGATTTTCCGAAATATATAACGGAATTAATCAACAGCTAGTATAATGCTGTAATTCTTTTTTCCTTTTTGAACAAGTATGTATTTGCCGTTGAGTAATGTTTCGGTACCAATTGTGATGTCGGGATTGTCAACCTTTTGCTTGTTGATACTTAACCCTCCACCCTGAACCAGGCGACGAAGTTCCCCTTTTGATGGGAATACTTTTGTGATTTCGGCAGCAAGAACTGAAAAGGGAATACCCTTGGCAAGCTCCGATTTTTTAACCTCAAAGGTGGGAACACCCTCAAAAACGGAAAGGAAAGTATCCTCATCCATCCGGTTAAGCATATCGGTGGTGGCATTGCCAAATAGCATTTCCGATGCTTCCACTGCTTTGTTGTAGTCGTCCTCGGAATGTACCATAACAGTTACCTCGCGGGCAAGTGTTTTTTGCAACTTACGTAGGTGTGGCTCCTTTTTATGCTCAGCAATAAGGCTATCGATGGTGGTTTTGTCGAGCAGGGTAAAAATCTTGATATACCTTTCGGCATCCTCATCGGAGGTGTTAAGCCAAAACTGGTAGAACTTGTATGGTGAAGTGAGGCGTGCATCGAGCCACACATTACCACTCTCGGTTTTCCCAAATTTAGTGCCATCGGCTTTGGTGATGAGCGGAATGGTTAAAGCAAAGGCTTCGCCGCTAAGCTTACGGCGAATGAGTTCTGTTCCGGTAGTGATATTCCCCCATTGATCCGAACCACCCATTTGCAGCTTACAGTTCATGTTTTGGTATAGCCAAAGGAAATCGTACCCCTGAACAAGCTGGTATGAGAACTCAGTAAACGACATACCTTCCTTGGACTCCTCGCCAAGTCGTTTTTTAACAGAGTCCTTGGACATCATGTAATTTACAGTGATGTGCTTCCCCACATCGCGGATAAAGCTAAGAAAGTCGTAACCCTTCATCCAGTCATAGTTGTTAACCAGGACAGCCGAGTTGGGTTTACCGCTCTCAAAATCCAAGAACTTTGAAAGTTGACGTTTAATACCCTCCAGGTTGCGCTGTAGGGTTTCCTCATCGAGCAGGTTACGTTCCTGCGATTTTCCACTAGGGTCGCCAATCATACCGGTTGCACCACCAACCAGTGCAATTGGTTTGTGCCCTGCTAGCTGAAACCGCTTTAGAAGCAATATTTGTGCAAAGCTACCAACATGGAGCGACTCCGCTGTGGGGTCAAAGCCAATATATCCGGCAGTCATTTCCTTAGTAAGCTGCTCTTCGGTTCCGGGCATCATGTCGTGTACCATGCCCCGCCATTTTAACTCCTCTACAAAATTCACGGCAAACCATTTTAAGTGATTAAACAAAAAAGGCCAAATGATTTGGCCTTCAAATATAGTTCATTTAAAGTAAATAGCCGAAATGAATCTGACTAAATGGTGCATTATTTCGCTTTTAAGCGCTCAGAAATCGATTCAAAGTGAAGGTAAGGGAAAATGCTAGGGGCAAGCTTTGAAAGGGGCTTAAATAGCATTGATTTATTTTTGGTTTGTTCAGAGTAAAAGTTGAACCGCTGATTGGCTTTTTCAACAAAAACAATAATTACGCTTATTATTAATGCATATTTCAGTACACCGAAAACCAAGCCAAGAATCTTATTAACTATACCCAGTGGGGTTAGGTTAAAAAATTTATCGATTAGTTTTCCGGTAAAGTGAACAGCAATAACAACAACCACAAAGGTAATGGCAAATGAGACTAAAGGAATGTACTGACCTGTTAAACCAGCCTTTTCCATTAAAAGCATAGCAGTAAAATCGGAGAACCGGATTGCTACCCAAATGCCAAGTAAAAGCGCTGCCAGCGATGTGAGTTGCATAATTAGGCCACTAATAAAACCCCTAACTGCACCAACCAATAGTAGTATTACAATTATGATATCAAAAGTGGTCATAATTTAATTATTAAACAGTACACCTTCCTACACAGTCAAGTATCTTACCCAGATTCTCATTCCGAAGGAAGTATACAGTGTTTTTGCCCTCACGCTTGCATGAAAGTACACCCCTATCCTTTAAAATACCCAAATGGTGCGATGCAGTAGATTGCTCTATACCAAGAGTTTCATATATTTGGGTAACGGTCAACTGCCCCGATTTTTCCAACAAGCTAATAATTCCAATTCGGAGTGGATGGGCAATAGCTTTCAACATGCTTGCAGCCTGCTCAAGCTGCTCAATCTTCAATTCTTCAACATGTACCATTATTGTTCTGAATTTCAATCATATTAAACACATGCAAATATATTAATATTTTGTTTTACCACCAATTGGTATTTATCAATTTTTTAAACATTGTTAGGGTAAACAGTGTTTAGTATGGGCGAAATTTGGTTAATTTGCCCTTTAATAGATAAAGATTTATGCTAAACCAGATAAAGGAGCCAATAAGTAATCATTTGAATGATTTTGAGCCATTTTTCAGAAAAAACATGGGCTCCGATATAAAATTGCTCGATCTGATAACTAACTATATTGTGAGGCGGAAAGGCAAGCAGTTACGGCCAATGCTTGTATTTCTGAGCGCTGGGGCTTGTGGCCAAATAAACCAGTCAACCTACGTGGCTGCAGGGATGATTGAATTGCTTCACACTGCAACACTGGTTCACGATGATGTGGTAGATGAAGCTTATGAACGGCGGGGATTTTTTTCAATAAATGCCCTATGGCGTTCAAAGGTAGCAGTACTTGTGGGGGATTTTATCCTGTCGCGGGGTTTGCTGGTTGCTATTGAAAATGGTCAGGTTGAGATGCTCAGGGTGATTAGTAGTGCTGTAAAGGAAATGAGCGAGGGCGAACTTTTGCAGATTGAACGATCCAGAAAGATGAATATTGATGAGGAAACCTACTACGATATCATTGGAAAGAAAACGGCATCGCTGATAGCCTCGTGCTGCGCCAATGGCGCAATATCAGCCAATGCGACCAAAGATATGGTTGACAGAATTTACCAATTTGGGAAATATCTGGGCATGGCTTTCCAAATCCGCGACGATCTTTTTGACTACCAGCCATCAGGGTTAATAGGCAAGCCTACCGGTAACGATATTAAGGAACACAAGCTTACACTTCCTTTAATTTATGCACTTTCCCAATCCGATACCCATGAAAGGAGACGAATTATCAGACTAATTAATAGTGGGAAGAAAGCAAACATTGCTGAGATAGTTGATTTTGCTAAGGACAAGGGCGGAATTGATTATGCCTCCAAAAAAATGTTTGAGTTTAGGGATAATGCTAAACAAACACTTGAAATATTTCCCGATTCGGAGTATAAGAAATCACTATTGCTCCTTGCTGATTATATGGTAAGCCGCGAGAAGTAAGATTAAAGCGAGGGTAGTTTAATCCCTTTAAAAAGCTGATAGGTTTCAAGGGCATAAATATCGGTCATGCCTGAAATATAATCAACAACAGCCATCACCTTGGAGTAATTATCGGAGCTTTCAGCAAGGTACTGTTCGGGTATCAGCCTGAGGGCTTTTTTTGAAATTGGCTTGGTAGGCTCAAGAACTGCACTTGTGAAAATATCGAGTAGTTCCCCAATAATGGTAAAGCCAGCAATTTCAATTTCAACCACCTTGGAATGGTTGTAAACCTGGTTAACAGAAACTTTCCGAATTTCGTCCATTGCCTTTGCAGATGTTCCTTCCATCTGGTCAATAAGCGGCTTTACGGGCTGGCCGGACATAATTTGGTCATAGCTTTTTGAAAAGTTGGAAGAACATTGCTCAATAAGTTTACTGATGGTAATAGCTCTTAGGTAAGCAATGCGTTCGTTTATATCGTTAACCGAGGAAAGGGTTTCATGAATATCTTTCTTCTTACTTGTGGTTTCATCGTCAAAAAAGGAGAGGTAAAGGTTGGTTACAGTACTGGTTGAAAGAATTCCTAGCTTGTGCGCATCCTCAATATCCATCACCTGGTAACAAATATCATCAGCGGCTTCAACCAGGTAAACCAGGGGATGACGGCAATATCTTCCATTGCTAATCTGAATAAGACCCGTTTGACTGGCTATCTCGTTAAAAACATCGGCTTCAGATTTAAAATAACCAAACTTTTTTTCTTTCAATGTTGAAGGGTAAGGATACTTAACAATTGAGGCAAGGGTTGCATAGTTAAGACGGAAACCGCCGGTTCGTCGGCCCCTAAACTGGTGGGTAAGCAAGCGGAGAGCATTTGCGTTTCCTTCGAACCGGAGCAGGTCGCTTGCCTCCCAACTATCAAGTTCAGGAATGTGATGGTTGGAGAAAAAATGCCTAAAGGCATCCTCGCCGCTATGGCCAAAGGGAGGGTTTCCCAAATCGTGAGCAAGGCAAGCCGCCGAAACAATAGTAGGAATATCGGCAATTAGCTGTGCTGGGCACTCAAACCTTTCGGTTGATAAAAGGTTTAGTATGCTCCGCCCCAGCGATCGGCCAACACTGGAGACCTCAAGGCTATGGGTTAACCTGTTATGCACAAAAACGCTACCCGGGAGAGGAAAAACCTGGGTTTTATTCTGTAAACGCCGGAACGGGGAGGAAAAGATCAGCCTATCGTAGTCGCGCTGAAAGTTGGTTCGGGTATAGTCAATAGTCGATTTTGATGGCGATTCGCCCGTTCTTATTGGGCTTAAAAGTTTTTTCCAGCTTAACATAGATTACAGGATAAAAAAACCGGGTAAACCCGGTCTTATATTTGATTCTCGGATAGCAAATGGCTAACGTTGAAAGCGATTTTCATGATCTTGACCACATTCCCTTCAGCATCCCTTATTGGGGTGTAGGTTTCGTAGAACAGGTAGGTTTTATCGTTAATGCTGAACTTTGAAGTTTCCTTTCTAACAATGCCATTATTAAGATCGTCCCAGAACTGTTTGTAGTTTCTACGCTGTTCATCAGTAAATTCCATTTGGTAGGAGTGGTGCTTTCCAATAACATCATCGGCGTTAAGGTTAAGCAGCTGAAGGTAAGCCTCGTTAATGAAGATAACGTTCCCTTCAGGGCTATACTCAATAACGTAGGCGGAATCGTTTATGGCTTTATAGAGGTTTTCAAGTTCAATCACTTTTTTCTCAAGGTCGCGCTGAAAGGCTTCTTCCTTTTCGGATTTCTTTGAAATTTCCTCTTCCATCATTTTTGAAGCGGTAATGTCGCGGGTTATGCCAAAAGTACCAATGGTTTCGCCATGGGAATTTTTTAGAGGGAGCTTTGAGGTCTCAGCCCAGGTTACCCTACCGTCGTTCATTACCTCCTTTTCAACAATACCGATAATGGGCGTATCGGTTCTAATAATTCGTTGCTCATCTTCATAAGCAGGGCGGGCGTGTTCCTCAGTAAAGAAGTCGAAGTCGGATTTACCGATAAGCTCTTCTTGCTTTGACATTCCAAAGAATTCGAGGGTTGATTTGCTTACCTTAATGAATCGGCTTTTTAGATCCTTAAAGTAGATTTTATCGGGAAGGTAATTAAGCAGGGAGTCCAACAGCGATTTTTCCCATTCCAGCTGTTTTTGGTTTTCCTCCATTTCGGCAGTACGCTTCTCTAGTTCCTCCTTAATGGTCTCCAGCTCCTCAAGATTTTGCCTAACCTCTTCCTCCTGAGCCTTCATTTCCTCGGCCTGTTGCTGTGTTTTAGCCAGGAGTTCTGCTGTACGAATGTTAGTTCGTACGGACTGGAGTGTTTGCCCAATACTCTGAGCAACCTTTTCAACAAACTCAATCTGGTAGTCCTCAAATTCAATGAACGATGCCAACTCAAGAACGCCAAATATTTTATCCTCAACCTTTAGGGGTACAATTAGCAGGTTACGTGGTTTTGCTTCACCAAGCCCTGAGGATATAGTAATGTAGTTCTCGGGGATTTCCTTTAGGTAGATGGTTTGCTTCTCAAGTGCACAAGCGCCAACTAGTCCTTCCCCAAGTAGGATGTGTTTCTTAATAAATTTTTGACGATTGTAAGCGTAAGCGGCAGTTAGCTCAAAGTAGGGCTCATCGGTGTTCTCATCGTTATAAATGAAAAGTCCGCCCTGATTGGCGTTAAGAATACCAACCAAATTTTTTACAATGCTAGCGCTTAAGGCCTCAATGTCATTATTATTTTGTCGGAGAATATCGCCAAACCTGGCTAAACCTTCATTAACCCAACGACGTTTTTCCTCGTCACGCTGCCTGATTAGCGCCTCTTCCCTCGCCTTGCGGAGATTCTCATTCATTTCAATCAGCGACTTACCCAAAACATCCTCATCGCTGAGGAGTTCAAGTGAGGTGTCGTAATTACCCATGCCAACCTGTTTAGCAAACTCGGTTTTTTTGTAAAGGCCCTCAACGGTTTTGTTCAGGTGGGTAATCATGGTGCCTATTTCGTCGTTGTTGTCAACATCAACAATCATGCTCTTGTCAACATGACCTTTAGAGAGGCGCTCTAAATTTTGGGTAACTTTAGATATTGGATTGATAAGGAATTTAAGGGTCATAAGGTAAATAAAGCCAGAAAGCAACAAAATGGCTATTAAGCCAATAGTAAGGGTTGTCCAAAAAACATGGCGAGCCTCTGCTAAAATGGTTTCGCGCGGTGTAATCAGTACAAAAGACCAGTGTTGTGGGCACTTACCAACTGAAATGGGGCGGAAAGTAAAGAATGACAACTTTCCGTTGATATCTGTTGCTTCAAATTCAATGGGTTCACCATTTATAACCTTGTCCTGAACGCCATGTGAAGTAAATATGGACTCGTAGGAAAACAGGGCATCGTCGCCAATCAAATCCTTATCGGGATGGGCAATAAACTTTAGCTGAGGAGAAATGATAAAAGCATAACTATCCTTGAAGGGTACAATGCTCTTAACAACCTGATGGTAGTTTGAAAGGGGAATGTCAAGCCCGGCCACCCCGGCAAAATTACCATCGATAATGCAGGGAGCAATAACACTGGTCATCAGAATATTTTCGGTTTGTCCCTCGTAGCTGTCAAAGTAGGGTTCCTCCAAACTTTCCGATTTGTTTGTTTTTAGAGTGATATACTCCGCTGACGATTCAGTTTTTTCAGTTCTTATGGTATTTGCCAGTATCTTACCGCCTTCGCGCCAAGTGTAATTTTTAATGCGGCCGTGTTCATAGGTATATCCGGGTTCAACAAATTTAAGTTCCCAGCTATCCCATACGGAAAGTACATCGGGGTATTGCTCAAGTATGTTGGTGTAGAGATTGTTGTATTCCTGTATATTTGATGTCTTCCCCTCTTTTATGGTTACTGCCATTGACGAGGCAATGGTGCGTGCAACAGACATATCCCTTTCCAGTGTTGCCTCAAATTTTTTTACCTCCTTATCGGCTAAAAGGGAAATGCGCGATTTGGCTGTTTCAATGGATAGGCGGTTAAACCTAGCGCTATTTAGGAAAAGAAGGAAAAAAAGAATAAGAAACGATGTTCCGGTGAATAGAAAAATAATTTTTTCTTTTAACGACAACTTCATGATTGAAGTTAAAAGCATCGTTCTTGGTAGCTTCATAAAAACCTATTAATAAAAACTTTGATACTTTCTAATACGAGGATTAACACACATTACAGGGATATCATGTTTAGCTTCCTGCTTGCTATCGAGGAAATCGTCATACTTGTCGGACATGATAAGAACCAGGTCGGCTTCAATTGTGCGGGCAAAGCGGAAAACTTCCTCTTCAAAAGTTCCCTTTTTCTTGGCGGTTTTAATACCGTAAACAATATTAACCCCATCGAGCATTTTTTTGGTGAAGTAGATATTGTTGGCCAACTGTTTCTTTTTGCCATCATCAGTTAGGAAAGGCTTAATGAGGTTAACGTTACACTTATAGTACTTAGCAAGGTAAATAATCCAGTGAACTGCTTCCTTGAACTTCCGGTCGTAATCTACGGGGATTACAATTTCAATATAGTGTGAGTGGATTGGGGCTTTGCTGACTACAATGAAGGGAAGGGTTGTATCCTTGAAAAATAGATTTTTAAGGTATCGTGATATGCGGTGCTCCTTACTGCCAAATTTATAGGCATAGTAGGCTACAATAAGGTTAACATGGGCTGTAAGAATTAACTCTTTGATAATACGTTTAGGGTATCCTTCCAGGACAAGGGTTTGTGGTTTAAAACCATACTTATGTTCAAGCTCCGAAGCAGCCTTTTCAATTTTGGCATTATAGGTTTCTATCTTCTTGAAATTTACCTTACGGTATATGGAGTCAATAATCCAGGCACGGGGGATGATGTGTAGCAACATGATCTCATTACCTCCGGCTTTTGCGAGCTGAAGGGCATGTTGAAAGGCAATTTCGGAACCTTCGGTAAAATCCCAGGGAACCAGAATGATTTTTTTAATATTATCCATAACCGGAACTTTTGGTCAGTATTTCAACTTTAACTATGCAAAATAGCAAATATTTAACAAAATAGTAAAAGTAATACAAAAAAATGTAAAAATCACTACAAAGATGTATCATTTTCTAATTCGTTCATCCATCGCTTAAGATTTTTGAGCTGAACATCCTTGTTTACATTTCTTAATCTACGGGCTGTTTGAGTAAAATACTGGTGTTTCTGGATGAAATCAATCTGAATCAAATTCCAATCGTGTAAGGAACCCACCATTCCATGCTCATGGAGTTCCTTGTAAAGAGCATTCGATACGGGTATAAAATCGGTTCGGCCAAGGTAATCCAGATCGGCATCGCAAATTATTTCCTCCAGGATGTTTTTGGGTTTTGGAGGTAACTTGGTAGCTATAATGATTTCAGCAACCCGAGCAATTTGTTCGGGAGTATAGCCATAGCGGGGCAATATTTCATGCGCCATTTTCACGCTCATTTCCTCGTGCGTTGCATAGTCAATTAAGTGGCCCATATCGTGAAACAAGGCAGCCGTTCTAACTAAGAGCAAATCTTCATTAGGTATATTTTCGGCTCGACCAATAAGTTCAACTTGTGTATAAACGTCGACAGTGTGTTTTAAATTGTGGTAGTAAAGATTTTTTGGAAGGCCTTTTTCCAGCTTCTCAAGAACAAATTCTTCCAGATCGGCTAATCTTACAAGCTGAAGCTCAACCCTAAAATCATTGTTTGGGATATACCTGCTGGACTCGGAAAATTTAGGTAGGAATCCTTCAACAAAGTACATGTTAACATCGCCCTTGTTCTTGATTGGAATTTTTCCCCGGAACTTGCATTCGAATAGATCGCGAACAACCAGATAGGTGTTTTCCGAAATATTGATTTTTCCGGGCTCACTTGCCGATTCCATTCGGCTAGCAATATTTACTGTGGTTCCCCAGATGTCATAGGTCAACTTATTACGACCAACAATCCCGGCAATAACAGGCCCGGTATCGATACCAATTCTTAGCTCCCAGATTTCTTTGCCGTTATTGAGCTGTTGGTTTAACTTTTGCATGCAACCCATCATCTCCACTGCTGCAGCAACCACCTCAAAAGGATTGGTTCTGTTTGGATGGGGAATGCCACCTGCACACATATAGGCATCGCCTATGGTCTTAATTTTTTCAATACCGTACTTTTCAACTATGCTATCGAATTCAAAGAAAAGCCTGTCGAGCTGGTCAATGAGTGAATCGGCATTAATTTCATCGGTTATTTTGGTAAAGCCCTGAATATCGGCAAAGAGAACTGTAACCATCTGAAATTTCTGTGCATCAACCTTTCCCTGGTCAATTAGTTCTTTAGCCTTTTCGCGGGGCAAAACCCGTGAGAGCAAGTTTTCGGTTTTCTGTCTTTCCCTGAGTAATTCCTCAGTTCTAACAAAGAACTTCTGCTGAAGGGCAAAACTCTTTTTGGTGTAGTAGTAACGTACATACAGCATCATAGCAGCAAGAGTTGCTACTGCCAATAAAGAAAACGCTATTAGGGTTGAAAGGAAAGCCATTTGGTAAAACGCAAAAAATTTCACATACTAAGATAGAGCGATTGCGAATCTTTATCAAATATTTTAACAATTTGTTTAAACAAATTTCTTTTGAACTCAATAAAAATAATAATTTGATTAAATTTGAAGGTGATTTATGAACGTAATGTTTTAGGGGAAAAGCCAAATAACGACAATTATGACTGCTAAAAAAACAATTTTGGTTCCAACTGATTTTACGGAAGTTGCATGGTTTGCCCTGCAGCATGCCATAAGGGTTTCTGAAGTTGTTAAGGAGCCAATTCACATCTTACACTGTGTTTCGGAGCCAGAAAAACTTGCTGAAGCCGAAAGTAAAATGGCTTCACTTATCGAATCGGTAAAGAGCAAGTACGCTGTTACTCCAAAATCGATAGTCAAAGTAGGTAACTACATGACCGACATAGCTTCAACAGCCGATGAAATAAATGCAAGTATGGTAATTATGGGCTCATCAACCGTAAAGGAGATGGATGAGCATAAGGTTTCGTGGGTGCTAAAGTTAATTACCAGCTGCAAGGTTCCCTTTATAACCATACAGGAACCACCGGTTAACAAGCGTTACGATGATATTGTATTCCCTGTGGACTTTACCATTGAAAACAGAGAGAAACATGAGTGGATATCGTACTTCTGTGATTACTACCTATCCCGTTTCCATATCATTAAGCCCAATACATCGGATCCCAAGTTGATGGCACAGATTGATATAAACCTGGCTTCGGCCAAGAAATTTTTAGATGAGAGGGGCGCCAAGTACGTGGAGTATACCGTTCCCGGCATTAAGAAGTATGAGGAGGAAGTGCTGGACATGGCCGTTAATATTAGAGCTGACCTAATAATTATTATGACCACTCCAACCAGTAAGGATGGTAAATATATTGTTGAACCCGAGGAGCAATATATTCTGGCCAATGCAAGGCATATCCCTGTAATGAGTATTAATCCCCGATAATTCACTTATGGCCGGTAGCAGTTTTTCGCTTGTGTTTGCCACCAACAATCCACACAAGCTTAAAGAGGTACAGCATGCCCTTGGGGATAGATTTACCCTGGTTACGTTAAACGCTGTTGGTATTACCGACGAAATACCCGAGGAATATGGTACCCTTCAGGATAACGCACTGCAAAAGGCACGCTATGTTTACAACAAAACCGGTCAAAACTGTTTTGCCGATGATACCGGTCTTGAGGTTGAGGCGTTAAACTGGGAGCCAGGTGTGTACAGTGCACGCTATGCTGGCGATGCAAAAAAACCGAAGGATAACATACGTAAATTGCTTAGTAATCTTAAAGGAGTTGAAAACCGTAAGGCTCGATTTAGAACTGTTATCGCATTAATACTTAACGGCGAAGAGTATCTTTTTGAGGGAGTTGTTTGGGGGAAAATCATTGACCAGGAACGGGGAGCCGATGGATTTGGCTACGACCCAATTTTTGTACCCGATGGCTTTACCGAAACGTTTGCCGAGATGCCTTTATCGCTAAAAAATCAAATAAGCCATAGGGGAAAAGCCGTTGAGGAGTTATGCAAATTCCTAAAAAGCAGGTTTTAGCAATATTAATCAATCATTAATCGTTTATTCTTTAGTTACACCGGGTAACATAAATCTTTAGCTATGGTAAAGAGGATATATATCCTTTTATCCTTCATATTTGTAGGAATTTGCAAGGTTCACACCCAACCTGCCATAGGGCAGTGGCGCGATTACTATGCCTTTAACGATGCCCGTGAGCTTAGCATTAGCGGTTCAAAGCTTTACTGTGCAGTGGCAAATGGCTACTTTACCTACGATACCGAAAACGGCGAGCTCAACAAGTACACAACTGTTTCCGGATTAAGCGAGGTTGATATTACTGCATTATCAGCAATACCACAAAAGCAGATAACGTTAGTTGGGTATAAATCCGGCAACATTGATTTAGTGTATGAAAACACCAAGCGGGTCGTCAGCTTGCCATTCATTAAGGATAAGCCCATGTTGGGCAGCAAGTGCATAAATCATTTTTACTACTTCAGCTCATTGGTTTACGTTTCAACCGATTTTGGTTTAGTGGTAATTGACCCCGATCGGCTTGAGGTAAAGGATACCTATTTTATTGTTGAAAACGCTGGTACCTTAAAGGTCAACAGGTTGGTTGCCTGGAATGGAAAGTTTTGGGCAGCTACAAGCCAGGGTGTTTACAGCGCAAGTACAAATGACCCTTTGCTAATAAGTTATGAACGATGGAGCAGGGAGCAATTCTTTACTGACCCTGCAGCAGAGTGCAGAGGGGTTACAGCTGATGAAACCCACTTGTTGGCTTTGGAAAAAGTTGGTGGTAACGATATTCTATGGATGAATTCTGGTTCTGGATGGGTTGAGGTTGATAGGCCTTTTGACGAAACCCTTGGTGTATCCATAGGCTTTCAGAAAATTGCTGCCTTTAGCAGTAATGCTATTCAGAAATATAGCTTGCAGGGCGAGAAGTTAGAACTTGTAAGCAGTTACCTTTTTGGTGGCACTCCAAAAGTTGCCGATTGTATACCGCTTGAAAACAATGCTTTGGCTGTTGCCGATGAATTCAATGGTTTAGTGATTATATCCCCTACAGATCATAGTGTTCATACTCCAACGGGCCCGTTTAGCAACAAATTTTTTCACATTGATGCAAGTGCAAACATGGTTGTGGCGGCATCGGGTGCATACGATGCCGCTTTCGGGAATTTTTGGAACCCGTTTATTGCACATACTTTTTCCGATGGCCGATGGTCGTACTATGCTGATTGGTTTAATCACGATGCGGTTAGGGTGAAGGCTGATCCCCGTAACCCGAATGTTTTTTTTGTTGCAAGCTGGGGTGGAGGTCTGTATAAACTTAATAGTGGAACCCTGGCGGAGCATTATAATCCCGATAACAGCACCCTGCAAAGTGTATTTCCTGGACAGCCATACTGTAGAATAGCCGGTATGGATATAGACCCCAAGGGAAACCTTTGGGTAGCAAATTCTGAGGTTCCAAATCCCATATCGGTGCTAACGGCACATGGGGTATGGAAGTCGTTTCCGTATTACTCAGCAATTGGAACCTCAAGGATTATTTCACTTACCGTTTCGCCATCAGGGATAATCTGGTTGGCTTTAGCCCGCGATAACGGATTGTTTGCCCTTAGCCCCGGTAACGACGTAGAGGCATCAAGTGACGATATCTACCTTAAATTCCGACCGCGCGACGCCAATGGCAATTTATTTTCCAACGAGGTTACTGCACTTGCATTTGACAGGGATGGTTATTTATGGTTAGGAACCAACCAGGGAGTTTTGGTAAGTTACAACCCGCATAGGGTATTACAGGGCGAAACCAGTTTCCAAAAAATCAAGATACCCGATGTAGTGGAAGGTCTGGCTGTTTACCTCTTGGAAACCGAGGAGGTTACGTGTATTGATGTTGATGGGGGCAACCGTAAATGGTTTGGAACGGCTAAATCGGGGGTTTACCTTTTTTCTGCCGATGGGACAAAACAGATACATCATTTTAACACCAAGAATAGCCCCTTGCCATCAAATACGATACTAAGCATTAAAGCGCATCCGGTTACCGGTGAGGTGTTTATTGCCACCGATAAGGGCTTGATTGCCTACCGTAGCAATGCCAGTGAGCCAGCTAATACGTTTGATAAGGTTTACGCCTTTCCCAATCCGGTTCGCCCTAACTATAGTGGGGTTATTACCATTGCCGGGCTTATGGACAATAGCGTGGTTAAAATAACCGATATTGCTGGAAACATTGTTTATGAGACTCGCTCAAACGGAGGTTTAGCTACATGGGATGGGAAAAATAGGAACGGGCAGAGGGTTGCTACAGGCGTTTACCTAATATTTTGCTCCGACTCAAAAGGCGAGCAGGCTGCTGTTACTAAACTTCTTTTTGTAAAATAAGCCCATGTTACAGCACAATAGGGTAATTGTACTTAGGACTGTTAGATTTAAGGAGAATAGCCTGATAGTTAGCTGTTACGCACGTGAGCATGGGCGTATTACTCTGTTAGTAAATAACGCTTTCCCTAAGGGGAAAAAGGCGGGGTTGAATGTTTACTTCCAGCCCCTATCCATTCTCGATGTGGTTTACTACTATCGCCCTAACGCTGAGATGTACAGGGTAAAAGAGGTTACCCCTACATACGCTTTCACCAGCCTTCACCTAAATCCCATTAAGCTCACAATTACTATTTTTCTCAGCGAGTTAATTTACAGAACGGTAAGAGAACAGGAAACAAACCAGCACCTCTTTGCCTTTATTGAGAGCTCAGTTCAAATGCTCGATAACCTCAATACCGGTGTAGCAAACTTTCATCTGATTTTCATGGTGCAGCTTTCGCGGTATTTAGGGTTTTACCCCTTAAACCGATGGAGTCCAGAAGAGCCTTACTTTGACATAAAAAACGGTGTTTTTTGTGGGGTAGAACCCGCTCACGGCTTTGTGCTTGAGAAACAAACCAGCAAGCTGCTTAGCAATTTGATTGATACACCCATGCTCAACCCTGAAATGCTGAGTTTAAATCAAAATCAGCGACAAATACTCATTGAAGCCATTGCCTCATTTTACCGCTTTCACCTTGGTTCTGGAATACGTTTCAGAACCCTACCAATTCTAATCCAGCTATTCGAATAGCTGCATTCATCAAATAAACCCTGCATTCCATCAAAATTGATATGATAATTGAAATACTATTTGTAATTTTAAACTACAATCATTGTTTTTAATTCACTATGACCCAGAAGGTAGGCGAAATAACAGCTTTAAGCGACGACAGCTTGCAAAAGCTAATCAGGGAGTACAGGGCCATTGATATGACTTCTTTAACACCCAACGAGAAGGGATTTCAAGAGTTTATTGATAGTAATATTAATGATTACAATCTTGATATGGATCGTGATGAAAGCATGAATCCATACCAGAAACTCTCAAAGTACATACTAAAAAAATACTTTAGGGCGATAAACCCTGAAACCGAGATAGCCTTTGTTAGCGGTGTTAACCTGGCGGTTTTTTTAGCAATTGCTTCAACCGTAAAGGATGGCGATAGCGTGATTGTGTTTGAGCCATTTACTTCAAACCTAAAAACAGCAGTAGAGCTTTGTGGTGCCCGTCCTGTTTACATACCTTTAAGAGCCCCCGATTTCCGCATTGATTGGTGCGAGGTTCAGCGAGCCATTAATGCTACAACCAAGTTAATGGTTATTTCATCGCCTCATCTGTTAACCGGACAAACACTAACAGCTGAGGATTTTGAGGAGCTGCAAAGGTTGATAAATGGTACCAAAATCAAGCTTATCCTAAACGAATCTATGGCTGAACTGGGCTTTAGCAGTTCTGAGGGAACAAGCGTTAACTTTTACCCAAGACTTTGTCAGGTTTCTTACCGTATAGGTTCGCTCAATATTCCTGTTGCACTTAACGATAGTGAAATTGCTTACTGTATTGCACCAGAACCATTAATGGGTGCCTATAAAAATATCCATTCGGCTATTACCTCGAACCCCAACTTAAACCGAGCCGAAGATTTTATCAATATTCTGAGCGCCGAGATAGAAGGGCACATGCTAGCCGATTTTCTGGATGAGAACTACAAGCTCTTACTGGAGACACTCAAGGATAGTAAACTTATTCCCGTAAAGCAATCGGCGGGGTACATGGTAATGCTTGGTTATAAAGGCTACGCCGATATCCGTGATGTTGAAATGGTTGAAAAGTTTATAGCGGAGAAAGGCGTTGGTTTACTGCCGCTTTCAGGATTTTACCATGATAGGCAGTGTCATAGGTATTTGGCGATGAATATCACAATACCGCGAGATGAATTTAAAGAGGCCTTAGTCCGATTGGCGAGCCTGTAATTAACTATAAATGTTAGTGCATACAAATGATATTTAAAAATGGCGAAGATCTAATTCCTTAGCCATTTTTTTGCATATCATATACATAGCCATTTAAGGTAATTGAATTAGGCGTTTTGAAAATATCCTTAGATGATAGTTCCACCACTGCCGAAATTTCGGTTTCAGGAACCACCATAATGGTACTGCTGTTGGAAGGGTTGAGTGAGGATTTTAGCCAAAATGAAGACACCATATCACCGCTTGCCTTTGAACATAAGTTGAGAAGGATTTAATGTGAAAGGAATATGCAGGTAGTTAAAATCCCTTTTGGCTTGTGTGGGGTGAGCCGGCAAAGGTTATGAAGCAGCAGATTGGATGTGGTCTGCTGTTCAGAATTGCATCCCCCACTGCCAATTTTTAGCTGCCGCTTGAGCCCTAAAAAATAAGGAGAATGCTTGAAAATTGTCATAATAACACATTTAAAATGGAATGATTAACAGGAAGTTGCTTAGATGCTCTCCTTTCCTGAAATAACATGGAAGAGCTTCACCACAAAAATGTATGTAATAGGAATCAGGGAAAGGGAGTTGGCGAGTATAAGCGGAAAATCTCTAAGCAGTATTCCGTAAACCAGCCAAAGCGCAATTGCCACCTCCACTATGCAGTACATGTACAGGGAGATACTTTGCGTGTCCCTTGTCTTCATCACCTTGTAGGCTTGAGGAAACTGGTTTAGGGTAGAGAGGATTGCGGCCAGCAACCCGATGATTTCGGTAACCATGAGCTTTAAAGTTGAGGTTAAGCGGTAGCGTCGAGATTTTTCTGGTGAATTTTGGAGTAAATTTTTGCGTCAAATCTGAATAGTGACGGAGGTTTATGGCCTACACCGTACTGTTTCTCGTTGCAGGAAACCACGTACTTGAGGTTAGAAATCTTGCGGCGGAAATTCCGCTTATCGAAACGCGTACCCAGAATTACCTCATAAATCTGTTGAAGCTGGGTAAGAGTGAATTTCTTCGGAAGCAGCTCAAATACTATGGGGTGCATGGTTACATCCTCCTTGAGCTTTTTTAGGGCCTCGTCTAGAATCTCCTTATGGTCGAAAATTAAGCTCTCCACCTCGTTAACATTATGCCATTCGGCAACATTTAGAAGTTTAGAAGAATCAAAGTTTAACAGGTTTACCAGCGAGTAAAACCCAACGGTAATCACCCTATCCTCCCCAAGCCCGTTCTTTTTTATCCACCGGTAGTCCATCTCACGCCGGCGTAAGCGGTCCAAATCGCTAAATACCCTGAACTGCTTCATGTAGATGTTTTCTAAACCGGCTTGCTCTTTGAGTACCCTCGTGGCTGTATCTTCTATCCGCTCGTTCATCCCCACGTGGTTTCCGGGAAGTTTCCACTCGATGTGAACAATATTCTTGTACTCAATCAGCTCCTTTCGAAGTAACACCTTCAGCACACCCTCATCCCACCCGAAAATTACACAATCAATCGAAAGGTTGGGTATTAGTCTTAACTCATCATCCATACCAACGTATATTTGGCTGCAAACTTAGTTTAAAAATTACAAAAGCACCACCCCTTTATCTTCAAAATTTAATTCAAAAATAGCCGAAGTTGTTTTTTTGAAAAATAAGTGTTAAAAATACACTTTTATTTGATTTTAATAATTACCTACTTATATTTGTATTTTAATATTGTCAAAAAGACACTTATAAAGCAAAAAAGTACCTACCCCTAAGAATATGTATAGAATAAGATTGTGGCCATTGGGAATTACAATAATGGCATTGATTTTTGGCTCCTGCAATGTTGAAAAAAGAAGCGATGCTGAGCAGGTGGCTAAGGCCATGCTGGACAGGATGACCCTTGAGGAAAAGGTAGGCCAGATGGCTCAGATTACACTTGATGTAGTTGGGAAGGGGGATAGCCTGTTTAACAGCTATGAGCCTTTTGAGCTGGATACGGCTGAACTACAGGAGGCGATTGTTGACTACCATGTTGGCTCAATACTTAACAGCAGCAATAACAGGGCACGCTCGTTTACAACGTGGAACGGAATTATTAGTACCATTCAGAATATGGCCGTAACCAAAACCAGGTTGGCTATACCAATTCTGTATGGCATTGATGCAGTTCATGGCGCAAACTATACGGCAGAGGCTACCCTTTTTCCGCAACAAATAGGCATGGCGGCAACATGGAACGATTCACTCGTTCGGGAAATCGGAAGCATAGCAGCCTACGAGACGCGTGCAAGCGGAATCCCCTGGGTTTTCTCCCCTGTCCTTGATCTAGGGGCTGATCCTCGTTTTCCGAGGCAGTATGAAGGATTTGGAGAGGATCCATACCTGTGCGGTAAAATGGGGGTTGCGCTGATAGATGGATATCAGGGTGTAGATGTTTCCCATCCGCTAAAAGTTGCTGCCTGTGCCAAGCATTACCTGGGCTACTCGGTGCCTGCATCCGGTAAGGACAGGACCCCTGCGCAGCTACCAGACATCGCACTTAGGGAATACCATCTGCCCCCATTTAAGGCCGCTGTTGATGCCGGGGTTAAAACGATTATGGTTAACTCCGGGGTAATTAACGGGATTTCTGTTCATGCCAGCCATTACATTATTACCGATCTACTTAAGGATGAGTTGGGTTTTAGCGGGGTGGTGGTTACCGATTGGAACGACATTGAAAACCTTTACCGGCGGGATAGGGTTGCTGCCACCGAAAAGGAGGCTATTGGATTGGCTATTAATGCCGGTATTGACATGGCGATGATCCCATACCGCTACAAGGATTTTTGTAACCTGCTGGCGGAGCTGGTGAGGGAGGGCTCGGTAGAGGAGAGCCGGATTGACGATGCCGTGATGCGAATACTTAAGCTTAAGGTTGAACTTGGTTTGTTTGAGCGTCCAACTACAGTGCTGGGTGATTACCCTAAGGCTGGCTCCGAGGAGTTTGCCAAAGTTTCATACCAGGCAGCTGGCGAGTCTATTACCCTGCTCAAAAATAGCAATGGCATTCTGCCCTTGAGCAAGGATAAAAGATATAAAATTCTTGTTGCCGGGCCCAACGCAAACTCCATGAGAACCCTTGATGGAGGTTGGTCATACTCCTGGCAGGGTGAGAAGGTTGAGGAATTTGCCGGCAGGTTCAATACCATTTTTGAGGCCATTAAAAGTAAGGTACCCCAATCGGAGGTCAGCTATATCCCCGGGGTAAGCTATCCGCCCTACGGACGATACTATGAAGAGCAGTACGATAAGTTCGAAGAGTCAGCTGCTGCCGCTCGTAAGGCCGACGTTATCATTCTTTGCCTTGGCGAAAATAGCTATGCTGAGAAACCCGGGGACCTTAACGACTTATACCTGGGAAGCAAGCAGCTTAATTTGGCAGAGGAACTTGCTAAAACCGGCAAGCCTGTTATACTTGTTTTAAACGAGGGGCGACCAAGGGTCTTTAGCCCCATTGAGCCTTTGATGGCTGCGGTAGTTCAAACTTACCTCCCGGGCAGCTATGGCGCCAATGCGCTGGCCGACATTCTTTTTGGCGACATTAATCCTTCCGGCAGGTTACCCTACACCTACCCCAGCTACCCTAACTCTACTGTTGTTTACTATCATAAACCAGCTGAGGAGCAAAAGCCAAATATTGGAGCCTACAGCTACGAATCGGACTATAACCCTCAGTATCCATTCGGTTTCGGCCTTAGCTACACTACCTTTGAGTATAGCCAGCTGGCGACTAGTAAAAGTGAGTTTAGGCAAAATGACACCTTAACCGTTACAGTAAATGTTCGCAACACGGGGAATAGAACAGGAAAGGAGGTGGTGCAACTTTACACCTCCGATTTAGTAGCCACCATTACCCCCGATGTGAAACGCCTTAGGAAGTTTGCCAAAATTGAACTTGCCCCCGGAGAAGCTAAAACTTTAACCTTCAAACTCAGCAGCAGCGAGCTGGCTTTTGTTGATGGCAATGGTAAGCTGTTAGTTGAGCCGGGGGAGTTTCTCATATCGGTTGGAAATCTAAGCGCCAAATTTCTTATAGTAAACTAATGTTTCAAACCTTAAATCTAAAGCTATGAAGTATTTCTTAAAGATTTTTAGAAAAGGTGCACGTATAGTTCTTCTGGGCATACTATGCGTGTATTGGATCCCTTCAATGGCGCAAACCATTTCGGTTTCCGGAAAGGTTACCGACAGGGAGGGAGAGCCAATGGCAGGTGTTAATATTGTTGTAAAGGGAACCACAAATTGGACTATTACCGATGTGGACGGAAAGTACAACATTAGTGCTCCTGAAAATGCCGTTCTGCAATTCTCCTTTATCGGCATGAAAAGTGTTGAGGAGATTGTTGGTGGGCGTTCAATTATTGATGTAGTTCTCGAAAGCGAAAGCTTGGACATCTCCGAGGTGGTGGTTATAGGATATGGCACCAGCCGGAAGAAGGACATTACCACCGCTGTTTCGGTGGTTTCGACTGATGATTTTGACAAACGACCCTTAACCAACGTGGCACAGGCAATACAGGGAAAGGCCGCAGGAGTTCAGGTTGTGCTACCTTCGGGTAAACCCGGAGGGGATGCAATTATTAGGGTTAGAGGTGCAACATCGGTGTTAGCTGGTAACGACCCCCTGTTTGTAATTGATGGAGTTCCTACTACAAGCATGCAAGCGCTGAACCCGCAGGATGTTGAAACGGTTCAGGTGTTAAAGGATGCTTCTTCCGCCGCAATTTATGGCGCACGTGCGGCAAATGGTGTGGTAATTATTACCACCAAGCATGCAAAGACCGGAGTTGCTTCAGTTTCGGTTAACAGCTATTTGGGCTTTTCTAATCTGGCTAATTCTCTGGATGTTCTGAACACAGAGCAGTATCGGGAGCTGATGGATGAAATCAAGGGTCCGGGAACCGTTCCTGCCTCCCAGACTAACTATACCAACTGGATTAATGAAACCTTCAGCACCGGACAAATTCAGAACTACCAGGTTTCGGTTTCCAACGGTACTGAGAAAATGAAGTACTACTTTTCGGCAGGTTTCTCCGATGAAAAAGGCATAGTTAAGCCCGCTGAAAATAAAAAGTACTCCATAAGAACCAACATCAACAGCGACTTATCCAAGTGGCTAAAGGTTGGAACGAATATCAGCTTTATTCATAACTGGTACAACGACGTTAGCGATAATGCGAACTCCGGAAGGGCGGGCACTATCCTTAGCGCCATTAACACTCCACCCTTCCTTCATATCTGGGATCCGAATAAACCCGAACAGTACGAGGTAAATCCATTCCAGAATTCGTGGGAAAACCCCTTGGCTTATGCTTCTCGTATTAACCAGTCGAAAACCGAGCGGGTGCTGGCCAACGCAAATACTGAAATTGCCTTCTTAAAGGATTTAAAGTTGAAGTCAAACTTTGGGATTGATGGGTATATTTACCAGCGCGATCTCTATATTGACCCTGTCAAAACTGTTTATGGACGCACAGAAAACGGAATTGGTGAGGCCGATAAGTCAAACTCCTTGGTTTGGTTGATAGAGAACGTGCTATCATACGAAAAGACCTTTGGCAACCACAACCTCTCCGTTCAGGCAGGTCAGTCAGCCCAATCCTCACGCTGGGATCAATCGTACATTTCTGCTAAAGACTTTCCGAAAAATTCTGCTGTAACTACCATTAATGCTGCTAATCAGATTACCTATGCCGCATCAAGCGCTTCGGAATGGGCAATTGCATCATTTTTTGGACGTGTATCCTATAACTACATGAGTAAATACCTCTTTACAGCTAACTTCCGCTATGACGGTTCTTCCAAGTTATCCTCTGATAACCGATGGGATTTCTTCCCCTCGTTTTCGGCTGCATGGAGGTTATCATCCGAACCATTCTTAAAGAATGTCCTGTTTATTAACGATTTGAAAATTCGTGGGGGATGGGGTCGGAATGGAAACCAAGAGGGAATAGGCGACTACGCATGGCAGGCTCTTTATGGTTTTTCCCGACAGTCTCCAACCAACCCACTTTCAGGTCCTGGAATTTACCAGATGACCCTGGAGAATCCTTCACTCAAATGGGAGGTTACCTATCAGTCCAACGTGGGGCTTGACCTTACCGTGCTAGACTCGCATTTGAGCTTCACCGGCGATGTGTACTGGAAGAAGACCAATGGGTTACTGGTTAATGTTCCGCTTCCATCGGGTTCTGCTGCGGTTGATTACATTACCCGCAACGATGGAAAAATGAAAAACTGGGGTGTGGAGCTTTCGCTCGATGCAAAGGACTTCAGGCATGAACTGAAGTGGAGTACAAACCTGTTCTGGTCCATGAACCGCAACGAGATTACCGAGCTTCAGTTATCGCAGATTTACAACTTTGCCCAGCTCGAAAGCAACAACGAGTACGTCATACGAATGAGTCCAGGCTACTCTCTTGGAACATTCTACGGCTATGTGGCAAAAGGAGTTGACCCCGAAACTGGCGATATGATTTATGAGGATCGGAATAGCAACGGCGTTATTGACCCTGACGATCGTACGGTTATTGGCTCAGCTGAACCTGACTTCATCTACGGCTTAAATCAAACCTTAACCTACAAGGGAATAGGCTTAACCCTATTCTTCCAGGGCACTCAGGGGAATGATATTTTTAACGCTTCGCGGATTGACACCGAGGGAATGTTTGATGTGAAAAATCAAACAACCGAGGTGCTGCGCAGGTGGAAACGACCGGGTCAAATTACCGATATGCCCAGAGCGGTGAGCGATGGTAGCACTTTCAATGTGCACAACTCTACCCGCTTTGTTGAGGATGGATCATACTTCAGGCTAAAGGCTCTTACCCTGTCCTACTCGCTTCCTTCCAAGTGGCTTAGTAGAGTGAGCATTAAAAACTTCACCCTCTATGCAACCGCTACCAACCTGTTTACCATTACAGGCTACAACGGATTCGATCCCGAGGTTAACTACGGTGGAAATAGCAGCGTGGTTCAGGGTGTTGACTACGGCACCTATCCGCAATCGAGATCTTACATTTTTGGTTTGTCGTTCGAATTTTAAATTCCGAGAGATATGAAAAAACTTAATGGATACCTGCTTGCCGGCGTTGCTCTTTTGACATTCACGGTGGTTTCGTGTGAGGACTTTCTCGACAAGGACCCCATTTCAAACTACTCCAACAGCACGCTGGGCGTTGATAACAACAATGATACACTAAAATACAACACTGCCGAGCAGGCAGAAGCACTGCTGGCTACCTGCTACTCCAACTTTAGGGGCGAGCTGTTTCAACTCGATTACTTTGTCAACGGAGATATGCAGTCTGACGATGCCTATGCCGGTGCCAGCGGAACCGAGTTTTCACAGTTCGATAACTACAGCATCGATGCAACCAACAAGAACGTGGAGCGCGACTGGAAGTACCTCTACAAAATGGTAACCGACTGCAATACGGTAATCGTAAATGTTCCGAAAATTACTGACCAGGCACTAACCGATGCCCGTAAAAAGGAGATAGTTGCCGAGGCTTCATTCATTAGAGCCTGGGCATACTTCGACCTGGTTCGCCTTTACGGCGATGTTCCCCTGGTGCTTGATGTGGTTACCACCATAACAGCCGATAACGTTGCAGAGGTTTACCCCCTTCTTTACCCTAAAAGGGACTCCAAGGATCTGGTTTACGACCAGATTATTAGCGATTTGAACACAGCACTGGATGGCGTACCGGTTACTGCCCCCAACAAGGGCTATGTTACCAAAGGTGCTGTAAATGCTTTGTTGGCAAGGGTTTATGCTACCCGCCAACCAGTTGACTACACAAAGGTGAACGACTACTGCGATGCGGTAATTAACGGCGGATACAGCTTGGTAAGCAACTATGACTACCTGTGGGATTTTCAGCATGAAAACTCCAGCGAGGCGATTTTCGAAATCCAGTACGATGGTAACTGGAGTACTGGAACCGGCAACTGGGCTGTTAGCATGTTTCTTGGCACTGGATGGAAAAAATTCAACACTCCATCCAACGACCTGGTGGCTGCTTTTGATGCCGAAAATGATGTTATCCGCAAAAACTCTTCAATTAAGTTTGAGGATGTTACCGGCAGCTGGACAGACGCAAACTGGCCCGCAGCTACTTACCCATTTGTTTATAAAATCAGAGATGAGGCTGGTACCTCCAACATAATTCTCCTCAGATTAGCCGATTTCATCCTTCTAAAGGCCGAAGCCCTTAATGAACTTGGCCTTCCTGGTGCCGATACGCTGGTAAACCAGATTCGGAGCAGGGTTAACCTTCCTCCGGTTTCCCCCACAACAAAGGAGCAAATGCGGTTGATCATAGAAAAGGAACGTCGTTTGGAGTTGGCATTCGAGGGGATTCGCTGGTTCGATTTGCTTCGAACAGGACGGGCCATCTCGGTGATGGAGAATGTTCGAGGGGGTAATGGGCAGCTGCTGTATGCCGGAAAACTACAACCATATAGGCTACTTTGGCCTATTCCTCAGGAACAGCGTGATTTGAATAGCATGTTAACGCAAAACCCTGGTTACTAAATCATTTAAATTCGACACCATGAAGATTTATAAGTATGCGTGCATTGCAGGTTTAGTCATGGTTGCTCTTGCAGCCTGCGAGGACGATGAAACTAAAACTACTTCTCAACCTGCAATAAGTAATCTGTCCATCATCCCAACCACCGGATTAACCTACGGCGACTCCATTGCCGTTTCTGCTACCGTTTCCGATGAGGTAACACCGCTTTCAACTTTTGATATTCAGGTGATAGTGGCTGATGTTGAAATCTATAAACAGTCCATCCGCACTAAGGGTAACAACGCTAACGTTACCGCTAAGTTTAAGCTGCCCTTTGCTGCCAATGCCGAGGATAATGGTGAGGTTACCGTGAAGCTTCAATCCATCAACATTGATGGCTTTTCTACATCGCAAACCGAAACGCTCCATGCTGCCCGACCAATACTTGGTGATACCCTTTATTTGGTAACATCCAACGAAACCATTAAGCTGGCTAAAAGTCCTGACAACCCGTTCCTCTACCTCAGCCCTTCGGGGTCATACCCCAACGAGATTGTCGGTAAAATTGCAACCTCCGAAAATCTCATGGCTGCCGAATGGGTTTGGGTTTCCTCGGGTAATACGATTGTTATCGGCAGCCATACCGATAGCGATATCAGGCTGAGCGATCCATCCTACTCCGTTGAACAGCTATCCTTCAACACCATGACTTTTGAGTTGAAGTTTATTGGCGAGATGCTACCCAGCGTGAAGTTTAATACAACCACCCTGCTTATAGGTGAGGATGGGCGCTTCCATGGCGAGGTGGAATTCACCAAGGGCGAGGTGGTTACCGTGGAGGGAATTACTAACCTGGCAGCTGCCTATAATCCCGACTTTTTTGATTTTAAGGACGGTGTTCTTACGTTTAAGGCACCCAGCGGAAAGTACCAGGTTGTTTACTGGGCTGGAACCATCAACTACATGTGGCTGCGGCAGGATAATGCTGTTTACCCCGATGCCCTTTGGCTCACTGGTGCCGGAATTGCCATGCCCACCTTTATCAACGATGTTACAAATATTTGGTGGGGCTGGGATGATTGGGGTGTAACAACTCGCCAGGCTTACTTCTTCTGCCCCAAAGTTGGCGAGAACAAATACCAGACTACCGTGTACATGATGAATACCGAGGGATCATGGTGGCTGCAAGCGGAGTTTAAGCTTTTCCCCTCGAAGAGCTGGGATAATGAGTTCTCCTCAATGGATTGGGGCTACATTTCCAACAACCTGACTTCCAATACCAATGGAAATTTTGTTCATACAACCGAGCTAACCGAAGGGCTGTACAGAATAACCATTGACATGAGCGGAGGCAAGGGGAACTACTTTCTGATTGCGCAGAAAATTAACTAGGGTTAGTTTTAGGTTTGCGTGCTTATGTTGAAGAATTAACCTGTTTGGATTAGCAGAATCCGGCAGGTTAATTCTTATTTGGCTATTTGCTTTTCAAGCTTTTTAGGAGTAACTTGGGTATAATTTATCCTCTGGAGTTGAATTTTATGATGGCTAAATAAAATTATCTGATGAAAAATCCTTGTCCTAGGCCATTTTCTAGTGCTGCCGGAATGCTGTTGGCATGTTTGTTTCTTGCTGCTACCCTTCTATCCGGCTGCTCGGATGATTCTGACAGTGTTGACAATCCTCCCGACGACACTACCCAATTAAGCGATGTTCGGGTTTGGGTAACCACCTGTAACCAGGCTTACCGCTTCAAAGAGCAGTCGGTTTCCTTTTCAGACGATGTGGCACCCTTTACCATACGGATTGATACGCTTAACCGATACCAGCAGGTTGATGGATTTGGCGCAGCCCTTACTGGCTCGTCTGCATACAACCTTAGGCGAATGACAAACAGCCAACGGGCGAGCCTGCTTTCCGAGCTATTCGATCCGTTAAAGGGCATCGGACTTAGCTACCTGCGCCTGAGCATTGGCTCCTCCGATTTCTCCCTCAGCCTTTACACCTACTGCGACTACCCCTCCATTGATTCCTTTGCCCTGCATCCTATCGACCGGCGCGACCTGATTCCTGTTCTTAAGGAGATTCTTGCCATTAATCCTGATTTAAAAATAATGGCTACCCCATGGACTCCGCCCATTTGGATGAAAACAAGCGCGGCGTGGAGCGGCGGAAGCCTTATCCAAGACTTCTACGACGAGTATGCCGGCTATTTCGTCCGCTACATTAGGGCTATGGCTGGCGAGGGTATTCCTATTGATGCCATTAGTGTCCAAAACGAGCCCATGTGGGAGTTTGGTACACCCGGCATGAAGATGACCTGGCAGGAGCAGCTTACCTTTATCCGGAATTTTCTTGGGCCTAAATTTGCTGCAGAGGGTATTTCGACCAAAATACTTATTTGGGACCATAACTGGGATATGCCCGACTACCCCATAAGCATTCTTTCCGATCCTGTTGCTTACCCATACATTGCCGGTTCAGCATTCCACGGGTATGGGGGCGATTACTCCGCAATGCTCACCGTTCACAACCAGTTTCCCGAAAAAGGTTTATACTTTACCGAGATCTCGGGCGGCGGATGGGCAACAAATTTTGGCGACAACCTGAAGTGGACCGTTGAAAATGTGTTCATGGGTACCCTTTCGTGCTTTTCAAAGAACGTGCTTCTTTGGAATCTGATGCTCGACGACCACTGGGGGCCATTTATTCAGGGCGGGTGCTCCAACTGCCGTGGGGTTATTACCCTTAACTCCGATGGAAGTCTTACTCGGTTCAACGAGTACTACGCTTTGGCCCATTTTTCAAAGGCAATAAGGCCTAATGCCTATATGGTGGGTACAACAGCTGTTGGTGATGTGTCTCAGCTGGCAGACTTCAGGTATGTTGCTGCTCAAAATCCCGATGGTTCAAAGGTTGTAGTTGCCATGAATTTTTCCAGCACCGGGAAACAGCTTGCCGTAAGGTGTGGAAACAATAAGTTCACCTTTACCGTCCAGCCCGAATCGCTCGTTACTTTCATGTGGAGGTAAGGTGAAGTAAAGGTTAAAGGTTAAAGGATAAAGGTTCAAGGTTTAAGGTTAAAAGATAAAGAATAAAGATCAGATTCAAAACTTGTCCGGTTACTGGCGGAACCTGTCCGCCTACTGGCGGAACTTGTCCGCCTACTGGCGGATTAAAGGCTTGCTTTTAGGGATGTATTTAAAGCCCCGAAGGGGCGAAGTCTGGATAGCCCCGGGCTTTAGCCATGGGTGTATAGGATAGGTAAAAATTGGCGATGCAAGTATCAGCCTCTCCAGGGAGCAGCTCCGATCCTTTGCACCGCAAAATGAACGAATTTTCATCGTAGCAGGTGAAAATAAAGGAAAAAATTTTGTCCTGCTTTACTGATTTAAAGAATTATCTTTATTTTTTTACCGTTTAACTTACTAAAAAATTAGTATCATGAAACTACACTCGAATTTTACCATCATGCTGGTTGCAATTGCCATGATGGCATGTAGCTCCCCAAAAGATAGGGTTGAGGTATGGGTTTCAAAAGCCGACTCATCCATGCTTCTGGAGCAGCAACCCGGCATTAACTTTTCAAACGACCAAGTAGGTGAGGTTATTGATGTTGATACCAACCAGCTGTGCCAGAAGGTTAATGGCGTAGGTGCCGCTCTTACCTGGTCGTCGGCCTACGTTTTTAAGAATTACCTTACTCCTGAAGCCCGTCTGCAGCTTTTCCGCGAGTTGTTTACTCCTGAGGGTATAGGCATAAACGTGGTTAGGTTAACCATCGGGTCATCCGACTTTTCGCAGGGAAACCATAGCTACAGCGAAACGCCCGACACCTCACTTTCAAACTTCAGCCTGGACATGGATATGGGTGAGGTTGTACCCATGATGAGGGAAATATTGGCAGTAAACCCTGACATTACCATTATTGCCTCGCCCTGGAGCCCACCTGCGTGGATGAAAACATCCAACAGCATGGTAGGCGGAAGCCTTCTAAGGCAGTACTATGGCGTTTATGCCGGCTACCTGGTAAAGTACATCAAGACCATGCAGGAGCTGGGGATTCCCATTTACGGGATAACCGTTCAAAATGAGCCAGAGTTTGGCACAGCCACCTATCCCTGCATGCTGATGAGCGCGCAGGAGCAGAACGAGTTCATACGCGACTACCTGGGACCCCGGATGGCACAGAATGACCTGAAAACCAGGATAATTCTGTTCGACCATAACTGTGATTCCCCGCAGTATCCCATTAGCATCCTGAACGATAGCGTAACGCGCAGGTATGTTGATGGGTCGGGTTTTCACCTGTATAAAGGCGAAATTGAAGCCCTTTGCTCAGTTCACGATGCTCATCCCGATAAAAACATTTACTTCACCGAGCAGTCGGGCGGGGGATGGGCACCAAACTTTGGCGACAACCTGCTTTGGTACTCCGAAACCCTTATGGTGAAAGCTATGCGGTGCTGGAGTAAAACCGTTCTGCTGTGGAATCTTGCTCTTGATGAAAACGATGGCCCCAAAAACAACGGATGCTCAAACTGCTGGGGGGTTGTGCAGGTGGCCTCCAACGGAGCTGTTAAAAGGAATGCCGAGTACTACGCCCTGGGGCATTTCGGCAAGTTTGTGGCACCCGGAGCGGTGCGACTGGTATCCAACGGGCAATCGGTATCCAACGTGGCCTTCCTGAACCCCGATGGCTCAAAGGTGCTTATCGCGGTGAATACGTCCAGTCAGCCTGCAGGCGTAACAGTGAAGTGTAGCGGCAGGCAGTTCGCCTACCAAATGGATGGACGCGAGGTTGTTACGTTCCGCTGGAGGTAGGTTTATCGGGTGCAATGTATGACCCTGCCCAGCAAGCGAATCCCTTCCTGCTGCACTATTGGGAATAAATGGGGGTTGTAGGCAATTAAATCCACTTTGATTGAATTTATACTACCCCTAATTGTATTCTGAGCGGTGAAGTTCACTTGAAATGAAAAATCATGCTGCACCTGTTCGAACAACCTGTATGCATCAAAATCGGTATTTGTAAACAAATCTATGTCAAACGACCTACGATGGTCATACATAAGGGCCAAGGCGGTGCCTCCTACAAGTTAGAAATTTTTTAGATAGGGCTTAGCCAGAAGTGATTTTATGAGTTCCAGCGTTGGGGACTCAACTGTTTTCGTGTTTAGCATTTGAATGATTCAGGGGGAATTCCAAAATAGAACGAAACGAAATTTAATGTTTTGGGATCCAGGTAGTTTAAAGCCGTAATGAAAGCAAGGTAGATTTAGACAATCAATGCAACTTATTACTTATGATAATATTGAACTGAGATTCGTCAATTGATGAATTTTCACTAAAAATGTTTCGTATCCCCATTTCGGTTTAACGTGCTCTAATTCACTTTCATTCTACCATTCCGAATCATTCCGCCCCATCACTATTAGTTCACCAAAAACCTATCAATTTCCATAAGCATTTGGTTGGTGCGTATGGGTTTTTCCAGAACGGTATCAAAGCCACACTCGGCAAGCTTATTGCTCGATATGGTTTCAGGGTAGGCGGTTTGGCCTACAACCGGTAGTTTTTGGTTTATTGATTTTATGATACGGGTTGCCTCAAAGCCATCCATCTCGGGCATTACCAGGTCCATCAGTATTAGGTTAACGGGCTCGCCATTGCGAACGTAATTTAGGGCCTCAAGGCCGTTACGCGCCCAAATCAGGTTGGCTTTTGTTTTCTGTAGGGCTGCCTTAAAGAATACAAAGTTGGCATCAATATCGTCGGCTATCAGAATGGTTTTGCCGTCCCAGTTAAACTCCTTTAACCCGTTTCCAGTATTTGCGTTTTCAAACTTAAGTTTAACCGGGATAAAGGGAATGGAGAAGAATACGCTTGTTCCCGAGCCGGGCGTGCTGTTAATCCATATCTTCCCGCCCATCTTTTCCACCACATGCTTGGATATGGCAAGGCCTAAACCCAGCCCACCATGCCTGCGGGTGCTTGAGCTATCGGCCTGGCGGAAGGGATTAAAAATCAAATCCATTTTGTCGGGTTCAATGCCAATGCCGCTATCAACAACGTAGAATAAGAGGTTATTCTCATCCTTAAGTCTGTAACCAAACTCAACAAAACCATTGGTGGTAAACTTGAACGAGTTTGAAAGCAGGTGCTTTAAAACCTGTTTTATTCGGGACGGATCGCTAAGCACAACTAGGTCGTCCTGGAAAATTTCCTTACGCAGGCTCAGCTTAATACGCGAGCTTCCTCTTTCCTGCTCCTCAAACGTGCTGTATATCTCGTTCATCAGGGCATTAACGGAGAACTCGGTCTTGCTTATCTTGATTTCGCCAGCTTCAATTTGCGATATTTCCAACAGGTTCTCAATGATTTGAAGCAGTTCCTGTGAGTTCTTGTAGATTAAATCGGAAAAGCCGCTGCGTTCAAACTGGCCTAAGTGTGGGTCAGTTAAAACCGATGAGAATCCAATAATGGCATTTAGCGGTGTTCTAATCTCGTGCGAGATGTTGTTCAGGAATGTGGTTTTAATCCTATCCGATTCCTCAGCCTTGTTTTTGGCAAGTATAAGTTCCTTTTCGTATTCCTTACGGCGAGTAATATTCTCAAGTATTACAAGGATATGCTGAAGTTTCGATTCAAACATTACCGGGGTAAACGAGGCGCTTACCCAAATCCGCTCCCTATTCTTGCCATTTAGCTGTAGCTCACCCTGCCAGGTTTTACCAGCCCTAACGGAGTCGAGTGCCTTTTGAATATGCTTGCCGCCATTATATTCCAGGTTGATATCGGAAATACTTTTGCTAAATAGGTTCTCAATGGTTAAGCCGGTAATCTCAGTAAAGTTCGGATTGATGAACTCAAACTCAAAGTAGGGTGTTAGGATGGCTATACTTACCGGAGTAAACTCAATTGCCTTGGCTAGTACATCGCGGTAGTGCTCAATTTCTTTTTTGCGGGTATTATCAACAAACAGGCCTCCAATCTTTAACCTGTTATTTACGCCAAGGAATTTGAACTGATGTAAATTGAAATACCGAATTATTCCCGAGGAGTCCATGAGCTGGAACTCAGTAACATTGTTATCGGCATCCGCGCCAATTATTTCTGCCCCCTTGATGAACTCCTTAAAACCGGTATTACCGGTAAGCTGCTTAAGGTAAAAGTTTTGGTAAACAATTTCGTGGGTAAGTCCATCCTCAATGAATACCCCAAAAGGTAAGGAGTCGGTGAAAACGGTAAACTGATTTTCGGTTTGCCGGAGTATTTCCTCGGTATAGTGAACTCCGGTGATATCTTTTATCTCCTCGGCAACCGCAATTGTTTTGCCATTATCGTCCTTTAATGGGTAGGCATGTAACTCCACAAGAATCTTTTTGCCAGTAGGTAGGAATCTTGTCTCCTCGCGTTTAACCTCTTTGGCTCCATTTAGGATACTCCTGACGGGGCACTCGTCAGTGTGACAATATATGCTTCCGAACGATTCGTGGCATAATGGATGGTTTGGTTTACTGAGCGTAACCGAGGTTAGCTTTTCGTACTCCTGGTTCTGGAATATCACCCTAAAGTTGGTATCAATAACCCTAAGCGCAACGTTTGAGTTGTTAAGTGCCGATTTTAGGTTAATTTGCGCTAGCACTTCGCGGGCATTATTATGTACTGTTTTACCGGAGGAATTAGTACCTGAAAAGCGACAGTTCGACCTTTTTAATAGTGAGTAAATTACAGCTGTAGCCACAACCAACAGCAGCAATGGTAAAACAAGTAAAACCCAGCTATTGCTTTTAACTCCTTCGGCTGCTATTAAAGCCGTTTTATCGCCTGTTAGGTTTTTTGCTCGGGCAAGGGTTAATGGCTGGCTAAGGAGGGTATTTTCATTATCAGTTAGAATTGCTAACCGGTTCCCGGTTAAGGCGTTGTAAAGGTTAAAAGTTCTAGCAATTGGATACCAGTACTCAAATTCGTGGGTACTAGTTTTGAAAAGCGCCTTAGCGTAAAACCTGTTGTTATGGAGTAAAAGCACATTGGTGCCAAAAAGCTTGTTATTGTCCAGGTTGAAAAGGGATGATTCCTCCAGGTTAATGTTCTTCCCAAAAATAATTTCGTTATCATCGTCGTTTTGGTAATCGGCTAACTTAATGTCCCAGAAACTACGCTCAATATCCCTGATTACATCGTTGTTTGCTGACCGAAGGTCGGCACTGATTGTTTGAATGTTCTGCCGGTCGATATTTTGGGCTAATTGCCAAACCACAACCGATAGCGTGGTTATGGCAACCAATGATAATGCCAGAGCAAATTTGTGTAACGAGAAAAACCTGAAAAACCTTAACACTTACTAAACACATTGATTTGTGCCAAATGTAAAAATATTTCGGTCATATAAAAAGAAATGGGCATGTTTTTATGCCCATACTTATTAACAATGTTGGTTGATATGGTTAGTGTACCATTAGCTTTCTATAGTATAACCTACCGTTACTCATTGTAAACCTTACCACGTAAACTCCTGTTGGCAAGTTTAGGTTGATGGTGTGCCTGCTATTGTTGACTTGTTCCCAATGCATTAATGTTCCGTTTATTGAAACTATGGATACGGATTCAATTGTCTCATTTGCCTCAATCCTGATGTGGCTTGTTGCCGGATTGGGGTACATTGATAAGTTCTTGTCGGGGTCAACAATATCGGTTGAGGTTGGGGTGAGGTTTACGCTTATGGTTTCTGACTTTGTAGCATCTAAGGTTCCGGAAATGGTGTAGTAGTTGGGGTGTAATACGCTAAACTGTAACCCCTTTTCGTATCCTACTTGGTTAAAGGTAGCTAAGCCATTGGCGTCGGTAAGCTGGTCGGAATAGCCGTTAATTTTTACGGTTGCATTGGCAACAGGGCTACCCCCGCTTTGCACATCAAAGGTGATGCTATAGGTTAGCTGGTTTAGCAGAACTGGAATTTCGATGGGGTTGCTGTTTACTGTGAATTCAGTCTGTTCAGTGCCTTGATACCCTTCCAGGCTCACCTCGTATGAGTAGTTTCCATTGGGCAGGTAAAGTGTTGCAACACCATTATGTGTTTTACCTTGATGGTAAAGCTGGGTACCGTTATAGATTTTAACAAAGGCGTTATCCAGCGGCCATGTTCCTTTTGGCCCGGTTCCTGTTATACTAAACATAACCTGATGAACATCGCCGTAAACGGGGGTCAGGAAAACATTTACAGAGCTATCGGAACTTAGTTCCATCCAAAAATCGGTACTAACAAAACCCTCCTTTTGAATGCTTACGGTTTTTAATCCTCTGCTTACGGTGAATGAGGCTAATCCTTCGCTATTGGTTTCGCCTAAAAGGGTATCAACAAATACCTTGGCATTAGGAATTTTGTTCCCGTTTATATCGGAGATAGTAAACTGTACATTGTAGCTAACCGGCAAAAGGTTAATATTGTGGTTAC